>CAYJDA010000009.1:0-44326 GCA_964368815.1 uncultured Oscillospiraceae bacterium
GGTTGCAAAATCCTCCGACCTTCGGTCAAGATGTTTTTTAGGTTGCAAAATCCTCCGACCTTCGGTCAAGATGTTTTTTAGGTTGCAAAATCCTCAACCTTCGGGCAAGATGCTGTTCTTTATGATATTTATTAATTTTTTCGGAGTTGATTTATGGGTATATTAATTGTTATTGATGGGTTGGATGGAAGCGGTAAGGCTACCCAGACTCAGCTTTTATATAAGGCACTTTGTGAGGACGGCAGAAAGGTAATGACGGTGGCATTTCCGGATTACGACAGCCTTTCCTCCGGTCCGGTTCGCATGTATCTTTCCGGAGAGCTCGCTGATAATGCCGAGGATGTTAACGCCTATGCATCTTCAAGTTTTTTCTCGGTAGATAGATACTGCCGATATATGACCGAGTTAAAAGCTTTTTACGAAAGTGGCGGTATTATTATTGCCGATAGATATACCACAGCGAACGCTATCCACCAGTGTAGCAAACTTCCAAAGGAAGAATGGCAGAATTTTATTGACTGGTTGTTCGATTTTGAGTATAATAAACTTGGACTGCCAAAACCTAACGAGGTTATCTTTCTGTCGGTTGATCCAAAGGTTAGCTCCTCACTTATGGATAAGAGGTACTCCGAGGGTGGAGAAAGGGATATACACGAAGCAGACGAAAACCACCAAAATGCCGCCGCCGAGGCCGCCCAATTTCTTGCAAACAAACTTGGCTGGAGGGTTGTTCACTGCCAAAACAACTCCGAGATGCGCTCTCGAGAGGATATCGCAAAGGAAGTATACAACTTTGTTACTAAAACATGCTGAAAGGATATAAAGTAATATGATATTCCGAGCGGCAAGGCCGGAGGAACACCCAAAGCTATTACGGCTGTTAAACTCCACCGATTGCAGATGGAATGCCGATAGATTATTCGACGATATTTCACTACCACATAACACCTTCATCTGCGAAAATGAAGATAAAGTTTTGGCGATACTTTATTTGTTTCCGGTATCTGTATCGGGGTGTCCCGGATTTTTTATGCAACCTATGTCGGTTGAGCCTTCTTTTTTGTTGGCCGGAGTTGCTTCCGAGCTCATCGAATATGCAAAACACATATTAAGCGCAAGAGGCGCCAATTTTATAGCCACAACAACGCCGGCCGTGGATACTCCTGCCGAGAGTTGGTTGTCTATCACCGGATTTAATAGCTGCACAACTTTACGACAAACTGAATTTGCAGTAAATAATCTGTCCATACCAAACGTTGAGTTTACTCCGGTAGAGCTGGAACCGTTAACAACGCTTAGGGCTCGCTATATTAAAGGAGACTACCTAACCTTCTCTAACGAAATTTACCGCGCTTATTGCGGGTATTGGCAACGTAAAAATGCAGTTATTGCTGTTATGCCAAACGGGTATGGGGTTTTTCATTCCTCTGAAAACGGAATAATTTTTAGAGAACTTTTTTCGGATGATATCTATAACGTTGCCGCCTTAATGTCGGTTGTCGGCAGGATGGAAGGATGCGATAGAGTTACGGTTCACACCGCTATGGATCATCCGTTATTTACAGATAATTCGTTATCAACAACCTTTGGTTATGGCTCAATATGTATATTAAATAAAAATTTTAAAATCGATAATTTTTATATGAATATGATGTTTGACTAAATCGTCTCCCCTAACGGGGAGCCGCAGAAATATTGCTTGACTCACTTCGTTCGTCATTTTCTACAGCATTTCCTACGGCAATGCCATAGAAAAACACAATATTTCCCTCCTGCTAAGTTCTTTTTGGGCTTATCGCTCCTTTTGCTTATTACTGCCTTTGGCAGTAATGTCGCCTTCCTTGAGCTTATTGCTCCTCTTGGAGCGATGTCGCTTTTCCTTTTGCTTATTACTGCCTTTGGCAGTAATGTCGCCCTTTGGGCTTATCGCTCCTCTTGGAGCGATGTTGCTGTTTTCTTTGCTTATTACTGCCTTTGGCAGTAATGTCGCCCTTTGGGCTTATCGCTCCTCTTGGAGCGATGTTGCTGTTTTCTTTGCTTATTACTGCCTTTGGCAGTAATGTCGCCTTATTTGGGCTTGTCGCTGTTTTTTTTGAAAGGATTTTTTTATGACTACCGGAAGAAAAATTGGTTGTGGATGTTTTGTTGTTTTTTTGGTGTTGCTTGCCGCATTGATTGCCGGTGGGTTTTATGCTTATATTACGCTTACCGACGAGATGGACGGAGCGGAGGTTCTTGGTGAGGAGGTTACACTTGTTGTTGAACAAGGAACTACTCCTGCCGAAATTTCTGCCATGTTGGAGGAGCAAGGTATAGTTGAGTATGGTTTTATTTTCGAGCAGTACATTCGAATTACCGGCGCTGATTATAGCTTACAGTATGGCTCTTTCACCCTCAACAAGGGTATGCCATATGCTGAGATTGTTACCGTTTTGCAGACACCGAATACCGAGCGTGAACAGGTATCTGTTACCTTCCCTGAGGGTATATCCTCGCTACGGTTTGCACAGTTAATGGAGGAAGCGGGCCTTTGCAGCGTTGATGAGTTTTTAGATGTTGCCAACAATGGCGATTTTAGCCAGTTTGATTTTTGGAATCAGATACCGGACGAACCGCTTAGATTTATGAAATCTGAAGGCTATCTATATCCCGAAACATACTTCTTCTTCCCCGACAGCACGGTTTATGAAATGGTTGAAAAAATTTATGCTCAGTTTGATTTAATATTTACCGATGAAATGCAGGCAAGAGCAACCGAGCTTGGTATGACTGTAGATGAGTTGCTAACCTTAAGTTCAATAGTTCAGCGTGAGGCCGGTCCGGTTGAGCAACAGGCTAATGTTGCAGCTGTTCTGCACAACCGCCTTGCACCGGAAAGCCCGATAACCAGATTGGAATGTAACGTTAGTGGATATGTTAACCGTGCCGGAGATAACAACTATCTCTATGATACCGTTGCATACTACCTCGGAAACGGCGACAGCGATGCAGGGTGGGAGCTGTTTGGCGAGGGTCGTGAGTATGAGGCTATGTATAACGCTTACAACACCTATCATGTTGAAGGACTTCCGATTGGACCTATCTGTAACCCCGGATTTGACGCCATCAATAACACTCTTTACCCCACCGAGGATAGCCCATACTACTTCTTTGTAACCGATCTTGCAGGAACTTACTACTACGGAGTTACCGCCGATGAACATGCCGCTAATATAAATACGGCCGCCGGCGTTAATGCAACGGTTGAAACCGATGATTAGGTTGCCGGAAGTTTTATCCCCTGCCGCCGACCTTACCTGCCTTGAATTTGCAATAGCCTATGGCGCTGATGCTATATACCTTGGCGGTAACGAGTTTGGAATGAGAAAGGGCAGGGCAAATTTTAACGAAGAACAGCTTATAGCCGCTGTTAAAATGGCGCATGGTGCCGATAAAAATATTTATTACACCCTAAACACAACCCCTACACCGGAGGAGATACCCTTTCTTCCACGGGCAATAGAAATTGCACGAGATGCGGGAGTTGATGCATTTATAACTGCCGACCTCGGCGTTACCATGCTATGTAAAAAGCTATCACCAAATACCGAAATTCATCTCTCCACCCAGGTTGGCATAACAAATCAACTTGCCGCCGAGGCTGCGTATGAGATGGGAGCTTCGAGGGTTGTTCTTGCGAGGGAGCTTTCCCTTGAGCAGATTGCCGCTATAAGGGCTAACACTCCAAAAGAGCTTATGCTGGAATGTTTTGTTCATGGCGCTATGTGTATGTCCTTTTCCGGGCGTTGCTTGCTCTCCTCCTACCTAAAAAACCGTGATGCCAATAAGGGGGAGTGCTATCAGCCGTGTAGGCATAGCTACACCCTATTAAACGACGAAGGTTTTTCGCTTCCTATTTTCGAGGAACAGGGTTCGAGCTATATACTAAACGCTGAGGATCTATGTATGGCACCATATCTCGACCGATTGGCAGAGGCCGGTGTTAACAGCTTTAAAATAGAGGGGCGCAGCAAATCATTTTACTATGTTGCCAGTGTAACCTCAATCTACCGCAGAGCTACCGATAGAATAATGCAAAAACCTTACGACTGCGGCATTGATGTTAAACAGGAGCTACTGCGATGTAGCCATCGACCTTACGGAACAGGATTTTATTTAGGTGCGCAGAATGCAAAACAGGCTATAAATACCGGTGGGTATATTAAGGGAGGCGAGCCGATAGCAGTTGTGGACTACTGTGAAAACGGAAGAATATATTGCACTCAACGAGGTAAGTTTACCGAGGGTGAAACGCTAAATATACTTATGCCAAACGGTGAAATAGTTGATGTTAAACCTTACAATATAACAAACGATAAGGGCGATACAATAAACGCCACCCCTCACGCAATGCAGAAATTTAGCTTTAGCTGTGATACGGTGGCGCCGAAATATTCTATTTTAAGAACAATATTTAAAGAAACACCTTAACTCCCTCTTTATGAAGTGATTGTTTTAGCTTGGGTGTGGTTGTGTATAAAAAGCTCTTTAACCCGAATTTATGTGCTGCCTCAACATTTTTTGGCGTGTCATCGATAAAGGCGGTGGTTTCAATCGGAATGGAGTTTTGAGAAAGAACGCGCTTATATATTTCTGAGTCCGGCTTTAGCATCTGAACCTCACAGGAGACAACTCCGCCCTTAAACAGCTTCATAACATTGGTTTGGGTTCTTAAAAATTTAATTCCGGCATGCGACATATTAGAAAGGTAATACACATCATAGCCAAACTGCTTTAACTCTAAAATAAGACTACATACATCCTTTTTAGGCCTGAGCAGATAAAACCAATCATCAATAAGAGCCTGCATTTCAAAACCGAGCCCCATTTTTTTTGCGCGCTGCATAAATATCGCATTAGCTCGTGACTGCTCTAAGGTTCCTTTATCCAGCATCAGCCATTCTTCGCTTGCAAAAAAAGCCTCGTATAGTTTTTTTTCGGTATCTTCATCGGTAAATCTATCCAACAGATATTCCTTAGGGTTGTAGTTAACTACTACACCTCCGAGATCAAAAATAATCGATTTAAAGCTCATACTTCCCCCGATTTAATAATATCGTAATTATAGCATAAACAATTATACAATTCAAGGAGCAACAAATATGACCGCGTTTTTCAATAAACACTTTAGCATAAATAAAGCATTTTTGGCAAGCCTTGCCGCCATTGCGCTTCCTATAGGTTTTCAAAATATAATCAGCTTAGCCGTTCAGCTTATGGACACCCTTATGCTTGGAAGTCTTGGCGATGTTGCGCTTGCCGCTGCCAACCTCGGAGGTCAACCATTTTTTATTTTAATGATAACAGGTTTCGGGTTTTCTTCCGGCGGCACTGTTTTAATTGCACAGTATTGGGGCAAGGGCGACAAAAAGGTCATAAGGCAGATAATCTCCATAACCATGAGATTTTTGCTTGCGCTTTCACTCTTATTTACCGTCGTTTGTTTTTTCTTTTCCCATCAGATTTTAAGCCTTTATTCCAACGAGCCGGAGGTTATCGAGGCGGGTGCCGGTTATCTTCAGCTACTCAGCCTATCCTTTGTTTTTTTTAGTAGCAGTAGCTGTTTCTTGGTATGTCTTAGAGCTGTTGAATCGGTAAAGGCGTCTGCTGTAATCTACACCATCTCCCTTTTTGTTAATGTGTTTTTTAACTATATGTTTATCTTTGGTGAGTTTGGTGCTCCGGAGCTTGGCGTTAGAGGTGCCGCTGTCGGAACGGTTTTAGCCCGCTTTAGCGAGCTTACTATGGTTATAATCTATATGCATAAAATTGAAAAAACGTTAATGATGCGTATTAAAGATTTTTTTGCATTTAATAAAAGCCTTATCCCCGACTATATAAGATACAGCCTGCCGGTAGTGGGCAACGAGATTATTTGGAGCGTCGGAACCACTGTTGTCGCCATGATTATCGGAAACATCGGCTCGCAGTTCGTAGCGGCAAATAGCATAGCGGGTTTGGTATTTCAGGTTGCAAGTGTTTTTACCTTCGGCATTGCCTCCGCTGCAGCGGTGCTTTGCGGAAAGTGTATTGGCCAAGGCGGAACACGGCAGGATGCCCAAAAACTTGCGCACAACCTATTGCTAATTGTTTTTAGCGTGGGGCTGGTATCGGGACTGTTTATTATAAGTATTAGCGGCGTATTTCCAAAACTCTACGACGTTAGCGACGGCGCGTCACAGCTTGCCACCCAAATGATACTGGTAATGGGGGCTGTAATGCCTATCTCGGCGATAGATGCGCTTAACATTGTTGGCATTTTAAGAGGAGGCGGCGACACTAAAACATCGTTATTGATAGACTGTGGAGCCGTTTGGTGTATCAGCGTTCCTCTCGGTTTGATTACCGGATTTCTGCTTGGTTGGTCGCCAATCTTCGTCTACATGACAATGAGAATCGACACGGTGTTTAAGGCAACCCTGTCCTGCATAAGAGTTTTGTCCGGAAAATGGATAAGAAATGTAACCCGAGACAACGTGGAGGACATTAACCAAACAAAAACATCGTAGCAAAAAAGTATCCACCGACTCACTTATAATGAGCCGATGGATATTTTTTTATGATAATCTTATATTTTCATTGAGCATAAATACCGAAAGAATTTTTAAAACATATCGTAGGCTTATTATTTCCCTTTCGACCCAAACCCTCGATGTTTCACAGTCGTCCAGCCCAAGTATAAAATTAGTATGATCCCTTCCTTTTTCCTGAACTAATAAAAAGCTTTTTATCCCCTGTCCTCTAACTAATTTAAAAGAAGTATCGCCTTCTATAACATTTGTGTCGTTATTGTAAAGCACATTGTTTTTTTCTAACTTAATAAAAAATTCTTCTAACGCTTCATGAGGTATATTTTGCAGGTTTCCTATCTCAACCGAGGCGTTTTCACTACACCATTCGTGTGTTACACTGTAGTTAGCGCCTTTGTTAAAGGTTTCAAAGGTATAACATCTGTCGGCACCGAGGCGTTTTCCTATAAACTGAACAACCATGTCCATTGCACCGTTTATATCCATCGCTTCATACATGGTATCGAACACGTATGAAATCATATCAAAATCGAAGTAAGAGCTTGCAAGGCGGTTTGCATTTTCTAAAAGGGTTAAGGTTTTCATCGTTCCGTCAACAAGGTCTTCGGAATAAAAGGTGTAGCAATCCTTACCTCGTACCTTCGACTGATAAAGAGCTTTGTCGGCAGCTTTGTAAAGTTCCTGGTAGCTATCTCCGTCCTTAGGGTACATCGCAATGCCTATGCTGCCTGATATTTTATAATCGGAATTTTCACCGGAATAGTTGTTTTTAAAAGCTTTAGAAACTGCTTCAGCCTTGCGAATAATTGTTTCGGCATCTTTTAAGTTGCGAACAAAAACTATGAATTCATCTCCGCCTATACGTCCGATGATATCTAACTCTCGGAAATTTTGGTGCAAATTATCTGCGATTTCTTTTAATACACGGTCGCCAAAATGGTGACCCAAATTGTCGTTAACCGCCTTAAAGTTATCAACATCAACAATAAACAATGCATGCTGTGCTTCCTGCCCCGCTCCTATCGCACTCTCTATCGCTTTTTCGGTGGCAACCTTATTTAAACAATTGGTTAAAAGATCGGTTTTGGACATCTGTTCCAATAATTTTTGCTCATGGATATCAAATGTTTTGCCAATTGCATAGAGTATCCTGCCCTGAGCATCTTTTTTAATTTTATAGGTAATTCGATAGAATCTATGCGAGCCGTCCGGCAGAATAAACCTTATATCAAATGGACCGAGATTGCCCTTTCGCATTTCGGCATCGAATCTTAAAAACTCTTCTAAATCGTCGGGATAAACAATTCCACTGTCTACAACACTACTCGGAAAGGGATTTTTATCAGTCGGCAATCCAAGTATCTCTATGCCCTTGCCAAAAAACTGTATTTCGGCCGTTTTTGATTCATAAGCCCAAAACCATTCGTCCGAAAGCTCCGCTACAGCGTTAAAAAGCGCTTTATCGGTAATTCTGTTATAAAAAAAGCCATCTGCAAGTTGATTGTTTTCATATTCGGCAAGCTGAGATCTTAGATCTTTAATCAGGGTAACCAACATTCCATTAAACAGATGCATGGATATTTCACATGGGATTTCATCACCCATTAAATTTACATGTAACCAGTTAAAATTATGGCATCCTTTTTTGTATGCCTCGGTAAGATAATTTTGAGAAAGTTCAAGCGAGCTGGTTCCGTCGGGCTGTAGTTCCGGAGAAAAAAGGTAAAAATTCTTAGTGTATTCTTCCCGTGTATGTAATGAAAAAAGCTCCAGAAGATAAGTATTGGTATAGATCAGCTCGCGCTTATCATTCCAAACATTCACCCCTAAAGGAATTGTGTCTAGTATAGCAAAAAGTTGTTCGCTTGATAGATTGTTCATCAACTCTTGCGCATATATTTCGGATTCACGGCTCACACTATCTCCCCCAACATTAATTGTCATTTTATTATATCACTTTTTGATAAAAATTGCAACAAAAAATATGAAATTTATTAATAATTAGGCAACAATATATGCATATAGCACAAGTAGCACAATTCCGACAACCGAACCCATCGCCAGCGTGTTGCTTATTACTTTTTCATCTTCCTCGCTCCCTCCAACGGTTCCTACCAGTAGCTGAAGCGAAAAAATAGGCGGAATAATCATTAATGAAATAAAGGATATTCTTACCATAGGATTATTTTCAAAGAAGGTGTTTACTACGAGAAGGATAAACGCAGTGCCAACCACCGCCGCAACAATATAGCGAGACACCAGCAACTTTACACTTGGTGTTAAATACTTTTTTTCGATTGCAAGGCCATAGCCCAGCAGAATTAGCATAAGCGGAGTTGCCGTGCTTGCCACCATATCAACGGTACCAACAAAGCTCTGCCACATAAAGTATTCCGATAAAAAACTACCAATGCCGGATAAGTTTAATATAAGCCCTGCACCGATGGCAAGTAGCATGGGTGATGTAAAAATTTTAGCAAGAGATGAAGGAGAAAACTTCTCCCCTCCTATCTTTATACGAAGCACCATGTAGTAGATAACCCAAACAAACAGTTCGTGCGCAAGACCTATAACAAGAAATTCCTGCATCCGGTTTTCACCGAACAGTATTCCGAAAAGAGCGACTCCAACCAGCGCAAATGCACATCCCGAGGTAACAAAAGGATTGTATTTGCTGTATAACGGCTTAACAAGGTTAAGAAGAAATCCTGAAAGCATCATAACTACAAGCAAAGCAAAGGTCAGCAAAAATATGTATAGATACTGGAGTTCGAATTCCATTTCTAAAAACAGCAAAAAGAGCATCGAAGAAAGGGAGATGTTAACCACCAAAAACCTTATACCGGCGATGCCCTGTTTTGAGATTATATTTTTTTGTCTTATTATATATCCAAGCGCCATTAAGAGTATTATCGGCAATATCTTGCCCAACATTTCACCCATTGATACCAACCCTTTATTTTTTCACACGGTATAATTATATACCGACAAGGTGCAATTGTCAATTTAACGGGGTTACTGCCGAGATAATGGCAATTTAATCAATAAGATATCTTCGTCTTCTATCTACGGTTTGCCTGTTTTTGTAATACTGTTTCTTTGCCTCATACATTTTATAATCAGCTTCCTGAGTTTTTTCCTCCATATCAGATGCCGATTTGCATATTGCATAGCCCATAGACGCCGACACGTCCTTCTCCTCTTCCAACAACAATCGCAGAGTTTCGGCGGCTTCAATAAATTTCGCCTCATTTTTATCGGTAGAAAGTATAACAAATTCATCGCCACCTACACGATAAACCTTTTTACCGAAAACCTTTTTCAGTATGCAGGAGCAGCTAATTATCATCTGATCGCCATAGCTGTGTCCCTTGGTGTCGTTAGCTTCTTTAAGTCCGTTAATGTCGATATAAATAATCCCAACAAAACCGGGATACGCTCGTTTAAGCTCTGCGTAATCCATATTATAACAATTTCTATTGTTAAGGCCGGTAAGCTCGTCATACTCACTTAATGTTTTAAATTTATTTAAAAGATAGAACCTGCAATTATTTTTATTATTATGACCTGCCGCAAGCTCGTGTGCAAAATCGTAACAATTGCCATATCCACAGCTAAAACAGTTAACAGTTCGATCAACCTCGTTAAACTTACCAAGCGAAACAAATGCGGCTTCAAGGTCGATATCATCACGATCTTTGTAATCACTGCTTCTATCGACATACTCTCTGTAATATTCAGGCAGCTTCAAATTTTCATCGAAAAAACGAAATAGCTTTTCACTATCATCCTTTTGCATTTTGCTTTTTGCTTCGTTAAATGTGTAGTCGATATGGTTTAGTGATGCCTTTTTGTCTGTTCCTGTGCCGAGGTTACATCCTTCTTCGCAGTTTAACGCATCAACAATTGCCGGCATCGGCCGATTGTTATCGATATCTTCACACAGGTCATCTAAGTATTTCTTTATCTTGTCGATACCCTCAACTTCCTTTATCCAAATATCCTTTCCAAGGTGATATTTGATATTCTCACTCAGTCCACCGGGGCGTGGAAATGTAAAACCTAATGAAGATTCGGTAATATCAAACTCAGTTTCCGGATAATCATTTAGATCGATATTATTATCTTTAAGATGTTGTAAAAACTTAACAAAGGTAGTATTGTAATCTAACACACCGAAGGTTTCGACTGCCGTACTCTCTCTTTTTTTGCCGATACAGGGGGATAGAAACATAAGCTTTTCGTCTCTTTTAAGATGCTTTTTAAGATATATTCCAAGACATACAACAGGGCTTTGTATCGGCGACAATCTATCGGTAAGCCTTGGCAAATATTTTTCTATGTAGCTAACCACCACAGGACATGGTTGCGCAATTATCCCGCTCAAGCCCTGCTCTTTAATAGCTTTTACATGCGCCCAGGTACAGATGTCTGCACCAAAGGAAACATCGTAAACATTTTTAACACCGATGGATTTTAGATATCCGGCAAGCTTTTTAACCGATGAAAAGTTAAAACGACTCGCCGGTGCAATAACCACCGAGATGTTTTCACCATTTTTTAAATCTTTAAAAAAACTTGTTGTGTCGTCTATGTAGTCCCTGGCTTCGTGATCACAGATATTAATGCACTCACCGCAGGAAATGCAGTGCCCCGGTTTAATAAAAACCTTGTTGCTATCCGCTTCAAAAAAGGCTTCATTTGCTCTTGTAGGACATACAAAAATACATTTATTGCATCCAACACAGTTAGTATCCTTTGTAAAGACAAAGCTAATTTTTTTCATGATGTCTCCACCTAACGTATATATTTAATTATACAGCAATGTAAATTAGCTGTCAAATTTTTTCTATGTAAAATTTTAACTTTTTTTTGCTTATATTGTTAAAATAACAATCGATATCGATTTTTTTCGACATCGATTGTTATTTGCGCTTTAAGAAAATTACTGCTCATGTTCCTTGCGCAGCTTCATCTTTCTCAAAACCTCCTCCTCGCTTTCCTGGTAGCGTTCCTGCTCAATTAAATCATCATCTTTTGGCAGAAAATCAAGGCCGGAGTTTAAAAATGCCAAGGAGCGAAGAAGATCATTATCCTCGTATCCCGGAGTATTATCTATTTCCATAATTATCTCCTTTCATTTATATTGGGAAGAAAAAACCTCCCTGTTGATAGTATCAACAGAAAGGCTATTAATATACTCAATTTTTTGAAGATAATCTGATTATTGGTTCCTTGTAGATTTTTAGTCCTGATCTTCCTCGGTAAAATCTATTTCAAATTTTGTTCCGCAGTTTGGACAACACAGATCCTCGCTTGCAAGCATGTCCTCGTCCATACATACAACATCCTTACACTCAGGACAGGTTATTTCATAAATGCCGCTGTCCTCAATTTCCTCATCGCCACAGCCACAACCACACTCCTCGCTCAGCTCTTCTTCAATATCTGTAAGATCCTGATCGATGGCATCAATTTCTTCGTAAATCTGGTCGATATCGTCGTTTATGTCAACAACTGAATCACAGATATCGCCAACGAGTGCTAATAATTCCTTTAATATTCTCCCCTCCTTGGTGGTAAAATCGGGATCTAATCCGTCTACCAAGCCCTTAACGTAGGAGGCTCTTTCTTTTAAGTCCATTTTCTTTTCCCTTCCTGTTTTTTGTTATTATGCTCTACCCATATAATCGCCGGTGCGGGTATCTATCTGAACCTTTTCGCCTTCTTCTAAGAAAAGCGGAACCCTAATTTCTGCGCCGGTTTCTACTATTGCCGGTTTTAGAGTGTTTGTTGCTGTGTTACCTTTAAACCCGGGGTCTGTTTGGGTTATAACAAGTTCAACAAAGTTTGGAGGCTCTACGCCAAAAACGCTTCCCTTATAGGATAGAATTTTAACAACCTCGTTTTCCTTAACAAAGCGAAAACTGTCCGGCAGGCTGGATTCATTAATTGGCGATTGCTCGTATGTTTCTACGTCCATAAAATGATACAGCTCGCCATCGCTATATAAATATTGCATATCGCGACGCTCGATATATGCCGGCGGAAACTTATCAGATGGATTGTAGGTTGTTTCGGTAACCGAACCGGTTATCACGTTACGGGTTTTCGCACGAACAAAGGCAGCGCCTTTTCCCGGCTTAACATGCTGAAAATCGATAACCTGATAAACATTGCCGTCCATCTCAAATGTTACACCGTTTCTAAAATCTCCGGCTGAAATCATAAATAATTCTCCTGTAGTGTTGTGTCGTCCTCTATAGTTTAAGCTATAATTTAATTGCTTCCTTGTATAATTATATGAAATTGTGGGCAAATAGTCAACAGTGCTTGAAAAAATATTTTTACTGTGTTAAAATAAATACAATCTGCAAATAGTGTGGAGTCTGTACACAGTACAGAGTTGGCGCATAAGTTATGTGTATATAATTAATATAAAAGGAGAACGTTATGGAAAAATATATTTGTGATGTCTGTGGCTGGGAGTACGATGGCGATATCCCTTTCAACGAACTGCCTGACGATTTTGAATGCCCACTCTGCGGAGTAGGAAAGGATCAGTTTACAGCACAGTAAAGGAAACAAATAAATGGAATTAGCAAAAAATATTTATTCTGTAGGCGTGGTTGATTCTGATGTTCGTGTTTTTCACGGATATCAAACCCTCTATGGAACTACCTACAATGCCTACCTTGTTATTGATGAGCAGGTAACTCTTATCGATTTTGTTAAGGCGTCTTTTGCCGAGGAGTTTCTTGCAAACATCAAGGCGGTTCTGGGCGAGCGAGAGATAGACAACATAATCTGCAACCATGTTGAACCGGACCACAGTGGCGCACTTCCGCTTATTAACGAGCAGTATCCAAAGGCGAAGATATACGGCACCGCCGCCTGTGAAAAGGGGCTTAAGGCATACTACAAGGGCATTGATTATGAATTTTGCACCGTAAAAAAAGGCGACACCCTTAACACCGGCGAAAAAACCTTTAGTTTTTTGCCTATGCCGATGGTGCACTGGCCTGATAGCATGGCAAGCTACCTTATAGAGGATAAAATTTTATTCTCAAACGATGCTTTCGGGCAACATCTTGGAACCGGCGCAGTTCTGGACGAAGATATTACCATAGAGGAGTTACTGGAGCGCTGTGGCAACTATTATGCGAATATAGTTCTTCCGTTTGGAATTCAGGTTCAAAAATTAGTTGAAGCTCTCGGTGATTTTGAGATAGAGATGATCTGCCCATCGCACGGCGTAATATTAAAAAAGACGATACCGCTTATTGCGGATAAATATGTTGCTTGGTCGATGGGACGTGTTCAGGAAAAAACCCTAACTATTATCTACGACAGTATGTGGGGAACTACTACTAAAATGGCAAGAAATCTTGCCAGAGAGTACAGCGAAATGGGGTTTGAGGTTGAGGCTATCGATTTATCCAAAACCCACTATTCCGAAGCTATTTCTCGCATGCTTGAGTCCTCCCATGTGTTTGTTGGGAGCTCGACTTTGAACAATAATATGCTGCCCACCGTTTCGGCATTTTTATGCTACATGAAAGGATTAAAGCCTAAAAACAGGGTTGGCATGGCATTTGGCTCTTACGGTTGGAGCGGCGAATCGATAAAACATGTGGAAGATATTTTAATTGCCTGCGATTTTGAAATTTTACCACAGCGAAAGGTTCAATGGAACATTTAAAACAGATAGCAACTGTGCTAAAACACAGCTATGGATTAGATAACAGCAACATTACCGAAGTTCAGGGCGGCTTTTCGGCGAGAGCATTTATTGTTCTCTCGCCGAAAGGTCGGTTTTTTTTAAAGCTATATGAAAAAGCAAGGCCATACTCCATCATGGCTATTTCATGGATGTTGGGCTACACCCCCGTTATGCGACAGCTTTCTGAGGGTTGCCTAAAAGGTCACGTTCCATCCATCATAGATACGGTTTCGGGTGAGTATTATTATGAAGACAGCGACTATGTTTATCAGCTATACGATTATATCGACGGCGTAACCATCGGCCCTACTCCGTTAACACGCACGCAGGTTCTCGAGCTTGCTCAAATATTAGGAAAATTGCATAGCTATACCCCTCAGGCCAGTACCGGAGATAACCTTATAAAGAAGCTTGATATATCATTTAACGATAAACTGCAAAAGTTTATTAATAATGATATCGCTCTTCTGCCTTTTATTAAAAAATATAGGGATAGAATCTATAGCCTTACCATACAAACAGCCGAGCTAAAAACGCTGTTTGAACAGCAAAGCTATGAAAACGTTCTATGCCATACCGACATACATGGTTGGAACCTTATGCAAACTGCCGACCGACTTGTGTTAATCGACTGGGAGGGGTTGAAGTACGCCCCGAGGGAAGCCGAGTTTTTTGCATTTGAGAGCCTTCCGTTTGCAGAGGATTTTTTTGCCGAATATAAAAAATACAACAAGGGCTATAGCGAAAACAAAATAATCCTCGACTTCTACAAAAAACGTAGACTAGCCGAGGATATTTGGGAATTTATTGATGAGCTTCTTTTAGAAGATGCTGCCTTCTTAGCTTCTCGGGATTTATACAGCAACGATAATTATAAAGGGTTAATTGAGCAATGCGAATTAATACCCTTATAACCAATTCACACGTCCCTCATTAATGGGGGGCGTTGCCATTTCTATGTTTCCTTTTCCGAGCGCTACGGCAATAACCGGTTTTTGATCCTTTGGCAGATTTAACTTTGCTACGAACTCTGCGCTTTCGGGGGTGGCCATAAACATTGTAATCATTCCTATAATACAGCTGTTTAGCCCCATCGATTCTGCTGTAAGGCAGATGTTTTCTACACAAAGTCCAACGTCAATCTTGCTGTAGTATTCGTGCTGATAATTCGAGCTTATCAGCATGACACATGGTGCTCCGTAAAAAACCGTTATTTCATCGCCGCAACGTTCCTTCATCCTTGTTTTTGCGGCATCGTCCATTTTACCTACGACTCCGGCATTTAGCTCGTTTATCAAAGCACTGTCGGTTATAACTGTTATGTGATTAGACTGGCTGTTAAGAGCGCTGGGTGCACGCAGACCGGAATTTACAAGGGCCGTTAGTTGTTCCTTTGTTGGCATTTCTGCACTAAATCCGCGCATACTGCGACGTTCCATAATGTGCTTAATTGTTTCGTTCATACTTTCCTCCTAATTTTTATCGTTGTTTTTTCTATAGTAGTTCAACTATTGGCGCATACTGCCATTTAATGTATCCATCTTTCGGAGCGATATTTGCGCTTGTTAGCTTTATCCTTTATCAAGGTTTTTATTCTGGATACTATAATTGCCAATAAATCAGTGTAATCCTTTATTTTGGGGCGTTTATCCTTAGGAATAAATCCATAATACAGCAACATCATTATACCAACACAGGCAACACACGCTATACTAATAACAACCTGTTGTCCGTCGAACCCTATCAATCCGCCTGCTGTATCCACCGCATCAATTATGTTTCCGCCAATAATTGATACAATAAAGCCCAGCACTCCGGAAATGCCGCCGATAATTCCCATCTTTAATACTTTTTGTTGTCCTGTTAAGTTGTCGTATTGAACATTAAACAGCGCAACACCCATTATTGCCCATGCTGTAGCTGAAATTATATTCTGCACTACCATCATTACCATGGCGTTTTCCGGCGTCATAACAAGATATACTGCATTGCTTAGCGCAAAAATAAATATCGAGCTAAAAAAGCTGTGTTCAAAGCTATTTCTGCTGGTATACCTTGCCCATAAAACCATTAAAAGAATTTTTTGAACTGACGTAACGGTGCTCATAACGCCTAAAAAGGAATAACTAATACCTAACGTTTCTATAACATATATGCTGTTGTGCGGAATCCATATCTGGGTTGCAAGATGCCATAAAACAGTTAGTCCCATAACCTTTGCTATGTCGTGGGTGGCTAACATTTTAACCATCTCTTTAAGCGTAAGTCCCGCTAAACGGTCTGCATTTGGTTTGTGCATACGTTTTAGGGCATATAAATCAACAACACAAAACAACACAAGAACAATTCCGATTATCATAAATCCGATTGGCCGTTGCTGTGGTGAAGCTAAGATATCAAGAAGGGCTGAAGCTATAAGCATTGCTACAGCCATAGAGCCGAGACCTAACCTTTCACGCAGAGCAAAAAAAGAACTTCTATCACGTGGTGGCGTAACAAGCATTACCCAGTTTCCCATAGCGGGTGCCAGCATAGATAGAATACAATGTCCCATTGAATATATAAGGACAACCAACGCTCCGCCAATTCCGGTACCGCCCAATAAAATCGGTATAAAGAAAACTAACGAGAGGCACAGTCGCCCTAAAAAAGTTCCGTAAACCAAGAAGGGTTGTTCCTCCTTAGTTTTGCTTAATATTATCGGCCCTACAATCTGAAACAAACCTCCCAAAACCGGTATTGCAAGGATGGTTCCGTTTGCAGCGTCAGAAAACCCCATAAACCTTAGCAATCCGGCAAGATATATGCCGCCACAAAGGTTAAATATAGCCGTTGTAGCCAGATGATCGACTAAAAAACTACGTCTTGTTCGATGTAAAGCAACCGACTCCTCAGTTTTGGTAATGTTATTTTTATCCATATTCAGCTCAATAGGAAAGAATTAATCCCCCGTTGGAAGCGTAAAACGAGCAAAGTCCTCGTGTATCAAACAGACGAATATTAACTACGTTTTTATATTTCTCGCCTATCATGTCGCGAAGTTTTTCCGCTCCCTCAAGATTATTGCAGTGGTTTATTATTACCTCTCGCTCCTTGTCCATAGAAAAATCAGGGCATAGCTCCGCCATGATTTCAACTATGCGAGCAAGCGCTTTATCTCTACCTCTTGCTTTTTCTAAAACTTTAATACTGCCGTCTTCTGCTCTGGCAATAGCTCTTATTCCAAGTGTAGATGCAGTTATGCCTACCAACTTGTTCATTCGTCCGGTTTTAATTAGCATATTAAAGTTTTCGAGCGAAAAGATAAGTGTACGTTTTTTTACAAACTCATCAATAGCTATCTTAATCTCATCGAAATCAAGACCCTTGTCCATCAATTTCATTAGCTGTTCCGTTACCATAATCATGGTGCCGGCGGTAGCTTTAGTGTCTATAACATGAATTTTTTTATCGGGAAAACTTTCAAGAATCATGTCTCTTGCCTGTAATGCCGAATTATAGGTGCCTGAAAGTTTAGAGGATATACATACCGCAAAGCTGTTGTGCGCCTTTTTAAATTTATCCGCCCAGTCCTGTGGCGACGGGCATGCCGAACTAGCTTTGCCCTTTGTTGTGGCAAGGTCAGCTAACATTTTATTGTTATCTATTTCCTCATTGTCGATATATTCGTTATCGCCAATTCTCAGGGTTAGCGGCACAACCGAAAACCCAATGTCGGAATTCTGATAGTTGTCCTTGGTGAGATCGCTGGAGCTGTCTGCAACAATTTGATATTTCATGTATTTGCCTACCTTCCTCCATTAACGGTGTTTATCCGCTAATGGTAGCGGCGGTGCGCTCCTGGGCCTTGCGTATCGCCTCTTCAACCATCATATCCTTAACCTTCATCAGCCTTGTTAGGTTTCCACGCTCATTTTCGTCTAACTTCATCGTGATGTATCTAATGGTCTCGATGTATCTCGGGATGGTAACGTATTCTAGCGCGTTAACACGCCGACGTGTTTTTTCTATCTCGATAGATAGTAGTTCAACCGCTTTTTCTATCTCTGCAAGCTCTAACAAATCCTTCATGATTTCGGAGAGAGAAAGAACCGCATCGTCCAGCTCGCCGGACGTATTGGCAAATGCATAGGGGTAAATTTCGGCAGGTCGGTCGCTCTTTGCTTTAACTTCAAACTGCGGAACGTCAACCGACATAATATTTCGATATCCCACCGAGATGGAAATACTCTGTTTGGGATACAGCAACGCCTGCTCTAAGCTTTCCGGGCTCATGTTGCCGGATGCTGAAGCAAATCCTGCCGATGCCTGCTCAAGCGACGCCTCCACCTTACGACGAAGTGCCTTGTTCTGTCGCACTATTTCTAAGAACTGTTTCATTAGCTCGTCACGCTTGTCCTTTAACAGCTTGTGTCCCCTGGTTGCTGTTTTAAGACTATTTTTTAGGCGTGACAGCTCCATGCGTGTCGGGTTTACATTAAGTCTTGCCACCGGTTCTCCTCAACGTTAATTATAGCGTATCTTCTGGATAATATTTGTCGATAAATTCCTGCTTAATACGTTTTAGTTCGTTTTTCGGCAGTATGGTTAACAGCTTCCAGCCAAGCTCAAGGGTTTCTTCTATACTGCGGTTAACGTCGTATCCCTGGCTAACATACAGTTTTTCGAACTCGTCGGCAAAACGTGCAAACTTTTTATCAACCTCGGTAAGTGCAGCCTCACCCAGAATTGTCATAAGCTCTTTAGCATCCTTTCCTCTTGCATAGGCAGAGAAAAGCTGGTTCATGGTGTTTGCATGATCTTCACGGGTTTTACCCTCGCCGATACCCTTATCTTTAAGACGGGAAAGCGACGGAAGAACATCGATAGGCGGTGTTAAGCCCTTACGGTAAAGGTCACGAGAAATAATAATCTGACCCTCGGTAATATATCCTGTTAGGTCGGGAATTGGATGAGTTTTATCATCTTCCGGCATGGATAGAATCGGAATCATGGTTATGGAACCCTGTTTTCCGATAAGACGGCCGGCACGCTCATACATAGTTGCAAGGTCGGTGTAGAGATATCCGGGGTATCCACGACGACCGGGAACCTCCTTACGTGCAGCAGAAACCTCACGAAGAGCCTCAGCGTAGTTGGTAATATCGGTAATAATAACCAGAACATGCATATCCTTTTCGAAGGCAAGATATTCTGCGGCAGTAAGCGCCATACGTGGTGTAGATATACGCTCAATAGCCGGGTCGTTAGCAAGGTTTAGGAAAAGAACAGCACGGGATAGAGCGCCGGTTTTAGCAAAGTCGTTAACAAAGAAGTCTGCCTCTTCAAAGGTAATACCCACTGCGGCGAAAACAACGGCAAAGTTACCGTCATCACCCAGCACCTTAGCCTGACGTGCAATCTGAGCCGCAAGCTGCGCATGGGGTAGACCTGAACCCGAGAAGATGGGAAGTTTCTGTCCACGAACAAGGGTATTAAGTCCATCTATTGCTGATATACCTGTTTGAATAAACTGGTTAGGATAGTCACGTGCAGCAGGATTCATCGGCTGGCCGTTAATGTCTAATCTTTTTTCTGCAAGTATTTCAGGGCCGTTGTCCTTTGGTTTTCCAAGTCCGTCGAAAACACGCCCGAGCATGTCGTCCGAAACGCCAAGCTCTAATCCATGCCCTAAAAATCTAACCTTAGAATCCTTTAGGTTAATACCGGCACTGCTCTCAAACAGCTGTACCAGAGCGTCACTACCCTCAATTTCCAGAACACGGCAACGACGAATTTCACCGTTTTGTAACTCAATCTCACCAAGCTCGCCGTAGGTAACACCTTCAACGCCGCTAACCAGCATCAGAGGGCCCGCTACCTCACCGATGGTACGATATTCTCTCATCATAACTGTTTATTCCTTTCCGGCTTCTTCAATAAGCTTATCTATCTCTGCCTTAAATCCTTCCTCTATTCTGCGGAAGTCATTTGCAAATATATCCTCTCCTGTATCCTTTGCACGTCCAATTTCGTCACGTGATGGAACAGAGATAATGTCCTCAATATTAACCCCTGCAGAAATCGCCTTGCGAGCGGCAGTGTCGAACGCTAATATCAGGGTTATAAGAGCCGCCTGTTTTTCGCTGGAAGCATATGCATCGGTATCCGAGAATGCGTTCTGCTGTAGGAAGTCTTCACGAAGCATTCTTGCAACCTCCATGGTTAGGCGGTCGTCATGCGATAAACTGTCCATACCAACAAGCTTAACAATTTCGTTCAGCTCACTTTCAAGCTGGAGTATTCTCATTGCTTCAATACGGTTTACTGCGTAGGTTTCACCCAGCCTTTCCTCATAGTAAGGAGAAAGTCTGTCGATGTACAGCGAGTAGCTGTTCAGCCAGTTAATAGCAGGGAAGTGCCTTGCGTAAGCAAGCGAGGCGTCAAGACCCCAGAACACCTTAACTATACGTAGTGTTGCCTGGCTAACAGGTTCCGAGATGTCACCACCCGGAGGTGAAACCGCTCCGATAGCAGAGAGCGAGCCCTCTCGTCCGTCACTACCGATACAAACAATACGTCCGGCACGCTCATAAAACTGTGCTAAACGGCTTGTTAGGTAAGCAGGGTATCCCTCTTCACCCGGCATCTCCTCCAAACGTCCGCTCATCTCACGAAGAGCTTCTGCCCAGCGGCTGGTAGAGTCTGCAATAATTGCAACATCGTATCCCATGTCACGGAAATACTCGGCAATGGTTATCCCTGTATAAACGCTTGCCTCACGAGCCGCAACCGGCATGTCGGAAGTGTTTGCAATAAGAACGGTACGTTTCATAAGGCTCTCGCCGCTGCGAGGATCCTTTAGCTCAGGGAACTCGCGAAGAACGTCGGTCATTTCGTTTCCACGCTCACCGCAACCAACATAGATAACTATATCAACATCGCTCCACTTTGCAAGCTGATGCTGAACAACGGTTTTACCGCTACCAAACGGACCCGGAACAGCGGCTGTGCCGCCCTTAGCAATTGGGAACAGCATATCAACAATACGCTGACCTGTTACCATAGGAATGTTTGGAGGTAATTTTTGTTTGTATGGACGCTCACGACGAACAGGCCATTTTTGAAGCATGGTTAGCTCGATATCCTTGCCGTCGTTGTCGGTTAATACCGCAATTTTTTCAATCACGGTAAACTCGCCACTCTCAATAGATTTAAGAGTACCGGATTTTCCGAAAGGAATCATAATCTTATGTAAAACGGTTGGGCTCTCCTGAACTGTTCCGATAATATCGCCCTCGCTAAGCTTATCCCCAACCTTAGCGGTTGGAACAAACTCCCATTTCTTTTCTCTCGAAATGCTGTCTACCTCGATACCGCGCGAAAGATTGGTTCCTACCATCTTGGCGATAACCTCGAGTGGGCGCTGAATACCGTCGTAGATATTTTCAATCATTCCGGGTCCCAGCTCAACCGACAGCGGTGCTCCGGTCGTTTCAACAACGTCTCCGGGGCCGATACCCGCAGTTTCTTCATAAACCTGAATAGAAGCAGCGTCGCCACGCATCTCGATAATTTCGCCGATGATACGGTCTTTACCAACCCTAACAACGTCGAACATGTTTGCGTGAGCCAGTCCCTTAGCAACTACTAATGGACCTGCCACCTTAACAATAGTTCCGTTTTCCATATAGATGTCCGTTCCTTTCTTATTTAAGTATATCGGCACCGACTGCACGTTCTACCGACTTGCTGACATTTGCAAGTGCGACCCCGTTTGAGCCGTTTTTACCGGGTATCAATATAACTGCCGGCAAAGGTTGCCTACTGTATTCGGCGATCTCTTCGCTTAATCGCTGTGCCAAATCGTCGGTTATATAGATAACAGCTGTTTGTTCCTTGGCTAACCTTAAAAGATGCTCCCTCGCCTCAGTTTCGTTATCAGCATAGCAAACCTTAAGGCCGATAGCCTTAAAGCCGATAACCGTTTCCCTATCTCCAATTACCGCAACGTTATACATAGGTTTCCCTCAGTTTTTCCGATAAAATATCCGATTTAACTCCCGCCTTTAGTCCGGCGAATATGGTTCGAAGCACAACCAGCTCATTCTCCTTAGCGGCTACATAGGAGATGGGCACCTCAACTCCAAAGGCAACACGTTTGCCCTGTTTAATAAAGGAGGTTAGTGCATCGTCAACCGCTTTATCCAATGCCGCAAGACCCTTTTCGCGGCGAAGTGTTTCGGCCGCAACAGCAGCAACACTAACAAAGTATGATCCGGTAAAGGTATTAACAACCAGCTCCGGTGTCATTTCGATAAGAAGACGGCTAATCGGTATATTTCCGCCCTCAATAAAATATTTTTTAAGTTCACTAAACTCGGCACCCATCCTCGTCAATCTAACAGCTGCGCGAAGATTTTGCATGTCTACTTGAAGCTTAAAGTAATCAATAATGTATTTTTCGCCCGTACCTTCGGCAATTTCACCCATGTCGGCAAATTGTTCCTTGTCGAGAAATCCATCAACCATCTGAGGGTCGGCACTGTGTACCAAAGCTGATTTAGCATCGGCGGTAGCCTTTGCAAGGCGTTTTGGAATGGCGGAATATTTGTCTTCCAGAATTGCCGTTATAAGCTTCTCACCTGCAACCCTGCCGCAATCCGACAGAAGCTGGGTGTAGTCGTCACCGGTTGCAACACCTTTAAGAATGGTTTTAACATTGTGGTAATCATATTTTGCACGAAAAAAATCAAGCATTGTTTTATCTGCAAAAAGCTCGGATGCCTCACGATAGCAACGCTGGCTCACCTTGGTAAACTCTGCCTCAATGGTTGCAGGCGTCGTATCCGGCGCTACGTAGGAAAGCTCGACTAAAAGCTTAATACCATCCGAAACAGAATCTGCTTCACACAGACGAATAAGGGTTGTTCTCGGCAAAAATCCACGCTCAAGTGCCTTTATACGACCACTCGCATAAAGATAATCGATATCTTTTGTCTTTTTGTTCAATATTCTTACCCCTCAAAAAGGATGTCGGCAACCTCACCCGATAGCTCGGTTTGAGCCCTGTCAAACAAACGGTCGAAGCTGCAGTTTATCTCGATGTTGTTACAACGAAGAATAAATCCACCGCTTATATTAACCGTATCCTTTGCCGGCTTAAAATCCCCGCCAATATTTTTGCTAAGTTGTTTTGCAAGCTGTGAACCAAGTTTATCACGGTCGGCAGGATTTAATAAAATCTCACCGCTTTTCTCGTTAAGTCCTTTGCCCAGCTCTAAAAGCACTAACAGCATATCGTCCGGCTGTAGTGCAAGAAGCTCCTTTTTCGCAGCAATAAATGCGCGGTCTATTAAGCTTCTTTTTTTTGTTAGCATAGCCATCTTAACGAAGCCTTCACTGGCATGGCTTGACCGTGCCTTTGCGGCAGCTACCTCGGCGGCACCCTTTTGTAGGGTTTCTGCCTCGGCCGCCTTTGCCTTTTGGGCATAGCTACGGCTAAGCTCTTCTGCCTGTGCTGTAGCCTTTGCGATGATGCGATCCTTTTCGGCATTGGCATCAACCGCAATCTGAGCCTTTATCTTCTCAAACCCCTGCATCTGTTAGTCCGTTCCTTTCTAAAAAAATGTGGATAGTTTAGCTCGCCTTAAACTGCGATACCATTCCACATAAGGAAGGAGATAAGCAGAGCAAGAACAGCATATGTCTCAACAAGTGCCGGATACATCATAGCTTTACCGAGTTCTTCGGGGCGCTTTGCAATGATTCCCATACATGCGGCAGCGGCACGGCCCTGAGCAATACCGGAAAATAGGCCTGCAAGTGCAATAGGCATTGCGCACATAAACAGCGCAAAACCGGTTTCGATAGAAAGGTCGGCAATTCCGCCACCAAGAACACCTATTTTAATCATAATAAGGAACGCGATAATCATTCCGTAAATACCCTGTGTTCCGGGAAGCGCCTGTAAAAGCAGTGTTTGACCAAATTTGTCGGGATCTTCGGTAAGTACACCTGCGGCGGCTTCACCCGCAATACCAACGCCTTTTGCCGAGCCGGTGCCGGCGAGACCCATAGCCAGTGCAGCACCAAGCAGTGCAAGTCCGGTTCCGGAAAACAGTGTTTCAGCCCAATTCATATTAAATTTCCTCCGTGTTAAATGTTGTTTTGGTAATTATTTTATTTTTAAGAGGTTTCCCTCGCTTACCCTTGAGTATTGTCTCTTAAAACCTGTACATGTTTTGTTCGGTTGCAGAAAGGTTTAAATGGTTTTCCGCCCGGCATATAGAATTTGCCGAAAAACTCGATAAACTGCAAACGACTGGTATGAACAAATGTTCCCAAAATATTAATACCAACGTTAAATACATGTCCGATAACAAAGATAACAACAAGCAGTATCACTCCCGGAACAGTCGGTCCGAGTAGGGTTCCCATGGTGTTCATTACCTGGGCAATAACTGCGGTTGCAAGGCCGAGGGCAAGCAGTCGACTGTATGACAGGATATCGGCAAGGTATGATGTAACTCCGTAAAGCTCGCCAAGACCCGCGGTAATCTTTTTAACAATGCTTTTCTCGTTTCTGCCCTTGGTTAGAAGTATTAAAACCACACCTACAAGTGATATGTAGAGCCCGAGGTTTGCTACCGGCATAACGATTCCGAGACCCATTTCTATTCCGACAACTCCAAGACCTACAAAGATTAGCAGCCATAATCCCTCATCCAGTACCGCATCCATAGGTTTTCCGAATTTGCATTTTTGATACATGGAAAGAATCATACCGAGGATTATCTGAACAACTCCGAATCCTAACGAAACTCCGAAGAGAATAAGCGGCTCTGCCAGTGGATCAAATAATAACGGTTTTGGTGTTATTGCGGTTCCGGTAAACATCTCTGTTACCGTTGGTATAAAGTTTCCGAAGAAGCTTCCGAAGAAGAATCCCCATATTATGGTTGCAATACCACCGAGTATACCCACCTGCAACAATTTTTTCATTGTTCCTTCAGCCGGGTTTGCTCTTTTTAATACAAAGAAGGATGCAAGTGCAATAATTATTCCGTAGGCGACATCTCCCATCATTAGGCCGAAATACATAAAGAAGAAAGGCGCTATAAATGGGTTGGGATCAACCGGGCTGTTATACTGCGGTAATGCATACAGCGAGGTTACCATCTCGAAAGGTCGGTTAAAGGCGTTATTTTTAAGTACAATCGGAACATCTGCGACCTCATCTTCACCGGGATCGCTCATCTCATAGGCACAGCAGTATTCATCAAGAAGTTTGACAACCCTTTCCTGTGCATTTACCGGCAGATAGCCCGATAACAGCAAGGTGTTTTTTGTTCCTGCCTGTGAAAGCATGGTAACTTCTCGGTTAAGCCTTGTTTCGGCTAAATCATAAGCCGATTCTATTTGAGGCTTAAAGCCTGCTTTAGACATCACTGCTTCTTTGTGATGTTCGATTTTTTTGTTTTTCTCGGCTATCTCTGCTTCTATCCGATTGGTGTTTTCGGCTGCAGTTCCGGTTATTTCTCGGTAGATCTGTCTCGAAAAGCCTAAAGGTTTTAGCGATGATATTGCTTCCTCTTCATCCTTTTTAAGGCACAGAAATGCAAAAAATTGTTGGTCTGCCGAAAGATCTCCCATTAAAAATTCAACGGGGCACTCCTGCGGTAGTTCCTGCTCCAGCATCTCTTTAGTGATACCTATAGGAACAGCGCCAAACACCGTGCTGTAATATTTACCTCCCTCCTTATTGAGAGGTAGATCGATATTAGCTAACGGTTTAATGGTAGCAAGACCGGTTTCGAGACGAAGAACAGCGGACTCGCATGCTGCAATATCGGCGGCAAGTCCGTTAATTTCCTCGGCAAGAGATAAAGCCTTGCCAAACACCACATCATCCTCAAACTCACTCTCGCTGATACTGGGAAGAGGAGCAAGGAATCCCTTTTTCGACGGCGCATATTTAGCTATAGTAGCAATTGCCGAACGAAGTGATGAAACATCACCATCGTCTGCCTCGCCATAATTTTTGGTTATAAGGTTTTCGTATTCGGGTTGTTGTAAATAATCCTCGGTGTTGCGAAGTTCGACACATCCCTCCTTCGCAAGAGCTTTAAACAAGCTCCCTGCCTCCTGCTTTGCAACAAGACAGGCTAACTTTTTCATCTTAATTATCATTAGTTGTTGGTCACCTTGTCGATAATAAACTTAACTGCCTTGTCCATTTTTGCAGAGGAACCGCTCTCCAGCTGAGCCGTTGCGGCAATAGCCTTCTGCTTAGCTTCTGTTTCAGCTGTAGCGGCTAACTTTTCCTGCTGTTGCAGCTGCTGCTGAATTTGCTCACGCGCGGCATCTACCGCCTTGTTACAGGAGTCCTCGCCATCGGCCTTAGCCTTTGCAAGGATAGCTTTTGCCTCTTTGTGGGCCTCTTCGGTTATTTGGTCTGCCAGACGTTCAGCCTCGCCTACCTCCTTTATCGCATCTATTGCCATTGCTTTCTCCGAATGTTCGTTTACTTTAAGTTTGTTCCTAAAAAATTATAACATAGCTTGAAGAATAATACAATACTATTGAGGGGAATTTTGTAACTTTTTCGTCATTTTCATGGCATACTTATTTATTACCAAGGGTTTTTTCGGGATTATGCCGTGTTGTTTTATTTATTACTACCGTTTGGCATTTCCTCGGTTATAGACTTTAGCGAGCCAACCAATCCGGCAATATCCTGAATTTCGCTTGGAATAATAAGCTTGGTAGACTGTCCGTCGGCAACCTTTGCAAGCGCCTCTAAAGCCTTTAGCTTTAAAACACTTTCGGACGGGGCGGCCTCGTTTAATATTCTCAGGCTGTCGGCGAGTGCCTTTTGAACGGTTAAAATAGCCTCGGCTTCACCAACCGCTTCACGAATTTTTTGTTCTTTAACTGCATCGGCTCGAAGAATAGCGCTTTCCTTTTCACCCTCGGCAACCAGAATTTGGCTATGCTTTTCACCCTCAGCGCGAAGCAACGTTTCACGACGTTGGCGTTCAGCCTTCATCTGTTTTTCCATCGCATCCTGAATTTCGGCAGGCGGAATAATGTTTTTCAGTTCAACTCGGTTTACCTTAATACCCCATTTATCGGTAGCTTCATCCAGCGTAACCGTTATTCTGGTATTAATAACATCACGGCTTGCAAGGGTGGAGTCCAACTCAAGATCACCGATAATGTTACGAAGATTGGTGGCGGTTAGATTCTCGATAGCCATTATAGGACGGTCGATTTCGTATGCATATAGCTTTGGGTCGGTTACCTGAAAGAAAACAACCGAGTCTATCTGCATGGTAACGTTATCCTTGGTGATAACCGGCTGTGGACGAAAATCGATAACCTGCTCTTTTAGCAGAACCTTTTTTGCGATTTTATCCATAAAGGGAACTTTTAAATGCAATCCCGCTTCCCATGTTGTGCTGTATACGCCAAGTCTCTCAACGATATATGCATTTGCTTGGGGAACGATAATAATGTTTGCCGCCGCAATAATCAGCAGCAGGATAACAAATATGATAATAACTATCTCTGTCATAACTTCTCCTTTTCATAAATCAAATCCACCTTTGGTGGAGCTTTTGGAAATATTATTTACGAGTTTACCGGACCTACAACCAGAGTAACGCCCTCAACCTCCAGAACTATGCAAACATCGTCTACCTCAAACTCAGCACTGCTCTGGGCCGCCCAGCTTTGTCCGTCTACGTATACTCTTCCCTTTTTATCCCCTTTTATCGGTTTAGTAACCATCGCCCTTCGCCCGATAATTCTATCGGTATTGGTTGGCGCTGCCGATTTTTTGGGCATGTATTTTTTTGCAAGCGGCCGTGTTATCAACAGCATTAGCACACTCACAACAACAAAAACGATTATATGAACGATAATCATATCCGGAACAATAAGCGAAGCAATAAATGCCGCCGCCGCTCCGATTGCAAACCAGATGCTAACAAGGGCTGCCGTGAAAGCCTCAAACACCAGTAAAATTACCGTTAATACTAACCATAAAACAGATTCCAAACCCATACTCCTCCTATTCTAAATCTAATTTAATTAATACGTAATCATAGGGCGGCACCTCTATGTGTTTGCCCTTATAGTCGAGCTGTTTTAGCTGTGAAGAACGATTAATAAGGATTAACATCTCCTCCTTCTCGTCGAACCGACGATATGCTACGAACCCGAGCGAGGCGGCAAGAAGTTCCATCCCGCCAAATTTGAAAAGATTAAACTTCGAACGAAGTTTTGATAGTTTTTTAATTTCCTCTTTTAACATGACATCCGTTTCAAACCAGTTATAGTATCCTCTATTAAACGGATCTTTATAACCCTGCATGTAAACCTCGTCGCCATAATAAACACTGGGGACGCCGGGCAACGTAAACAGCATGGCATAACCAAGCCTCAACAACCTCTTTCCGTAGTCGAGCCGTTCTCCGGTTATATACCTACCGCTTTGCCAGAATCTGTCATGATTGCCGAGTGCATCACCCGCAATTTCGGTTATCGCCCTAACGGTATCGTGGTTAGATAAAAAATTCATAGCACAGGCAAGTGCCGGATTAGGATAGTTTTCCACTATCTGCATTATCCTCTCCATAGAAGAGACAGCATTACCTGACTTTATAAACTCGATAACAGCATCCTTAAATGGATAGTTCATAACGCTATCAAGATGGTCGCCCTGTAGATATTTTCTTCTTATATCATAGGCTACTTTGAGTGTAGCATCATCCCAAACCTCACCCAACAAATAGAAGTCTGCTCCTCTATCCTTTATCGCCCTTCGTATATCATATATAAAATCATCCGGTAGCTCATCGGCTACATCCAGCCTAAAGCCGGAAGCACCGAGCGACAGCCAGTAGTCTATAACTCCGCCCTTGCCGCAGATGAAGTCGCGATAGTGCGGATTGGATTCGTTAACCTCCGGAAGCGAGGCAAATCCCCACCAGCAACGATATCCGAAAGGATATTCCGGCGAAAAGTGATACCAGCTTCGGTATGGGCTTGAAATGCTGTGGAAAGCGCCTTCGTTTCCATAACGAGCATTGCGGTCGAAGTAAACACTATCGTCGCCTGTGTGGCTGAAAACTCCGTCTAAAATAATTTTTATCCCAAGCTCTTTAGCCTCGGTGCACAGAACACTAAACTCCTCGTTTGTTCCGAGCATGGGATCTGCCTTCATGTAGTCGGCAGTATTGTATCGATGGTTGGAGTGTGCCTCAAATATCGGATTTAGGTAGATACAGGTAATCCCTAATTCGCTGAGGTAGGGCAACTTTTGCCTTATGCCCTCGAAATCGCCCCCGTAGTAGTCGTGATTTAGGTGTCCCTCCGGAATTTCGTTTGCCCAGAAATAGGGTTCACCCTCCTTGTGGGGGCGCAAAATTCTATCCGGAAACGGCAAAACCTTGTCCGGAATTGCATCGTTAAATCTATCGGGAAAAATTTGATAGATAACTCCACCGGGTAGCCATGACGGAATATCGTAATTCTTTTTATGCACAAAAAGTTTATACGCTTCGCCTGTTCCCTGTGTTATGTATCCCTCGCCACCCTTGCCACGGTAGATTTTTTGATAATCTTTATAAAGGTCGAACCAATAAAAGTAAAGCCCTATTTTTTTTGTGGAAAAATCTATCGTGAACAGCTCAACATCTTTTTTGGCATCGGTAGAATTTACAACCGGTTTCATGATGTAATCCTGAACCGGCTCACCGTCGTATGCGATGAAAAGTCGCGGCTGTTCTATCCCCATCTCGGTGGGAATATGAAGGGTAAAGCTTACCTTGGTGCCCAGAGCTACGGCACCGAAAGGAGTTTTATATTCGCTCTTTAAGCTACAATAAATAGGATAATCCATTGCATCTCCTTTATATTTAGCGGCTTACCGGTATCATGTTCCAAATATCTCTCGCATAATCCTGAACTGCACGATCGGCAGAGAATATACCTGCATTTGCAATGTTCATAAGGCTCATTTTATTAAATAGCATGCTATTTGTATATATCTCGCTAACCGTTGCCTGTGCCCTACGATAGTCAACAAAATCTGCCATAACCATATAGCTGTCGTGATATCTCAGGTTATTAACAAGGTCGGTAAAGCTGTTGCCGTTAATTCCATGCTCCATAAATTTTAACACCTCGGTTGCAACCGGGTCGCCATCGATATATGGTGCGGGGTGGTACCCTACCCTTGCAAGCTGCTGTGCTTCCGGAGTTAGCATACCAAACTGTATAAAATTATCCTTCCCAACTGCTTCGGCTATCTCAACGTTAGCGCCGTCCAACGTTCCGAGGGTAACTGCTCCGGAAAGCATAAACTTCATGTTTCCTGTTCCTGAAGCCTCGGTTCCCGCAAGTGAAATCTGCTCGCTTATTTCGGAAGCCGGCATTAACAGCTCGCTTGTAGTTACGTTATAATCCTCTAAATAAACTATCTTAATTAGGTCTCTTACCTGTGGGTCGGATTCTAACATTTTTTGAATGTTACAGATAAAGCGGATAATCTGTTTTGCAAGATAATATCCCGGCGCCGCCTTAGCTCCAAAAATATAGGTTTTGGGAACAAAGTTTTTAACTCTACCGTTTTTAATGTCGAGATACTGCGCCACTATATTTATTGCGTTAAGATGCTGCCTTTTATACTCATGCAGTCGCTTAACCTGGCAATCCGTGATGGATTTAGGGTCGATAGCTATATCATAACGATCCTTAATGTGCTTTGCAAATGCAACCTTATTTTCCAGCTTAACCTTTCCGAGTTGCTCCAAAACACCGCAATCATCAACAAAGCGCTCCAACTTTTTCAGCGAGCCGGCACTTCTCATAAACTCTTCGCCAATGGTTTCCTTTAGTAGATTGGTGAGGCCCTTATTGCTCTGCATAAGCCAGCGGCGATAAGCAATGCCGTTGGTAACATTTTTAAATTTGGTTGGGAACAGCATATAATAATCTCTAAACACACTCTCTTTAATAATATCGGAGTGTAACTTAGAAACACCGTTTATGGAATGGGCAACATAGCAACATATGTTTGCCATTCTTATGTTACCGTTAGAGATTATCGCCATGTATTCAACCTTGCCATGGTCGTTCGGGAAGTTTTCACGTAACAGCTCGCGCAAACGATGATCCATCTCGCACACTATCTGGTAAATTCTCGGCAGAACGTTGCGGAACATGTCCTCATTCCAATTTTCAAGTGCCTCTGCCATTACTGTATGGTTTGTGTAGGCAAAGGTTTTTTTGCAAACTTCAAACGCAGAATCCCAGTCGAACCCACAGTCGTCTAACAACAGGCGCATAAGCTCGGGAATTGCAAGTGTGGGATGGGTGTCATTAATATGAATAGCCACCTTTTCGGGTAGAATATCTATCGAGCCGTACTGCTCTAAATGGCGATTGATAATATCGCTCACCGAGGCGGCGGAGAAGAAATACTGCTGTTGTAGACGTAGAATTTTACCCTCGATATGATTATCGTTGGGGTATAATACCTTGGAGATAAGCTCGGCGGCATGATTTTGACGCAGAGCGTTGGTGTAGTCGCCGCTGTTAAAGCTGTCCATATCAAAGCTTGGAGCTTTAGCCGCCCAAAGGCGAAGCTGGCTCACACCGTCGCTACCGTAGCCGGCAACATACATATCGCTTGGAACCGCAAGCACCGGAGTGTAATTAATATGTTTAATCTCATGGTAGCTTCCGTACCAGTTTTCTACAAGCTCACCACCAAAACGAATTTCCTTTGCCTGTTCGGGGTGCGATTTAAGCCAAACTGTTCCGCCCGGCAACCAGTTGTCCGTCTCCTCACGCTGCCAGCCGTCAACTATTTTTTGCTTAAATATTCCGTATTCATAAAGAATTGAATACCCTGTTGCGGGCAGTTGTTCGGTAGCGAGTGCGTCGAGATAGCAGGCGGCAAGCCGTCCGAGACCGCCGTTTCCGAGGCCGGCATCCGGCTCACAGTCGAATATATTCTCAAGTGCAAGGTCGTACTTTTTCATAACCTCTGAGGCGAGTTCCTCTAACTCCAGACTGTAAAGACTGGTTTTAAGGCTACGTCCCATCAAAAATTCCATCGAAAGATAGTAGACCTGTTTTTTGTTTTCTCCGTAAGTTTTAGATAGATAGTTTTTATGGCGATTACTCATTATCTGACGACAGATTCCGGAAAGCGCCCTGTATATGGTTTCCTGCGATGCGTTAACCGGTGTTGTTGAATAATCACGTTGCAGGGTATCGATTAACATCTTGTTAAGCTGGGTAACGGTTAGTTGTTCTTTCACGAAAGCCTCTTTCTTAAAAAATGATCCGTTTAGTTAATTATATTAGATAATTGTGAATAATTCAATAAAGTTTTTAATTTTCGGCAAAATTACTTGAAAAAACAGGTTGATTTTTTATTCTTTTTTAGTTATAATTGTTAATAAAGAATGAATTTGACCCAAAACAGGAGAATTATAATGTCAATGACTAAGGTTCGCCTTGATATCTGTGGGGGAGATTATGTTGTCTCCACCAACGATGATGAAGCATATCTGTTAGAGCTTGCAACAAAGTTAGATGCCGACATGAGAGAGATCATGACCGCATCTCCTTCCGCATCCGTTACTACAGCTGCGGTGCTTACTGCATTGAGCTATCTTGACGAATATCAAAAGGGCCAAACCACTGCGGAAAATATGCGTGCTCAGATTAAGGATTACTTAGAGGATGCCGCACGAAGCAAGATGGAACTTGAAGATGTTAAGCGTGAGCTTAACCGCACCAAGCGGGAACTTTCCGGAAATAAAAAGGATAATGACTATTTTTGATTAACTACGGCTGTTTAAATCAACCCGAGATAGCGGCACCGGCCGGCAACCTCGAGATGTTAACCGCCGCTGTTCGTTGTGGAGCAGATGCTGTTTACCTTGGTTTAAAAAAATTTAGCGCAAGAGCCTTTGCCAACAACTTTTCAAAGGATGATCTGCACCTTGCCACCGGCTATTGCCATGCACGTGGGGTGCGGATTTTTGTTGCAATAAATACCTTAGTTTATAACGAAGAGCTAACTGAGCTAAAGCAGGCAATTACCGAAATTGCCGAATGCGGTGTTGATGCCGTTATAGTTCAGGACATGGCGGCACTCTACCTTGCAAAAAAATTATGTCCCGACATTGCAATCCATGCATCAACCCAGTGTAGCACCCTAACGGCAGATGGGGTTCGCTTTTTAGGGGATAGTGGATTTAAACGCGTTGTTATAGGAAGAGAGGCAGGAATTGAGGAGGTTACCGCCGCAGTAAACACCGGTGTTGAAATTGAGATGTTTGTTCACGGTGCTCTGTGCTACTCCCTGTCCGGCGGTTGTTATATGAGTGCATTTTTAGGAGGGCGGAGTGCGAACCGTGGCCGCTGTGCCAGCCCGTGTCGGTTGCCCTACAACGGCGGCTCGTCACTGCTCTCGCTTCGAGACCTCAGCCTTTTGGATAATCTACCGGAGTTAAAGGCGGCTGGCGTTTGTTCTGTTAAAATTGAGGGCAGAATGAGAACGCCGGAATATGTTGCCGCTGCTGTTGATGCCACCGTTAAGGCTCGGCAGGGCGAATCCTACGACGAAAACACACTTATGAATGCATTCAGTCATGGTGGATTTACTAAGGGATATTACAACGGTAGCCAGGACCCTCAAATATTTGGAGCAAGAACCGAGCGGGACCACACCTTAACCAAGGCGGTTTTACCGAAGCTTCATTCATTATATCGCACCGAAAGGCAATCGGTTCCTATTTCCTTAACGCTTACACTTAGCGACAATTTATTAACTCTTGGTATAAACTGCGGACAAGATTACATTGAGGATACGATAGAGGTGGTTACCGAACCCACCGAAAAGGATCAGGAAAACGCCCTTAAAAACGCTCTTTTAAAGCTTGGCGGAACCCCTTTTTATGCCGACAATGTTGCGCTTAATCTGCAACCTCAATTATTTGTACCCTCCTCAGCCGTTTCATCGCTTCGAAAAGAGCTTATTCAAAAACTTTTAAGCCGCCGTGAAAAGATTGTTCCTCATAACATTAACTCCTATGAACTACCGTTATTCGAGCCTGTTAAGCGTGCCGATAGGGCAAGCTTGAGAATAAGAATTAGTAACCCAAACAGCTTATCCGAGCTTTCGCAAAGCACTCTTAATCGCATTGAGTATATTATACTTCCAGTAGAATTTTGTGAAATATTACAAAAAGAGCTGGTCGATAAAGCTATAGTAGAGTATTCGAGAGGCTGTAGTGATAAGGAGAGAGCAAGACTTTACAAAAAGGCAACTGCTCTTGGATATACCCGACACATTATCGACAATCCATCGCATTTCGCCCTAAGAGGTGAGCTATATGGCGGATTTGGACTTAATATCACTAACCGTTTATCGATGGATTTTTATCTCTCACAGGGGCTAAAGGATATTACCCTTTCGCCCGAGATATCGGCGGCGGCAACGCGAGGTTTTGGTTACGGGGTCGGGGTGATCGGATACGGACATATTCCGCTAATGATGTCGGCGGCTCTGCCGGATTGCGACATTAATAAAGGAATTACCGACAGGAAGCAAAAAATAATAAGGGTTACCGAAAGGCAGGGATTTGTTGAGCTGTTAAATCCTATTCCTTTATATATCGGTGATCGGCAGGATGAGTTTAAGGTTGATTTTTTTACGCTTCATTTTACCGACGAGCCCCCGAAAAGGGTTTTAGAGGTAATAAACATGTTTTTAGAGGAAAGAGGTTATGACGGGGAGTATACAAGGGGACTATACTATTAAAACCGGCGGGATTAGCGAAACAAAAAAAATAGCCGCCGAGCTTGCAAAAACTTTAAAAGGCGGAGAGCTTATACTGTTAGAGGGTGATCTCGGTGCCGGAAAGACTGCGTTTTGCAGTGGAATTTTTGAAGCTCTGGGCTGTAACGGACACTGCAGTTCCCCCACCTTTTCGATTGTTAACATCTATGATTCAAATCCTACATTTGCACATATGGATTTATACCGTATTAATGAAAAAGAGCTGGAGCAAACCGGAATTTTCGACCTGCTTTATGATGGCGCAGTTGTAGCGGTGGAATGGGCATCTAACGCACCGTCGCTTATTAAGGATGCCGACATAATAGTTAACATTAAAATAATTGATGAAAACAGCAGAGAAATAACCATAAGGAGGCTGTGATATTATATGATTGTATTCGCACTGGATAGCAGTACCGCCTCGGCATCGGTTTCGATAATTAAAAATGAAGCCACGCTTTTTTCCGAAACAACCAACTTTGGAACCACCCACAGTGAAAACCTTATGCCACTTTGCGACAAGGCATTTAAGGCAACGGGATTAACCCCGTTGGATATAGATCTTTTTGCCGTTTGTAACGGTCCGGGAAGCTATACCGGTCTACGTATCGGGGTTTCGGTTATTAAAGGGTTTGCATATGCAACAAATAAGCCTACCGTAGCGGTAAGCACACTAAAAACCCTTGCTTGCGCAGCGCATACCGATGGTTGCGGAAATGTTGTTGCTCTTTTAAATGCAAGGCGTGGGAATTATTTTTGTGCGGCCTATCGGTTTATTAAAGGGGACATCACCGAGTTGATATCACCACGACTTGCACCGGGAGATGAAATATACAGCTATTTTGGCGGTGAAGATTTTATTCTAACCGGAGACGGAGCACAGCTGTTTTTTGATACACAAGAAAACGACCTACCACTAACTATAACGGTGTCAAAAAACAATATGCCTTCTGCCGAAATTGCGGCAAGGTTAGCGATAGAGGATTATAAGCATAACGGCGGTTTAAGCGCCGAGGAGTTACTGCCGGCATACATCCGAGAGGTTCATATCGGTCCATAATAAAAAACGGCTGTATTTTTATTTACATGGAAATTATTAAATTTTTATTAAGATTGCACATTTTTTATTGACAAACTTTGTGATAAAGTTTATGATGAGTGAGTAATAACCATGGAGAAAATCGGATGGAACTTTTAAAGCTTGAGGGAGTAACAAAACGAATAAAGAAAAAAACAATTGTAGACAATATAAGCCTAACGGTAAACAGCGGCGAAATTGTTGGATTTCTCGGCCCTAACGGAGCCGGCAAAACCACTACCATTAAGATGATAATGGGTCTTTTTTCTATAACCGGAGGCAAGATATCTGTTTGCGGACAGGATGTTGCAACTAATTTTGAAAAGGCAATGAGCAATGTTGGTGGTATTGTTGAAAACCCCGACCTATATAAAGGATTAACAGGGCGACAAAACCTTCAATACTTTGCTCAGTTTCACAATAAGGAGGCTGAAAAAAATATCGATTCTGTTATCGAGCTGGTTAAGATGAAGGATAGGATAGATACCAAGATAAAAACCTATTCTCTGGGTATGCGTCAGCGTGTTGGTCTTGCACAGGCGCTGTTACACATGCCTCCACTGCTGATTTTAGACGAGCCGACCAACGGACTTGACCCTATTGGTATTAAAGAGCTTCGTGAGCTGTTAAAGCATTTAGCCCAAAATGCCGACACCGGAGTTTTTATAAGTAGCCATCTTCTATCCGAGATGGAGCTGATGTGCGATAGAATTTATGTTATCGACAACGGTGTTATTATCGGCGAAAAAACCATGGGGCAACAGGAAAATGTAGAGGAAGTTTTCCAGTACACCTTCATGACCGACCGTAATAAAGAGGTTTTAGAAATGTTTAAGGCATTAGGCACCAACTGCACCATGCTACCCGACGGTGTAAACCTTGTTATGAAAAACGATGAGATACCGAAAATTGTTGCCGACCTCGTCGGTAAGGGGATTAATATATACGCTGTAAACCGTGAGCAACGCTCGCTGGAACACGACTTTATCTCCATGACGACCGGTTCAAAAACGCAGATATCTTAACTTGAGGAAGGAACAATTAAATCATGAATTTTTTTAAACAGATACCTGCCGAAGCGAAAAAAATGCTTCGTTCAAAGTTTATATTAATATCATTTATTACAATATTTCTTTTAATTGTGGTAGGTGGTCCGCTCTTTTCGTATATAACAACAGCCCTTATGTCGAACAACAGCTACTACTACGGCCATAGCGACCCTGTTATTATTGATGGTGTGGAGTATGACGGCGATAGCGATATGATATGGGAGTATCGCAACCTGCTTGATCAGCAGGAATATAACCAGGATGTTGAATATGAAAGTGAAGTATCGGAGAAGTATATAACCGAGATAACCGCTCTTATGATGGAGTTTTTGGAATCCTATATCCCCTTTGCAACCACCGACTACTCCGAGGATATATATGATTACAGGGAACAATTTTCCTATCGGATGAGGGATAAGGTTGTTCAGCTCTACTTCTTAGAGCAGGAAGAAATAACTGAATCTGCACTTACCGAAACCTCGATGTATATCTACTATTTCGATGTGACTACAATTTTAACATACAACGATTTAACCGATGTTGAAAGAAGTGAAAAGATTGCCTCTCTCGAGCAGGACCTCAGCGATTATGATAGCTTGATGCGAGAGAATGACTTCTCAAAATACGTCGACCTTCAGATGCGCAGCTTCGATGAAACTATACAGGAAAACCTTAACAGGATTGAGACATTGGAGCAGGATTTAATTGATAATCCCGAACAGGAAGAAATGGTATCGGAGGAAATAGAAGGCCTTCTTTTAAACAATAAGCGTATTGAGGAAAATTCAATACCTATGCTGCTATATCGCCTCGAAAACAATATTGTTATAGATGACGGAAGCTGGCAGGACAAGGCAATACAGTCTATGGAAAGAAGCCAAGACACCATTGTTTATACCCAAAGTGAGATTGATAACGCATCCGAAGAAAAGTTTCATGAAGACCAGTGGATGGCGGACAGATACGGCACCTTTGCCGCCTATATAGAGTCCCTCGAAAAGCAAATCACTGAGGCTCAGGAAGAATTATTTATCTCCCAGAGCTCGGTTGACAGCGGTAGGCCCGACATGAAATATGTTGAAGACGGCGCAAGAGCTCGAGTTTACGGTAACTTCTCCTCTATGTTGTTGGTTATGGTTTTTGCGGTTCTTTTGGGCGGATGGCTTATAGCTACCGAATTTTCCAGCGGAACAGTAAGGCTGTTGATGATAAGGCCAAGAACCAGAACAAAAGTTTTATATTCTAAATATTTGGCCGGCCTTAAGCTAACACTAATAATGTTCTTTGCTATTTTTATTGTAACGATTATCGTGAGCGGTATTACAAATGGATTTGCCGATTACGGATATCCAAACTACACAGCAAGCGGCGAGCAGAACTTCTTTTTAATGCTTATCACACATATTCTTGCCTCTGCAACCGTTATTGCATTTGTATATAGTTTAAGCTTTTCCATGTCGGTGATAACAAAAAATATAGCGGTTTCGATTATTATTCCCGTTTTGATTATGTTCGGTGGATTTATCCTGATGGGATGGCTTACTCAGCGCCCGGCAGTGGACATTCTTGCATTTACTCCGCTACTCTATATAACCTTCTACGACCTATTCACACCCAATACCTACTCGATAACCAATGATCTTATCGAAAAAGGCATGCCGCTGTCCGTAGGCTTAGGTGTAGCAGTAATGTTGGTGTACTCGGCTGTTTTGATGGTAGCAGCTACCTTTGTATTCAAGAAAAAGGATATAACAAACTAAGGAACGCTTAAATGAGCAATGATTTTTTAGATAACTACAAAAAAAAGAGTGAGCAAGGTTCAACCGAGCTCGCTGGCAATGTAGAAAAGAATTCTGATGTGCAGTCCGAAAGGGCTGTTCGTCAGAATTCCTCTGTTGCGCCAACGCCCGAATCGAATAACGCCTCCAATCTTAACTTCGAGCAAAAAAGCGGTTTTGTTAAACCCACTGCCTCCGAGGCGGCGGCTACGCTTTATACCGCTTCGGGGGGCAATCCTAAAAACAACAACAGCGATAACATCTTTAAAAAAATCCCGATACAGTACTATGTTATAGCCGGTGTTGCGGTTATTCTGATTATTGTACTGATAATTATTTTTAGCGGCGGTACTGCCGCGCCGGCAATGGTGGGCAGAAGCCTTTCGGATGCCGAGCTTTGGGCAAACGAAAACAAAATATTGCTAACCTCGGAAAAGGAGTATAGCGACGAGGTACCGGAGGGTGAAATTATCAGCCAAGCACCGGCCGAAGGCGAAAAGATAGACTCTAGCGGATTTTTAGAAGTTATTTTATCACTCGGGCCCGACCCTGATGTTATGATAACAATACCGGACAACTTTATGTCTATGTCGCTTGCCGAGGTTGAGAGCTGGGCAGAGGAAAACTTAATGTCGGCAGTTCGTGTTACAACCGATGAGAGCGACACGGTAGAGCAGGGTGTTATGATTGAATACACCATTAACGACGATACCGTGTTTGGCAATGAGGTTAAACGCTCCACCCCTATTTATGCCGTGTTTTCTAAAGGTGCCGGCGAGGGTGAACCGGTAGAGCTTCCCAACTTTTTAACCATGAGCCTTGCCGAGGCGGAAAAATTTGGTGAGGATAACGATATTGTTATAGAGATAGAGGAAATCTACCACGACACCGTAGCAAAGGGTATGATAATAAGCCAGAGCATAAAGGCAGAAGAGGTAGTTCGCACCGGCGATACGGTTGTTATTGAGGTTTCTTTGGGCGAGGAAATTTTAGTGCCGAACTTCTTTAGCTACGATAGAGAACGCGCATCAATGATTGCGGCTCAGGAAGGAATAACAATTTTAACTAAAGAGATTTATTCCGGCCTTGATGAGGATAAGCTGATATCTCAATCCATGACTGCAGGGAGCATATATCAGCAGGATGATATCGTTGAGCTTACCTACTCTCTCGGTAATAGTTTTGTTCTCCCCTCCTTTATCGGAAGCAACGAAACGGCTGTTCGTGAGTGGGTTACCCCTAAAAATGAGCTTGGTGCTAACATAACCGTAAATACTAGATACACGGTGTCCGATACTGCAAAAGGAACAATACTCTCACAGGAAGCATACGACGTTACCGTGGGCATCACCTTTACTATTAACCTTGTTGTTTCAAGCGGTGGAGTTGTTTATGCTCCTGATTTGGTAGATGAAAGCGGCCTCGCACCCGTAACGCGCGAAATGGCAATAAAGATATGCTCGGAGCTTGGAATAGTTCCGGTGTTTACCGAAAAATCCCACGGATCCAGATTCTGGCCGGGCGAAGTTTGGGCACAGAACATTCCCGCAGGAACCGAAATGAAGGAGGGTGGAACTATCGAGTTAACGGTTAATCCTCTTGATGTTGGAGTTAAAGTTCCAAGCTTTATAGATATGACCGAGGCTATGGCGAAATCGAGCGCTGAGGGTCTTACCGTTAAAATTACGGTGGGAGAATATGTTTCCGGCAAGGCGGGGCTAGTAACGGCGCAATCACTAACCTCCGGCAACATGGTTGCACCCGGAACAATAATCGAGCTTACGGTGGGCGGTCCACTTAGCATTCCTAACTTTGTTGGACTAACAAAGGCGGCAGTGAATAGCATGTCGGTAGTAAAATCGGGCGATTTGAAGGTTGTGTTTAACTACCCTGCAGGCGAAACCGACGACGATGTAGTTGCTTCTCAAACGCCAAACTCCGGCGATGCCGCTTCAACGGGAGCTACCGTTACCCTAACCATGGAAGCGCCACCGCCAACACCAACACCCGATCCGTAAATACAGTCATTTAACTTAAAAAAACACCTGACACTTTATTTGTTAAGCGTCAGGTGTTTTTTTAAATTGAATGACTATATAGTTGTTTATTTTGCAAGTCCGCTTACAGAGTGGTTAATGTTGGATATCTCGGAGTTTATCGTGCTTGCAATAGAGCTACTCTCAACAACCGTTCCTCCGGTTTTAACAATTGCCTCCTCAATATTGGTAACCTCTTTTAATATTATATCAACATTTTCTACCTGAATTGCAACAATGTCGTTAATTTCTCCTGCAATATCGGCAGCAGAAGCTGAATATTTGATAACCTCGTCCATGTTGCCTGCCATAACCTTGGCAATCTCTGCACCTCTTTGAACGCCCTTAACCGACGATTCAACAAGTCCTGTACTATTTGTGGCTGCCTCAGAGCTTCGAACGGCAAGGGAACGAACCTCCTCAGCAACAACGGCAAAACCTTTGCCTGCCTCTCCTGCTCTTGCAGCCTCTACCGAAGCATTTAAGGCGAGAAGATTTGTTTGGAATGCAACATCCTCAATGCTTTTAATTATACTAATAATTTGTTCCGAAGCATTTTCGGTTTCGGATATAGCAACAAGCAGTTCTGACATATGTTCATAGTTTTCTTTTAATTTTTCTGCACTTTGTATGGCTGCATTACGTGATACATCGGCCTTTTCCTGCGCTTGTTTCAGATTATTGCCCATCTCAACACTGCGATCGGCAAGCTGTTGAATGGCATTAGATTGGTAGGAAGTTCCCTCATTAATGATGTTTGCTATATCTTCCATACGTGAAGTTGTGGTCTGAAGGCTTTCGGTTCGTTTTTGAACATCGGCAAATATTGCTGCCTGTCTCGAAGCATTTCGGCTGTTTTCTGCCATCTCATCCTCAATTTTTTTAAGAAGACTAACCGAATCTTTTGCCTTTTGCGCGCTATCCAGCATTGCTTGATTGCCCCATTTAACGAGAAAATATATAAACACGGTACAAAAGTTAAGTCCAAGTAGGCCACGCATAATCAAGCCCATATCCGAGGTTCCGTATAATGCATCGCCAAAAAATAGCGATATACCGAGGATTACATCAACTATTATCCACTGAATAACTAAAATACGCTGATTATAGTATAAACCGTTGAAGGCTAAAACCGAGGCGAGTAGTGCAAAGCTACCCATTAGTTCGCCTCCCAAAAGTCCAAACATAACAATAAGAAGCAGCTGTGCAAATGTTAGAAGAAACACACACATTTGCTTTTTGCCTTTTCGTTTCAAAATTTCGGTTAATGGCACAACAACAGCAACACTCAACAGTATCCCCAGACCATAAACAATATCACCCTGGATCATGTATAAAAGACCGTAAAGTCCTGCTCCGATTAACAAAACCAGCTGATTTACCCTAAAAAGTTTATCCGCCTTTATCAGTGTTTTTACTTCTTTCATTCTACTCTCCTTTTTGTTTTAGGGGGGTGTTAAAAATCATCAATATTTTTTTCAAACCCTTTATTTTTTAGCACCCGCTTTTAATGCTTGTTCTCTAATTCCAAAACTTAATGCTTTCGTTGGGCAAGCGCTTTTGCATTTTAAGCATCGAATACACTCTAAATCCCTTGCATTTTTGGAAGGGTTAAGCTGCATCTCGCAGGCTTTTGCACACCTTTTACAACTGATGCAACTCACTTTATTACAGCGTAGCTGAAATAGTGAAAATCTATTAAACAATGCGTATATAGCGCCGAGCGGACAGATGTATTTACAAAACGGACGATATATAATTATTGATGCTAACACCGTTAATAACAAAATAATGTTTTTATGAACAAATAGCCATCCAACGCTGGCTCTTATCCCCTCGTTTGTTAATACAAGCGGGATTCCTGCCTCTAATGTACCGACAGGGCAGATGTATTTACAAAAATATGGCTGACCGAGACCGGTAAAGTCTACCCAAAACATCGGAAGAAGAATAACAAATACAGCTAAAATTAAGTATTTTAATAGCCTTAATAGCTTGTCACCCTTAAAGGTTTGAATCTTCTTTATAAATGGTATTTTATGCAATAGCTCCTGTATTAGCCCAAATGGACACAGAAAACCGCAAACAAATCTTCCTAACACCATTCCTATAACAAGAAAAAAACCAAGCAGGTAAAAGGGGATATTAAATCCTCTGCCACCGAGTGAAGCCTGCAGGCTACCTATCGGACAGCTACCAAGTGCACCGGGGCAGGAGTAGCAGTTCATTCCGGGTACACAGGCATATTTAAGGTTTCCTGTATATATCTTACCGGTGAAGAACCCAACAAAATACCCGTTTGTAATAACAGCAAAACCAGCCTGTACTGCCTTTCTGATTTTTTCCATTATCCAATCCCCACGCATTCAAGGCAGATACGGATGGATTTTTGAAGGACGCCATAGGCATCATCGTTTGCAATCCCTGCTATTATCATAACAATGCCCAGAGCAATAACGCCAATGCAGGCAGCTACCCTGTTTACTCGCATTAACCCTCCTTGGTTTCAACAATATGTGTTTTATGCGTCAAGATTATCTTCAATAACCTGTGCCCAGCCATCTTTATCCTTTGCACCGGTGTAAACATTTTCGAGAATATTGCCGTTAGAGTCCACTAAAAAAGAGGTAGGAAAAGCTTGAACTGAGGATAAAAATTCATTAAATAATATTTCATCCGGAAAAACAATGTCGAACTCTACGCCGGACTGCGCTGAAATAGTTAGTGCAGAACCTAATGCATCTTCGTCTATCGTGCCGTCATTTTTTATGGTATCGGTAACTATTCCAACAACTCCGATTCCTTCTTCCCTAAGCTCTTTTTCCAGCTCAGCAAGCTCCGGCATCTCGGCGACACAGGGAGGGCACCAGGTTGCCCAAACATTAACCAGTGTTAGCTCGTTTTCATAAAAAACGTCACCGGAAAAAGGTTCACCATATATATCTACGCTTTGAACTTCGGATAATGTTAAATTAACATCCGCATCTTCTTCGGAAGATTCCGACTCAGGAGTATCGCTGGGAATAGTTTCAGCTGTAGAGATATCCTCCTCTAAAATCGGTTCCGTTTCCGGCTCGCTCGAAACGGTAGACTCTGCATCACTACAGGCGGTAAAAATCAGCAATGCTAAAACTGCCGATAACAATAAAGTAATAGTTTTCATATTTGTCCTCACAATATTATCTCCGGCGTAGCCGGAGCTATTTGGGTGGTAGGTATCATCTCCGGCGTAGCCGGAGCTATTT
>CAYJDA010000009.1:44426-77394 GCA_964368815.1 uncultured Oscillospiraceae bacterium
GTAGCCGGAGCTATTTGGGTGGTAGGTATCATCTCCGGCGTAGCCGGAGCTATTTGGGTGGTAACTTAGTAATTATTTCTTCCTTTGGCGGAGATATTGGGCTTACTTATATTGTACTCCGAAATGGATGTTAATTCAATACAAAAAAAGAGTTTAATCGGTTAAATTTTTGTGAACAAATTGAGTTGAGGGCACAATTTAACAATGTCTACTCATGATATAACTGTAATTATCGCTGATTTAATCCTCAGCTATATCTATTTCGATTGCATCATCAATGTTTCCGAATATTGGAGAGCTGCCATCAAAGGTTGGCCATGGATTAATGGCATATCTATCTATTTGCAGCTGATAGTGCAGATGATTTCCGGTAGAATACCCTGTAGTTCCGATTCCACCGATGTGCTGTCCCTTTTCAACCAGTTCTCCCGCTGCACAGTTTAGCGTGTTTAGATGGAACATATATGCCTTTAAGCCGCCTCCGAAATCTAACACTATGGTATTTCCGCTCAAGGCTAAAAAGCCCGCAAATTCCACCATTGCATTATTCGGGGCAATAATCGGGGTGTCCTGTGGGGCGGCTATGTCTATTCCGCCGTGATATCCATCAAAAGAACCGTTTATATATCTTGCCAAACCGTATTCGCTGGAAATTCTTCCCTCGGCTGGCATTAAAAACTCACCCTGCCAGTATTGATTACCGTCCTTAGTTTCGTATAAAGGGTAAATAGCTTCTCGGTACTCTGCGCTCGCCTCGGCACTGTCGGCAAGGGACGATGTGCTGGTATCCATATTAAAACTCTGGGTTCCAAAATCATAAGCTGCAACATTTATATCAAAGGATTCGGTATAGCTACCGGCTGTAACGGTTGCAGAGTAAACTCCGGGTGTTACCAGATACCCTGTCGGTACAATGGTGGTATACACACCGTCTTTTTCGGTAAAAAGAGTGTTTCCAAGTTCACTTGTTAAGGAGGGAACTACCCCCTGAGGCAGATCATAAATATGAATCGATATCATATCTCCCTGTGAAACATCGGTTTCGGAAATCAGGATTGAAACAGGTGGTATTGGAAGTGTTAGGATATAGTCGAAACTATAGCTAAAGCTACCGAATCCCTCCTCGTCGTTGCCCTGATAAATGGTAAATGCATAGCTGTAGTGCCCGGGGTCGGTTGGCTGAAACGCAACCACATCCTCGGCACTACCGGATATTATTACCTCATTATTTAAACTTAGGGTAGCCGTGCTGTCATTTCCCACCGGAATATCTATCGACAGCGGCTCGCCCTCATTTTCGATGACTACCATAGGTAGGTCATAATTATTTGAAATGGTTTTTCCCTGTGGCTGAAACAAAACCGGATATGTCCAGCTATCCTGAAAAGCGGATATCTGCTCGCCCTCAACAACAACAGCAGGACTTACAACGGTAACCTCTCCAACCGACTCAACGTAGTCGGTATAGTAAAAATATCCACCAACACCTAAACCTGATGCTGCTAAAAAAATAATAATAAGGGTTATTAAGTACTTCATCAATCCTCGTGTAAACTATTCTTCGGTCTCAACGTCCGGTATTTCTAAGGTTTTATGGTGTTTTTCCTTAAATGCTGCAGAAAACTTTCCGAAAAAACCAATCTTTTGTTTATCGTCAGATTTTTTATTCTTTTTTCCACCTTCATAGTTTTCGGCAAAGCCTTCATCAAATATGCTAACCGGAACAACCTCAGATTGTGGTGGACGGTTATCAACCATAGGCTCCAACCAGTTGTCGTCCATCTCAACAACGCTATCATCAACTATGGGCTCAACCGCAATTGGAGTCGGTTCAACAACTTCTTCTTGTTTTTCCGCAACCGGCTGTGGTGACATGATTACGGGCGTTTGTGCTGACTCGGTTGCAATCGGAGATATCACGGTAGATTCTACCGATGTTATCTGAATTGGCATATCCTTCTTCTTCACATACTTAAGCTCCATTATTTCAAGAGCTTTATTTTGTTTTTCAAGCTGAGTTGGAAGTGTTATCCTACCATTATTATATGCCGCAGTTACTACAGATATAACATCGTTAATATCGATATCACAGCACAGCGAACCCTGTAGCGTGGAGGCGATTTTATAACGTGTCGGTGCATTTTCTGCGGCGCAGAGCGGCAGGCAAAGCATGATAATATTGCCAACACACTTATCACAGCTATCCTCTAAAACGGCTAAAAGTTTGTTTTGTAGCTCAAGGGCGCGGCTGTTAGTTTTTATCCATTCAGACGTAATAACATCCCGGCCTATAGCACGCACCACTGGAAATCTACAGGAGTCTACCGCTTCACCGTTTACGACTACAATTTCTTTATTACAGCCGACACCTCGACCGAAATACAAAGCCTCACAAAGTGAAACTGTATCTTCAATATAACAGCTGAAATCCTTTTCGTTTAACCTAAAGGAAATAACCTCTTTTTTCATAAACGTTTTCACCTTTCCTGTCGATGTTATTTTTTTGCAAGCTCTATGCTGTGGTTAATAACCGACTTTGCGGTTTCACGTACAAGATGAACTATAAAATCATGGTTGGAGTCGTTACCGTTATCCGGCTCTACCGAGTGCAGTATTGCGGCGGTTATAGGGCTAATGTCGGCAGGAAAAATTCCGCTACCCTCAGCAAGGATTTCCGCCTCAGAAAGTCTTCTCGGGGGATGATTGTCGCTTACATAGCAGAGTCTTAGTTGTTCAAACCTCATGCCATCAGCGCTTAAACGAAGATTGGCACTACAACACATCAGGGTGTTTTCCGGATTGTTGTGGGTAACATAACGGTAGCTGGAGCCAAACATCCTGTCTAACGAGGCGCTTTCGACTATAACAGCGGTGAGTATTTCTCCCTTTTCGAGTAGAGCCTTACCATCGAAATCGTATAGTTCAAAAAGCGGAATTAGTCTTTTATTTTCACCCTTTTGAAGCTGTACTATCGCTTCATAGGCGCAAAGACATGCCGTCGTTTCGCGAACGCCTTCCGATTTACAGAGATTTCCCCCAAGCGTTGCTGTATTTCTAAAAGTTGCCGAACCAATACCTCTAACCGAATCGGCAACTGCCGGAATCATATTGCGTATTATAGGGTTTTCTATAAGGTCGGTAAATGTTGTTGCACAGCCGATAACAAGATTTCCGTCACCGTCTGTAAATATACAACGAAGTTCCTCTATATCTGCAAGCGATACTAACTCTGTACAGTTATTAAAAGTGCTCGCGTAGAGGCTATTTCCCCCGCCTATTATCTCGGCAGAACCATTTTCGGTTAAGATATCAACCGCTTCCTGCAGGCTTTTTGGTGTATATATTTTCTGCGGATTAAACATTAATGACATCCTTTCTGCATTAAGCTATATCAGTCCTGCCTGTTCAAGCTCCTCAAAAAGTTTTTCCGAAGTTATCGGTAGGGAGTTGAGCTTTATTCCGGTTGCATTTAGTATTGCATTTCTTATTGCAGGTGCTACTGCTACAAATGGAGCATCGCCAACCGTTCTGCTAATAACGCTATTTTTTTCCTCATCGTTAATAAACTCTACAAATACGTCATCAGTTTTGAACCGCTCTCGATAGGGCATACATCCTTTAGGTTTGCCGATATCATTATCAAAGGAAATTTTTTCTCCAAGGGTGAATGCAACTGCATCGTTTATCTTTTCAACGCACTGCTTTTCAAGCAACCTGTTATCAGCAATATCGCCGTTATCTAAAACAACTATTACCTTTTCGACCTCAACCTTACACAGCGGTATGTTTACCGAAACTTCAGCAAAACAAACACCAAAGCTTAGAGATTTATCGTCACTAAGGCTGTAATGCTCAACCATGGGAATTATTCCCTGCTCAAACATATCCTCAATTATATCGTATAAAGGTAAAACCCTGTGTAGGCTTTGAGGATCAATCAGATACCCATCCTTTATTTCGGGTTGAGAAAGCTCGCAACCAAGATGGTTTATTGCGTGGTTTATCAGCATATCTCGAAGCATTATGGTGGCTTCTCTTAATGCACAGCAGGTTGAGTATTCGTTTTTATAAGGCAAGCTATCGCATGGTGGCATAACAAAAATCGTGTTGCTGTTTATTCCGATTATTTCGGAAGTTGCCTCAATGAGTTTATTTTTTATTGCTAAACTCGGTTGTAACCCTCCGAGCGAAATTTTCAAGCTTGCGTCCGGCGATAAGGTTAGCTTTACAGTTGAGCCGGGGCCGTTATCCTGCTCTACATAGCATAGCATTGCCATGCCAAGTCCCTTACGGATATCTCCGGTTTGATTTTGGTTTTCTTTGCGTCGATTATCCCAGTCGGTAAGCTCTCGTCCTCTAATAATACAACGATCGAGGTTATAGTTGTTAGCGTTAAATCCATCCACTGTATCAGCATAGCCGGCGCGAATACAGTTTTTAATTCTAAGGAGCATGGGATCCGTTTTACGATCAAATGCAATATCGTCGATATGACTTTCTACAGCAAAAAGCGCGTGAGCTATACCATGACCCTGCATCGCCCAGGTTGGCGAAAGATTGCTGTATTTACTGTCGACCGTAGCACGATAGCTTCCGTGTGCCGAATAGAGAACCCTTATTAAACCTGCCGCCGCAACTGCAGCGCCATGTGAATTAACCGCATATGCTCCGAGGTTTGAGGTTATTTCCGCAACACGCTCGATAAAACAGTCGTTATCAGTTAGCGTAGTTTGAAGCTTAAATCTCATAGGAGTTCTAATAATAAACTGCTTCTCGCTATCCGATATCATAACCGGCTGTCCCTCGAGCTCTGTAGCCAAAAATGCACAGAGTGGCTCATAGTGTATATCACTTACCGCGGCGCCATTGTTAACAACCCTAACCGCACTCATGGGTATATTTAACGCCTCAGAAATAGTTTTACGAAGTTTAAATCCATTTGCCGAGCTGTAAACCGTAATGCTACCAGCAGTTTTACAGCATATACAACCCTTAACATTATCGGCATAGGTTGGTTTAACATTATATGCGCCGGAATAGCCCTCGCCGATGGTTTCCGCCTTTTCGCCCTCGGACTCTTCATGCCTACCAAACATATTTTCCGTTGCCCCTTCGTGCAACTCATTTTCACGGGTTACAGAATTATCAACCGTGAAATACGGAACATTTTTTGAATACTCCACCTTTACTAATCGCAATGCTTGCTCCGCCACAAATTCACTTGTTGCAACCACAACAAGAATCGGCTCACCATAGTATCTAATACGGTTAGAAAGGATTACCGAGCTCGGCCTTTTATGTACGCGCCCCTTGTCCGATTCTTGATCGGTTAGGGAAAACAAGCCGCTTTTAATATCAAAACAGCTGACAATTTTAATTACACCCTCTACGCTCTTGGCGGCCTCGGTATCTACCGAGGTAACAAATCCATTTGCAATTTCACTGTGCAGTATTTTTGCAACAAGACATTTGCCGGGCGATGTATCCCACCTTGTTGCCATATTCATTCTATCAGCATTACCGTCCAACATATACCTCTTTAGATAACTGTTTTAATCGATTATCACAAAATTAATAAAACATATAAATGCATATACATAATACTAAAAAAAACACCTGTTGTCAAGCGAAAAAACCACCGGATATGTCCGGTTTGGACAATGCCGGCGGTTTTTATCTGCTTATTGATTAATACTTATCGGAATAGACCTCTTCTATTGCCGGAACATCAGAGTAATCCTCTGTTTTATAAGTCTCTACCGGTGCTTGGGTGGAGGAAGTTGGCATTAACCTAAACTCGGATACAATATGCTTAAGCATTGTAGCCTGGCTGGAAAGTTCCTCACTGGTTGCGGCACTCTCTTCGCTGGTTGCAGAGTTATTATGAACAACAGCGGCAATCTGGTCGAGTCCTGTTGATATCTGGGATACTGCCTCCGCCTGCTCGTTGCTGGCTACGGTAATTCCTCTGATAACCTCGGTTGTGGAATGTACGCCCTCCTCAACCTTTTTAAGCTCGGACGCTGTTAACTGGGTAAGTTCAACGCCCTCGTTGATAGCCTTAATTGATCCACCGATAAGTGTTGTTGTATCCTTAGCTGCATCGGCAGACTTACCTGCAAGGTTGCGAACTTCGTCGGCAACAACGGCAAAACCTTTACCTGCAGCTCCCGCATGTGCCGCCTCAACTGTTGCATTAAGTGCAAGAATATTTGTTTGGAAAGCAATGTCTTCAATGGTTTTAATAATCTTGCTAATTTCTTTAGATTTACCGTCAATTTCTTCCATGGACGCAATAAGTTTCTGCATCTGCTCGGTACTTGTTACCATAGCATTTACAACACCCTGAGCCATTTCGCTACTCTGGTTTGCATTCTGAGCATTCTGGGTGATTTTTTCTGAAATATCGGTAATGGTTGCCGCAAGTTCCTCGATGGAGCCTGCCTGCTCGGTAGCTCCCTGTGCGAGCGCCTGAGCACCTGAGGATACCTGCTCCGAGCTGCTTGCCACCTGGTCGGTAGAAAGGCTAACCCTAACTATGGCATCGTTCATCTTATTTTTAAGGTCATACATTCCGGTTTTCAACGGCTCAAATCCGCCGACATACATATCATCGTTATTACTGCTTGCGGTAAAATCACCACTTGCCATGCAACCCATGCCGCCGCAGAGGTCTTCAATCATTGCTTCAATACTTGCAATTGTACCCTTAGTGTTTTTCGCTAGCTGACCAAGCTCATCATTAGATTCATAGTCGATATTAACCGCATCGAAGTCTCCCCTCGACAGTGCGGCTATGCCGGCCTCTAACTGAATAACCGGTTTGGAGATAGAGTTTGCCAACATTACACCGATTATTATAACCACTACTAAAACAACAAGACTTAAAGCAAGCAAGAACATCATGGTAAGTGTGCCGTAATCCTGCATTGTGTTGTATTGATTATTGGAAAGAGTGTTTAGCTTTTCGTTTATTGCATGAATTTCTGCTATCGCTATATTTGCTGTAGTAGAGTAATCGCCTATAAACAGCATATATGCAGACGTGGTATCATCGCCTCTAACATGCTCAAACAGCTGAGCCCTCATGCCGGAGGTTTGGCTTAACAAATCATCTATATTTGAAAGTTCTTCAGCAATCTCATCACTGAAAGAACTCTCTTTTAGAATGGCTAAATCAGACTGAACCTCGACACCGATAGCAGTCATATTCGATTCTATTTCGTCTATTTTCCCTTTGTCACCCTCAGTTAATAACAAAAGGGCGCTGTTTTTAACCAGCTCCTCAAAGCCTCTTTCAGCATCCTTGGCGGCTATTGAGCTCTTAAATGATGCATTGGAGTAATCATCAAAAAAGCCCTGATTAACATTCTGAGCATTTATCGATAGTGCAGCCAGAATAATTACCAATAATATTATTATTCCGAGCCCAACAACGAACTTCATCCTTATCTTAAGATTTTTCATATTCCACCTATGTTTTTTTCTTTAAATTAGCACACCATTAAAAAGGATGGCTACCACTATAATATTACACCTTTTTTATTAATTTTGCAAGAGTTTTTTGTAAATTGTGAAAGAATGTCGATGTAATTAACATATTCGATAAATAAATATATGCCATTTGGAACGTTCAATCTTTTGCATACAAGTTTAACTTTTAAAACGCTACAACTTATAAAAAATAAATATCCTTACTAGAGCATATAATTAATTGTTAGATAAATAATTATATAAGAGGCAACAATGTATAGTCTTTTAAACATCAGTGAAAAGGATGTTGTAACCATAAAATCCGGAAAAAAACTCGGAAAAATTGACGATCTTCGTTTTGACCCTGTATCATCAAAAATTCACAGTTTTATTGTTTTTGGAAAGCTAAAATTCTTTGGCCTACTAGGACGTGAACCGGACATAAGTATACTATATGATGATATAGTGAAGATTGGAACCGATGTAATTCTGGTTAAATGGGAACCCAAGCTGAAACAAAAAAAAGAGGATAAAGATGATTTAGATGCAGTATAAACAGATTTGCGTTAAATATTTATCTATTTAAAAGTTCAACAAGATGTTCCTTGGAAAAGGTGTATTTTTTATTGCAAAAATGACACTCCACCTCGGTGGGTTTTTTGTCGTCTATAAGCTCCTTTAGTCCATCTACACCTATGCTTACAACCGCCTTTTCCACCCTCTCCTTGGAGCAATCGCAGCGATACGCTGCTGTTTGGGTATCCAGTATATCGGGAGAAAGTCCCGCTAAAAGCTTTTCGGCAACCTGACCCGGAGTATAATCCTTGAACAACGAGGATACAGTAGGTAACCCCTCAAGGTTTTTTTCTATAATTTCTATAACAGATTCATCGCAAAACGGAAGAAGCTGAACTAAAAATCCGCCTGCCGAATTTACCGTTAAGTCAGGGTTAACCAAAACACCGAGACCGCACACGGTTGGTGTCTGCTCGCTGGTTGCATAATAATGAGTAACATCTTCACCGATTTCACCCGAGACTAACTCCACCCTGCCTATATAGGGCTCGCCGCTGCCGCTGTCCCTCATTACATCGAGATAGCCGTCAACACCCACTGCGCCGCCTACATCCAGCTTGCCGTGCTTATTTAACTCAAGTTCCACCCTGCCATCAGATATATATCCCTTAACGTTGCCCTTACTATCGGCAACCGCAATAACGCTTCCTGCCGGGCCATTTCCGTTTACCCTTAGGGTAATACTCTCCTTGTCGCCCTTTAGCTGAGCACCCATAAGCGCCGCAGCGGTGCAGAGCCTTCCAAGAGCCGCTGTGGTAACCGCCGAGGTATTGTGAACCCGTTCCATCTCAGCTACCATTGCGGTAGAATCAACTACCGACGCCACCACCGAGCCATCCTGCGATATTGCTCTAATAAGATTGTTCACTAATTATCCTCCCAGCTAACATTGATGCTGTCGCCTACATTTATAACATCAAGATAGGAAGCATCTACACCGTTTCTTGAAATCTTAATATTTTTTTTAGGAGTGCTTGGGTCAATATCTATATAGTTTAACATATCGACAAATAAATACGGAGTGTTGTCCTGCCTGTTTGGAAGTTCAACCCTGCGCTCATTTATCATTACATATAAAATGTCTCTACTCTCCGACTTTTGGGATACAGGCTCATCATCGGTTTTTTCCTCCTGCTGTAGCACATCATCGGCAAATGGAATAAATGCTTCACCGGTTCCAAGCTCAATTTCATCGCCATCCTGCAACTTATAGTCGAAGCTTAATACTTTACCGTCTTTTTGCGGCTCGAACCCATAAACATCCTGACCGTGTGCGGCAAAAAGCTCCGAAATGGTAGTTATATTTATCTCTTCAATAACATCACCGTCTACAATTTCGGTGTCCGGCTCGGCAGGACTGCCGTTGATTGTTGCAAAGCAACCAAAAGGCAATGTGTGTTCCGAAATTTGAACATAGTGCTTTTGCGCCGTAGCCGGAAGTATATCGGAAAGAACCGCAGAAGCGTCCTCACCGTCAATAGCATCCACAACCGATATTTTATCGGCTCGTTTAATTGGGGTGCTTATGCTTGCCGGCTGGTTGTTTAGCTCAATTACTGCCGCTGTTGCAAATTTTCCGGTAATGGTTTTTTGCTTACCGTTAAGGGTGAACTGCAATGATTTAGGATGTTTTCCGAGAAGCCGTGAATAACGATATCCGGACAGTAAAAGGGCATCCATAACCGTCTGCTTTTCGGACGAATACAGCCGTATTTTCTTATCATTAACAAAGGCAAAAAAGCCATCTGTGCCAAGCATGCTTCCCGCCGTTATCGCAATTCCGAAAGGGGTAGCATATTCCGGGTCGGAAACATCGATGTCCGACACCACTATTTTTTTCATATAGTTGTTACCACCAACCGCAACACGCTTTGGATCGATGGAGAGTGCCGCAGAAATTTGAGCGGCAAGCCCGGATGTTTTGCTACCGCCTCCCACTAAAAAAATCGCCTGAGGGGAACGGCCGTTAACCTCCTCTATATTGTTACATATAGTCATAGAAAGTTCCTCTACAGCACTGCTGATAGTAGCTGCAAGTTCCTTTGCGGTAACGCTAAGCTCGTTTCCGAGTATGTCGATAAAATTTATCGGGTCGTCGGTGCTTTTTTTTATCTGCTCCGCCATGTTAAAGTCAACAAGGTAGTTGGTAACAATACTTTCTGTAATCTCATCTCCGGCATATGTCGCCATGGTGTATGCCGAGATAGCACCTTTATCCGATATCGCAATATCGCTTGTTCCCGCTCCTATATCCACTAAAGCAATGTTAAGAGCACGCAGTTCCTGCGGAACAATTGCATTCATTGCCGCAATCGGCTCCAGGGTTAATCCTGCAACAACAAGTCCGGCTATATTCATAGTAGTGTAAAGGCTGTTAACAACCTGCAACGGAAGAAAGGTAGCAATAATTTCAACGCTAATCAGGCTACCCTTATGGTTTAACAGTGAAGAAAAGCTGTGTGTGTCAAGCTTATAGTCTATAACAGAGTGCCCCACACATGCCATTCCCTCAGCACCGGCTGTAACCGATAATCGTTCCGAGGCCGCCTCTATCGCCAATAGCTGTAGCTCGGCAACCTGCTGAGTGGTAACCCCCTCATGCGGCGAAACGGCAAGCTCTGCCATTCCCCTCGATGTTAACAGTGCACGACCTGCCGCCGCAACATAAACCTCGGTTAGTTCGGCACCAATCTTTTTTTCCAGCCTGCCGTGTAGATCCTTAACCACCTCGGCTACTTCTTCAATGTTTTCTATCTGTCCGTCCACCATGGCTCGCTGGCTATGTTCCTTAAGTTCCATAGCTTCTAAGGTAAAAACACCCTTCTCAAACCTACCTACTAACCCCACTACATTTCTGGTACCGATATCCAGTGCAAAAATTCTTTCCTGCATCTATACCTCTGTTCCTTTCCTTGCTTTTTTATTTTCCTCGGTTGGTGAAATTCTTTCTTTTAAAGAAGTTATTCTGGCCGGAAATACTTCTCCTATCATATCGATTAAGCATACTTGGAGGTTTGTCGCCTCGTGTTTTTTCCCAATCCACAACCGTCTCCCATGCTTTTTTAAACAGTTTAAAATCGCTTCCGCTACTGGACTGGTGTTGCCTCATCGCAGTATTAAGCTGAAATACAAAGTGGCTGATGCTGTTAGACTGTTTTACGGTAGGATCGCAGAATTCACCGCCGTATTTTTTATAGATGCTGTCCTGTCGTTCCACCACTCGCCTAACCGTTAGCGGTAGATATAAAACCTCATTGGGTAGCCTAAATTCCAACACCCCTATATCATCTGCAACAAGCTCGGCAGGGCAGCTCATCATAACTCCGTTTATGCTGATATCGTCCAGCATTACATCAAATTCCTGCTCCGAGTCGGTTTCCGGATCGCCAAGGTAGAGCCTTCCCGGAATAAAAACTCTGGTACGAAAACTTGCCCTTATGTAATTAAGTTCGGTCTGTTTTTCAATTTTAACATCTACATATTGAGTGGTAGCACTTGCAACATTTCCCACTATCAGTATTGCAGGCTCATCTTCACGAAAAACATTAACCGTTAAGGCACTGCCCTCTTCTAAAACCGTCATTCTACGATTGTAGGCAAGACGCAGTTTTTCGTCGGTAACGCTATCCACCCGAGCATATGCCGGCGAGAGTCTTCCCTCGATAGCTATCTCACAGCTGAGGTCAACTAACCTTGCGTTAGGGCTATCATCAATCGGCTCCTTTTTTCGATTTAGTTTAAACAGATTCATATATTTACTCCATTTTCACGAATACGTTTTGATATTGTTACCAGCTCAACATAAATGGCGGCTACTACCTCATAAAGCTCTACCGGAACGTTACTTCCTACATCCAACATACATAAAAGCGATGCGGCACTATCATCTCTAAAAACCGGTATCCCACGTTTTTCGGCAATGTCTACAATACGGCTTGCAACGTCGCCGTAACCTGCTGCAACCACAACCGGCGCAGCATCTGCCGTCTCGTCATATTTTAAAGCAACAGCCTTGGTATCCTTAGGTTTTGCCATTAAAAATCCTTTCGTTATGCCTTTACACTCAGCCCCATTCTGCGGTTTGGAAGCTCCTTAAAAACCTCCATAAGGCTTCTCCCTCGAACCAACTCATGAACAATACAGTCGGTTAATCTATATCCACTTTGCGAGGCTATTCTCGGCAAAGCTTTTTTCATTCCTGAAAATGCTTCGGTGTGTTCCGACGGGCAGAGCAATAAAACCTGCATATTTCGTCCCTGCACAAAAATTTCGGTTTCAAAGGCTCCTATGCCCTCAATATCGAAGGCAATAAGAACATGCTGTGTTTCCTTGCCCTCTCCCTCGCCCCACTCCTCCGGATTGTTATCTACCCACATTTCCGCAAAGGAGCGCATGTCCAAAAAATCGAGCGGAAAAACCATATGTAGTAACGGTGTGTAGTTGCATGGAGAGGATAGTAGGCTGGTTATTATATCGTTTATCCGCCCATCTGAAACGAGCTGAAGGTCAGACAGTCTACCCTCCTTGGTTATTATCTCGGCAAGCGCCGCCATAACCTTAGAGCCACTGTTAGCGGATTCCATACTTTCGGCCGAGGCAAGCAAGGTTCTTAAAACGGCATGAAAGTCCGGACGAGTTGCCGAGAGCTGTTCTAAAAGACTTGTTTTAAGCTGTGGCGTTTCGATTAGATTATTAATCAGCTGTTTTAGCTGTTCAAGCATTGGTGTACCGTCACGCTCCAGCAGAACAGCAAGTCGATTAATTGCATCGGGCAGGTAATCGTTGTTGCTCTGATATCGTGAAAGATTATATACCAACATTGCACTTAGTTTTTGAAGATTCGGTGAATTTAGCAGGCTTGTATCCTGTTGTTTTAACAGCTCCAGAACTTCGGCTTTTAGTGTTTCGAAGTTTGCATTTGGTGCCTTAAACATTTCTGAAAGGTTTAACAGTTTTTCGGAAAATGTTTTTAGCGGTTGTTGGCTGATACCGAGAAAAAACAGATTGTTGGAAACACTGCGCATTATTTCCTGGCGACCCTGTTCGCCGCTAAAGGCTTTTAAAAGATTAATTACCGCATCTCTCATGCGATTATCGCCGCCTTGTTCCAAACCACGCAGTATCGAAAAAACATCACCGGTAAATTTGGTTGAGCTGCCGGATTGGCGAAGCAGTTCATTTAAAAGTTGATCCGGTTTTAACATTAGGGAATCGAAAAGTTTTTGGAGTTCCTCGGTTACAACGGAATTGTTTGAGGGCAAAAGCCTAAAAATTTCTTCTAACATGAAAATATTGCGCAAAAAAGTGACCGTCACCTTCGGGTCCTCTAACATCTCCTGCAGAATTGCGGGTGCAGTGCTTTGTTCGAGTCCGGAATTGTTTTGTTGTAACAAGCTACTCTCGGACTGCGGCTTTGTAACCTTTGTAAGGTCAACAATGTTAAAAGGAGCATTAACTTCCGGTGCGATTTTAGTGGGGTTTACATAGTTTTTTTCCGAGCCCGGAAAGGAGACTCTTAGGATATCTGCCATTATAGTGTTTTTTCCTTTCCCGATATTTTGGCCAATTAAACAAAAAAACAAATAAATTTATATGCACAGAGCAGTATTTAGAGCACTATTCTCACTAAAATAAAGAAATATTGTAAAAACTATTTACTAATTGGCTATAAACTATTATACTATATATAACGGTCGATTAAAATACAAATTTAGAATTTTTTTAAAAATTATGTAAAGTTTGTATTTTGTTAGTCGATATAGCTTTTGCTAATACGGTTGTTATAGGCAGAAATACATGTGAGGTAAGCTATGAGTGTTTTCGATCCAAGTGTAGAACCTATGCTTGAAATGTTCATCTTTGAAACTCAAACCCTGCTAGACCAGCTCGACGAGATTATGCTGGAGAGTGAGCGTTTGGGAGAGTTTAACGAAGGGGCGATTAACGAAATCTTTCGTATAATGCACACCGTTAAAGGTTCTTCTGCCATGATGGGGCTGGATGGTGTTTCCTCCCTTGCTCATCATGTTGAGGACATGTTCTTTATTATCCGAGAAAAACCCGAAACCGCAAAGACCGACAGTTCCGGCCTGTTCGACTGTGTTTTTCAGAGTTCCGACTTTTTGAAGAATGAGGTTGAACTCCTACAAAACGACATAGAAAACTATGCTCCGACTGATTCGTCGGCAGTAGTTGCCCAAATTGTTGGCCAGCTTGCTGTATTAAAAGGCGAATCGGCTAAGCCTGCTGCGGCTACACCGGCAGCTGATGCATCGACATCTACTGCCGAGGCTTCTAATGCATCGGCACCTAATGCCGATGAAAAACAGGGAGCTGTATCTGCGCCGGCAACGGATGCTATTGTTTACAGTGTTAAAATATTTTTTGAAGACGGTTGCCAGATGGAAAACATCCGTGCTTTCATGTTGCTAAACACAATAAAAGATATGTGTGATACGCTGGAGAGCGATCCCCCCAACCCCGAAAATAATTCCGACTGCGCCTCTGATATCGTTGCCAAAGGCCTTTTGGTGAAATTTAGCTGCGGTGGCGATCCGCAGGAGATATATGAAGCTATCGAGTCTGCCGTTAATATCAAGAGCTACGAAATTATAGGCCAAGAAGGCGGCACCATAGTAGATAATCCAAACAATTCCCAAAACGTAGCCGAAGAATCAGCTACTACTCCGCCTCCAAGTGCTCAGGCATCGCCAAAGCCGACAGCCGCACCACCTCAAACAGATTCCGCAGCAAAAAAACAAAATCTTATTAGCGTTAATCAGGGCAAACTAGACCAACTTATGGACCTTGTTGGTGAAATTGTTACTACCGAGGCAATGGTTGCCGCCAACCCTGATTTGGATGGACTTCAGCTTGATAATTTTAACAAGGCTACCCGTCAGCTACGCAAGCTTACCGACGAGCTACAGGATGTTGTTATGTCGATAAGAATGGTTCCGTTAAACGGGCTTTATCAGAAGATGAACAGAATTGTTCGCGACATGAGCAAAAAGCTGGATAAAGAGGTAGATCTTATTACAATCGGCGGAGATACCGAGATCGACAAAACTATTATCGACAGCATTACCGACCCGTTCATGCATATGATAAGAAACTCGATGGACCACGGTATCGAAAACACCGAGGATAGAATTGCCGCAGGCAAAAATCCGAGAGGCCGTCTAACTCTTTCCGCTCAAAACGTAGGCGGTGAGATTGTTATTAACATTATTGATGACGGTGGCGGACTTAACAGCGAAAAAATACTGGCTAAGGCTAAGAAAAACGGCATACTTACTAAGCCGGAAAATGAATATACCACTGCCGAAATTAATCAGATGATTATGTTGGCCGGTTTTTCTACTAACGAAAATGTTACCGAATTTTCGGGACGTGGTGTTGGTATGGACGTTGTTCGACAGAACATTGAAAAATGTAACGGTAGTATCTCGGTAGAGAGTGAGATGGGCAAAGGAAGCACCTTCACCATCAAAATCCCGCTAACACTTGCCATTGTTGAGGGCATGAAACTTTCGGTAGGAAACTCTATTTTCACAATTCCGATAACCTCGATAAAGCAATCCTTTAAGGTTGCCGATAAGAGCCAAATTTTGCATGATGTAGACTCAAATGAGATGATAATGCTACGTGGCGACTGCTACCGAATAATCAGACTTCATCAAAAGTTTGATTTCCCAACCGAAAAAACAAATATTGAAGATGGCATTCTTATCCTGGTTGAGAGCGAGAAAAAGAAAGCCTGCATCTTTGCCGATGAGCTTATAGGAGAACAACAGGTTGTTGTTAAATCCTTCCCCACCTTCCTGAATGGATACGACATTAAAAGTTCCGGCCTTGCCGGCTGTACCATTCTTGGTGATGGAAGCATAAGCCTGATTCTGGATGCCAACAAACTTCTATATAATAACTGATGAGGGGTAGGAAATGAGTGATGTTAGTACAACAGATATCGTAAAAGATGATTTAAGCGGAAGATATCTAACCTTTTATATTGACGAGAGCCTTTACGGCGTTGAACTTTTAAACGTGGTGGAAATAATTTCCATCCAGGCAATAACCAAGATACCGCGTCTTCCCGAACACCTAAAAGGAATTATAAACCTAAGGGGAAAATTAGTTCCGATTATCGACGTTCGCACCAAGTTTATGTTGGAGCAAAAGGAATACGACGATATGACCAGTATTGTTATGCTTAACTATCAGAGTATGCAGCTGGGAATTATTGTTGACAGGGTTAGCGACGTTGCAAATGCAGACAAAAACGCAAGGGTGGGACTTCCTAACCTCGGAGAAGTAGAGCGCAATAAGTATCTTAACAATGTTATGAAGGTGGACGAACGATTAGTTCTTACACTCGATCTCGACAGCTTCTTCGAAGAAGATTTACAGATTAGGGGTTAGTTTTTAATGATTTCCATTACCGACGGTGAGTTTTTAGAGCTTGTTAGTTTTGTTTATAACAAATACGGAATTACGCTTGAAAAAAAACGTGTTCTGGTTGAAGGGCGGTTAAACGGAGTTTTGTCTCAAAGAGGCATCACAAAATTTTCTGATTATCTTTCAATACTCTATGCCGATAAAACAGGTGAAGAGCTAAACATTTTGCTAAACAAGATAACCACTAATCACACATACTTCATGCGTGAACAGGAGCATTTCGATTTTTTGCTTAACACTGCCCTTCCCGAGCTGGAAAAATCGCAGGCAGGCTCAAGATCTTTAAAAATATGGTCGGCCGGTTGCAGCAGTGGGCAGGAAGCATATACAATGGCAATGGTTATTGCGGAATATTTCGGCTCGAAAAAATCATCATGGGACACAATTATTCTGGCTACCGACATTTCCCACAGCGTCATGAATAAAGCAAAACTTGCCACCTATCCGTTAGAGGGATTGCCTGCAATTCCTAAAGAATGGCAGGAGAAATACATAAAGGTCAACAGTCAAGCCAATACATTCACCATGGTTGATAGTATTCGCCGTGAAGTTATGTATCGGCCACTTAACCTAATGGAACCGTTCAACTTTAAGAATAAGCGTCCGTTCGACATTATTTTTTGCAGAAATGTTATGATCTATTTCGACCAACCCACCAAGGACAGGTTGGTAGAAAACTTTTATGACGTAACGGCGCCGGGCGGATATCTTTGCATAGGACACAGCGAGAGTATTAACCGAAATGCTACCAGATACAATTTTGTTAAACCTGCAATCTACAAACGATAGGTAAGTTATGAATAAAATCAGACTTTTAATTGCTGACGACTCGCTACTTTTTAGAGAGATGCTTAAAAAGCAACTTAGCGAAGACCCCAGAATAGAGGTTGTTGGAATTGCAATCGATGGTAACGATACGCTTTCACAGGCGGCTCGTTTAAAGCCTGATGTTATTAGTCTTGATGTTGAGATGCCTAAAGTAAATGGAATTGAATTATTGAAAAAAATGATACCACAAAATCCGATACCTGTTGTTGTTGTAACCGGTAGTGCTATATCGGCCTTTGATGCGATAGCCTCCGGTGCTGTTGACTTTATACGTAAGCCGACCGTTAAGGGACCAAAAGACCTTGAAGATTTTTCAAAAGAACTTGCCGCAAAAATTAAAACTGCCGCAATTGCTAAGGTTAAAGCTTCCTCCGCCGCTACCTCACCGGTAAAATCCATAGCAACAATACTAAAAGGATCGATAAGTAAATCTAAAATAATTGCTATAGGTGCTTCTACCGGAGGAACCGAGGCGGTTTTAGAGGTAGTTAAAAATTTACCGAAAAATTCTCCCGGTGTTGTTATCACCCAGCACATGCCGGCAGTTTTTACCAATATGTATGCGCAACGCCTTAACAGAATTTGCTCTTTGGAGGTTAAGGAGGCTAAGGATGGCGACAGAGTTTTACCCGGAACCGCCATAGTTGCCGCCGGCGAATTTCAGATGAAGCTTTTATCGGATGCAAACGGGTATTATGTTTCCAGCAAACCGGGCGACAAGGTTAGCGGCCATTGTCCCTCGGTTGATGTTCTATTTAGCTCTGTGGCGAAATCGGCAGGGCGAAATGCTGTTGGTGTTATTCTAACCGGCATGGGCGCAGACGGCGCTAAAGGACTTTTAGAGATGAAGAATAAGGGTGCGTACACCATCGGACAGGACGAGCAGAGCTGCATTGTTTACGGAATGCCGATGGAGGCGTTTAAACTCGGTGCGGTTAAAACCCAGCTATCACTATCCGACATTGCCCCACATATTGTTAAACAATTTAATAACGAGGTATAAACAAATAAAGGAAAAATATGCAAAGAATAAAAACTGCATCACTTGCTAAAACCGCCATGTTTACCGCGATTATTGCGGTTCTCTCCCAGATAGCGGTACCACTTGGATTTACACCGGTTCCGGTTAGCCTTGGCACACTTGGAATCCTGCTTGCGGCAGGACTGTTAAAATTTCCTTACGGAATCGTTTCTGTATCGGTTTATATACTCTTAGGCACGATTGGTCTTCCTGTATTCGCAAACTTCGGCTCCGGAATAGGGACACTTGCAGGCCCGACAGGCGGTTTTATTTTAGGATATCTTGCGGCGGCTATAATTGTTGGCTTAATTTTAAACATTAACAAGGGAAGGATTGCAACAGCCGCATCACTTATTCTTGCCACGGTAGCAATCTATGTTTGTGGGGTTATAGGTTTTATGGTGATAACCCAAAACAATTTAACCGCAACCCTTACCGCAACGGTTTTACCGTTTTTAATTGGCGATGCTGTTAAAATAATAGTTGCATATATAGCAATTCGTAGAATGAAACCTATTTTAAACAAGGAATTTAACTAACCATGTCTTTTATCGATTTCATAAAAAAAAACACAAAAAGAATAACAGCACTAACCCTGTGTGTCACGCTTGTTTTATTAATTCCGGCTACAACCGTTGAAGCGGCAAATTATATCGTAGCTACCGAGCCTCCCTTTACGGGGGAGGCGTTAGTTGTGACCAACATTACCGAATCGGGACTTTTTAGCTCTACTACATCAAACACTACCATATCATCATCTGTAAACTCTCGCCAAATTGCAAGCACATCACCCCCATTAGAGACCGACCCCAAAGAAACAATTATCGGCTACGATGAAAATGGATTAGGGTTACTCGACCCATCTGCATTTATAACTGAAATTCCACCGCCAACCGAGGATTTACCGGTGGACGGTAGCTTAGAAGATCTGCCGGAAGATATTGTAACCGATTATGCGGTAAACTATGAAAAATCCCTAAGGGTGTTGCTTACATACAATAGCAGTACATACTCCTCACTTGATTTTAAGGTTGTTCATGTAGGCGACCACTGCACTGTATGGACTCCTGTCGGGACGGAGTACAGCCCTATCACCACCTCGCAGGCAACTACCATCGGCAACGAGTTTGACGATAAATACAATGATATGGTTGCGGCGTTTGCCGACCCTATGGACAGTAAATACAGTAAAGGTGATCTCGACAACGACGGCAAAATTGCCATTGTTTGTTATGATATTCAAAGTATTGGTTATTCCGGTAGCTCCTATACTGCAGGTTACTTTAATCCTAACGATCTTTTTTCAGGACACAACGGTACATACGGTAACTATATGGATGCCATATATGTCGACTCAAAACAGGGTATGAGCTCCAACACCGAGCAATGTTTCGGCACGATTGTACATGAGCTACAGCATTTGATATACCGCATTACTGCCGGAGATAACGTAATTACCCCTACTTTTTTTAACGAGGGGTTATCTATGGCGGCAGAGATGATGATATATGAAGGAACAGAGCACGCCCCACTCGACCGAATAAGCCTTTATAATAGCTACTCCTACAGGTCCACCTTCTACAAATACTCGCTCACCGATTGGAAGGGTCAACTTCAAAACTATTCACTTTCTTTTTTATTTATGCAGTACCTTAGAACTCAGTATAAAGACCCAACCAGCACCGACCCTAATATGCAGGATGGAACCATTCTTTTTAAAAACATGATAAACACAGCCTTGCAGATGGATAACTCGATAATCAACACCAATTTAGAATTTTTTAATGAAGTTCTTAAACCATATTTCCCCGATACCGATGTTGAAACCCTAATTAGCAACTTTTATACCGCACTTTATTTAAAAGAAGATAGCGGAGTTTATGGTTTTATGGGTGAGAGCTGGGCTGATTCTATTAGCACCTATATGCGCACTACATCGGTTTCGGTTAATTTAATACCCGGAGCAGCGGTTTATTACTCTAGCCCCAACAACTTGACCCCAAATTCATCAAACGCTTCGGCCGACATAAAATATAATTCTATTATTGAAGCCCCCTACACAGTTACCGCAAGCGTAGACTCCTACAGCCCCGGAACTAACATTACCGTTAGCCTATACCCGTCTGCCGTGGGTGTCGCTGTGGATACTAAAACTATCACTAGTACCGCAGGCAGCAGCAACACCGTAACCGATTTCACCCTTACCGCTCCAAACGGAACCTACAACCTTGAGATAAAAAAAGACGGTAGCCTTACAACAACTATAAAAGGAATACAAATAGCCGGCGATAATGTTGACCTACGGCTTAACGACAATCCATTAATATCCACCATAAAGTTAATCCCGGGTGATGCAAACAAGGATGGTGCGGTTGATGTAGACGATTTGATAGCTGTTGCAGGCAACTCTAAATATAACACAAATGTATCTACCGACGATAAGGCTATTGACTATAACGGCGACGGGGTAATAAACTTTATTGATTTAAGCATTATAAGAAACATTAGCCATTTCGGCACAAATTCTAATCCTGAGATCACCTATTAATTTATGTAAATAAACACTGTGTAAAATATATCTTTTTTTCATATATTTTACACAGTGTTTTTATATACTTAAAAATATATTTTATCGAATTATGGGAGTTGTATGTCTAAGCTGATTTCATTTATTAAAAAGCGTAAAGTTTTGTTAATTGTTCTTACCGTAATTGCTATTATTATTGCGGTGGTAATTAATTTTATCTCGTCAACAGCCGCCTCGGTTAGCGGCATGTTGTCGATGCCGTCGGTAACGACGCTATCAAGGCAGAATATAGAAAACGTTATAGTTGCTACCGGATCAACAGCCGCCTCCGAAACAAGAATAGTTGTCGGAACCGGTGCGGCGGGTTCTGAGCTTATCGCTGTTAACGTTGAGGTTGGCGATGCTGTTTCTAACAACGAAATTTTAGCCCAACTTGATGATGAATCGGTTTACGACATGATAGAAAATGCACAGGAGAGCTACAGCGATAAAAACACCGACATCACCTACTCCAACGCAATAACCGACCATAATCTGTCTGTAGCGCAAAACAGTGTAACCGATGCGCAGAATGCGTATTCCGAGGCAAAGGCAGAGTATATATCCTCGCAGGAGGCGAACGCCTCCGAAAGAGCTACCTTGAATGAAAATTTAACAACACAAACAGCCTCGGCAAATAAACAGATAACCTCCTTGTTAGAAGCATGGGTAATCTGGGCAAATGCAAACGGGTTTACCATAGACTCAACAAAGCCGGAGCTTTTTGAAACCGAGCTTAACAGTGCGTATAGAGCAATAGCCCAGGCGGATTTAGGCTTGGCGGCAAACAAAGTAACCGTTGATACCTACAACTCAATAACTGCTCTGCGCAGCTCACTTAGCAGTATTTCGGCAGAAATTGCAAAGTTAGAGGCTGAATCAGAGGCATTGCTGGAAGCATTTTCCACCCAGGAAACACAGCTGATTAACTCCATAGAGTCGGCACATAATAACCTTACCTCTCAAACTCTGCAGGCCCAGTCCGGAAATTCTACTAACGCTCGAGCTTTAGAGGATTTAAACGAGTCTATTGCCGATGCAAAGGAAGGGCTGGACGACACCTATATCCGCTCACCGATAGACGGGGTTGTTACCGAGCTAAACTATGAGGTTGGAGACCCTCTCGGCACCTCCGCATTTTGCACGATACAGAACATTTCGGATATGGAAATTTACACAACCATTCCAAGCTACGATGTTGTAAATCTCAGCGAGGGTATGAAGGCGGTTATAACCACCGATTCGACCGGCGAAATTGAACTTAGCGGCACCATAACCGAAATTTCTCCCATAGCGGTTGATGCCTCGGGAAGTTTTAGCGTTTTAATTTCAATAGACGATAGCCACGAAAATCTTCGTGTTGGTGTTCCTGCACAGATAACCTTTATACTTGAATCCTCCGAGGACACCTTTGCAGTTCCGATAGACGCAGTTGTTGAGCAGGACGGCAGTAGCTATATCTATGTTTACGACGCCATGCCAACGGCAGAGCAGGCGGCACTTGGCGAGGAGGACGGTCGACGCATGATTCAGGTTGCTACCGGACTTGAGGCAGACTATTTAATTGAGGTAATGTCGGCTGAGTTAACCGAAGGAATGATAATTTTAGATGATCCGCAAGGTTATAGTGTTGGCGGATTTAGCGACATGGAAGGCGCATTTATGATGACAGGTCCGGGGGCTGTACCCGCCGGTGGCGGCCAAGGCGGCGGCCCTGCCGGAGGTGGACGATAGATGGCAGCTGAGGTAATTAAAATCAAGGGCGTGTTTAAACGATATTTTGAAGGTATGGAAAACGAACTCTGTGCTCTTGATAATGTAACCCTTTCTATAGAAAAGGGAACCTTTGTCTCGGTTGTTGGTGCATCAGGTAGCGGAAAATCAACCCTAATGAACATAGTTGGAGCTTTAGACCGACCATCCGAGGGGGAATACCTTTTAGACGATGTAGATATAATGGCGGCAAAGGACAGCGACCTTTCCGGAATAAGAAATAAAAAGATAGGTTTTATTTTTCAGAATTTTAATCTAATACCGCGAATAAATGCACAGCGCAACGTTGAACTGCCGATGCTTTATGCCGGCCTTTCCAAAAAACAGCGCAGTATTAAAAGTGCCGAACTTTTAAAAACTGTTGATATGTATGAGCGCCGTCACCATAAACCTAACGAGCTTTCCGGCGGACAAAAACAAAGGGTTGCGATAGCCAGAGCGCTTGCAAACGACCCTGCTATTCTCCTTGCCGACGAGCCAACCGGTGCACTTGACAGTAAGACCGGTCGGCTTGTTATGGATATTTTTCACGACCTACACCAAAACCATGGTAAAACCATCGTGTTAATTACCCACTCGCCCGAGCTTGCTGAGGAGACCGAGAGAATTGTAACGCTGGTAGACGGAGTTGTGGTGAGCGATCGGCCGGGTAGCGGAAGAGGTGCTGTATGAGTATTAAAGAAAATATCTCGTTGGCATTATCCTCGCTGTGGAGCAACAAAATGCGTGCTCTGCTTACCATGCTGGGAATTATTATCGGCATTGGTTCGGTAATAACCATCTTTACCATAGGTAACTCGTTAAATGGATATATAGCGAGCGAGATGTCGGCAATGGGTGCAAATACTGTGAATCTATATATTACCCAGCGAAGCAACGAATTTTCTGCCGGCCCACAGGGTTTTAGCCAACCAACCGAACAGGATTTGATAAGCGACGAAATAATAGAGGAAATTAAAGCGCAGTTTCCTGAAGATATACAGTCGGTAGGAATAACAATAGGTGTTGGTAGCGGCACTGCAACCAAAGGTGACGACTATGCTAATTTTACACTTAGCGGAGTTACCGCAGACGAGGTAACCATAAGCAACCTTAACATGCTTTATGGAAGATTTTTGCTTGAGCGAGAAATAGAGGATGGAAAAAATGTAGTGGTAATATCGGATAACTTTGTTACCAACTACGGCTTTGAGGGCGACCCGATAGGCCAGCAGATAATGCTGGAGGGTCAGGGAGGCACGCCCGGAATTTTTACGGTTGTTGGAGTTTATGAGTATGAGCAGTCACTAATGACGATGGGCTCAACCGCCGGTGATGAGGATATAGAGTCTACCGCATATATACCCTACACCTCGGCACAACACCTCAGCGGCGCAGGCGATGGATATCAGTCTATAACCATACTGACAAGTTTAGGTTCCGACAGTACCGCCTTTGCTACCAATGTTTCGGAATATCTTAACAACCGTCAATACTCCCAAAATGAGGATTATGAGATAGGTTCCTTTGCTATGGACAGCATAATAGAAACTATGACCACCATGTTAGCAACACTGCAACTTGCCATCTCGGCAGTAGCGGCAATTTCTCTTTTGGTTGGCGGAATCGGGGTTATGAACATTATGTTGGTTTCTATAACCGAGCGAACAAAAGAGATAGGAACAAGAAAGGCACTTGGGGCAACAAACCTCTCCATAAGAGTGCAGTTTATTACCGAGAGCTCAATTATATGTATTATCGGTGGGGTTATTGGAATATTATTTGGTGTTGCTCTGGGAAGCATTGCATCTACATTGCTGGACTTCCCTGCATCACCCGACATGCTTGGAATTATTATTGCCGTTGCTTTCTCCTTTGCAATAGGTATATTTTTCGGATATTACCCCGCAAACAAGGCTGCAAAGTTAGACCCTATAGAGGCTTTAAGATATGAATAAAAAAGCACTGGCCATAGTAGATTTGTTAGAAAAGGAATATCCCTTGCCGGAATGTAGCTTGCAACATACTAATCCATACCATCTTCTGGTTTCGGTAAGACTTGCCGCGCAGTGTACCGATAAACGGGTAAACATGGTAACTCCGGCATTGTTTGAGAGGTTTCCAACGCCGGAAAAGATGCGCGATGCTGATTTCGAGGAAGTTTGCGCGCTGATTAGAACCACCGGGTTTTTTAGGGCTAAAGCTCGGGATTTAATTTTATGTGCTTCACAGCTATGTGATAACTTTGGCGGAAAAGTTCCGGACAACATGCAGGATTTACTCTCCCTTGCCGGGGTAGGGCGAAAGTCTGCCAACCTGATAATGGGCGATGTTTATGGCAAGCCCGCCATAGTGGCGGATACCCACTGCATAAGAATTACAGGTCGATTAGGTTTGGTTACAAGTAAGGACCCCACCAAGGTGGAAATGCAGCTATGGAAGGTTATACCTGCTGAAAAGGGAAGCGACTTTTGTCACCGTTTGGTAATGCATGGCAGAGCAGTTTGCGATGCAAGAAAACCCATATGCAACGAATGCGTTCTAACTAATCATTGTAATTATTACAACGCTAAAATATAATCCTTTGTGATGGTCTTGATTTTTATATATTTTAGTGTATACTTATAGATATGTTTTCTGTTAAATCATCTATAATTAAAAAGTATTTCTTCTCGGTAATGGTTTTATCTCTAATACCGGTTGTTATTTTGTCTACCTTTTTTTATATGGAGCGAAGCATAGAAATTGATGCCGAAACCGAGAAGGCTCGGCTTAATTCAATTGAGCAGGTTAAAAACAGAATAGATTTTTTAGAGTCGGATTTTGAGAACATTTCCCTCGAGCTTGCATATACGCTTAGCCTGCAACAGCAGCCACAGTCAGCAAGCTATATTGAAATGTTGTCGCATTATAAAAGCATGTTCGAAATTCCGCCCGAGATTGTTCTTTTTAACAAAAAAACAAACACAATTTTTACAGCAGAAAATGAAATGTCCTACCACGAGTGGGAAAATTCTCACGGAAATTCCTATGCTTATAACCTCAGCTTATCCAGCTTTTATACAAGGCTAATTTCTGATAATATGTCCCAGATTTTTTCTCCTACACCACGTGATGGCCTGTCGGGTTTAGATGAAAAGGGCATCTGTTTTATGTACCCATTAACCGATACAAACAACATTCCTACCGATAACATCGCCTTTCTTTACGACAGCCAAAGCATAGAAAATATTATTAGATCATATATGGGCGACATAAACGGGTATTTTATTATCTACGACCCCTATCTTTTCCCATGCTATACCGGCAAAATAGGCGAACCGGAAAATATTGAGTTAACGGAAAATGTTTTAAATTTGGTTAAACAGACGTTTGGAACCGGAGTTAACTCCATAAATGATAACGGCAGTGAGCTTATGTCGATTAGAACAATTTCGGAAATATCCGGATTAACCTATAGCATAATTATGTCGTCGGAAGATTATTACGCGTCGCAAGCAGCCTTTAACTACGAATTTATTAGCATGATACTGTTAATATTGCTTGTGTTTGCACTGCTGTCGGTTATTTTTGCGGTTTACAACTACTCACCTTTCAGAAAGCTGATGAAACAGGTAGACACCGATGACGAACATGATGAACTTTTAATCCTTAACAAAATTGTTAACGACAATACCATCCTTTCAAGCAGGCTAAAGCAGGTTTCACCGATAATACGAAATCGATGCATTGAGCATATATTAATTTCTAACAAAGATATCGAAAAGCTAAGATACTATGTGAAATGTGCCGGCATTGAATTTGATCTGCCCCTTTTTGTTTCTATGATTGTTATTATTAATAATGATCAAACAAATATTGAAGAATGTACCGTTTTGATTGATACTATAACCAGCAAAAATGCAAAACTATTTACCTTAGAACTTGCACCGGATAAGGATAGGTTTGCCATTTTATGCAACCATGATTTAGATGATGAACAGTTTACTCAGCTGGCGCACAGCATTAAAAACACAATTGAAAATCATTTTCATGCCAAAACATTTATCGGCATAGGTAGCGTATGTAACGCCCTTGACGGTTGCTGCATGTCCTTCCTTAAGGCAAAAACAGCGATTGATCTGCGAAAAAACGATGAGGAAATTGTGGTTTTCTCGCCGCCGCCCGAGCAAAGCGATAAATACCCAACGGTTAATATGTCGCTCTTATTACAGAGTATTAAACTTGGAAACAAGTCCGGTGCAATGGCCGTGTTTAACGACATATGCTCCGACATGAAGAGTAACCGCAACTCGGCAATCGTTTTTAAATATTTAACTGCCGAGATTGTTAGTTCGTTAATTCGTTTTGCCCAAAACAACGGATACAGCATTGATGCCGGAACCTTTTTATCCACATTTACCGAGCAAAGTTATGTTGAGGATTTTAAACGCGAAACCGAAAAGCTGATAATAAATATTACCGATCATATTTCTAATGAACATGATGTTCAGAGTAATGAAGTTAAAATGACGGTAATACGTGAAATATCCGAACACTATAAGGAATACGATATATGTGTTGAATCAATAGCAAAGCAGCTTAACCTATCTCCGCGATATGTGGGGCGTTTGGTTATGGAGGAAACAGGATACAAATTTAGTGGCTACATTACCTATCTACGTATGGAATATGCAAAAAAATTATTATCCGAAACAAACCTCAGGGTTAAGGATATAGTTTCGGAAATAGGATATGTTGATGATTCCAGCTTTATCAGAAAATTTAAATACTACGAAAACATGACGCCAAAGGAATACCGAACAATGATGCGAGGCGAATAGGTAATATGCAAAATCAGTAACTGAATATGCTAAAAATGCAAATCGACTAATTCTACTGTCGCTACACCTGTAGAATAGTCGATTTTATTTTATTTAAAATATGCCGTTGATGCAATTTTACATAAAACACCAACAACATATTGAAAATATATTTAGGGTGTGTAATCATGTAATTAACACGAAAGCAAAAAGGGGTAATCATGACAGGCCAAAACGAAAAAACATCATTTATGTCTGCATGGACAAAAAACTATAAGGCATATAAATACATATATTGGATGCTAATACCTGTTTTACTTTACTATACCGTTTTTCACTATTTCCCGATGTTTGGTGCAATAATCGCATTTCAGGACTATAAACCTGCTTTCGGTTTTTTTGAAAGCGAGTGGGTTGGCCTCGAAAATTTTATAAAGTTTTTTGAAAGTCCTTATGCATGGCGAGTAATACGAAATACTCTATCCATCAATATCGCACAAATATTATTTGGTTTTCCTGCACCTATTTTACTTGCCTTAATGATTAACGAGGTTCGAGTTAAGGTGTTCAAGGTAAGCGTGCAAACTGCAAGCTATATGCCTTACTTCATATCCATGGTGGTTGTGTGTGGCTTACTCGCAGATTTTTCAAACTCAAACGGCATTTTCGGAAGTCTTGCTACATACTTCGGAATGGAACCCACGAACCTACTCTCGGTGCCTGAATATTTTCAACCTATATATGTTATAAGTGGCATTTGGCAAAATGTTGGGTGGGGAAGCATTATATATCTTGCAACGCTATCCAATGTAGATCCATGTTTACATGAAGCGGCCGCAATCGACGGTGCAGGCAGGCTTAGGCGAATTATACATATTTCCTTTCCGGCTCTTCTGCCCGTCATAATAATTCAGCTAATAATGAGAATGGGAAACATCCTTACACAGGGTTTCGAAAAAGTTATCCTTTTATACAATCCGCTAACATACGAAACTGCGGATATCATCTCCTCATTCCTCTACCGAGAGGGTTTATTGCGAGCCGACTACAGCTATGGTGCAGCGGTTGGAATATTTAACTCGGTTGTTAACATTATTATACTAATTACTGTAAACAAAACATTTAGAAAAACTTCAGGTGAAAGTCTCTGGTAAAATAAACTAAACGCAGAAAGGTGTTAATAATGTTAGAAAAAAGCAGTTTTTCCGAAAAAATAGGAAGTTCGATAAATTATTTCTTTCTGGTTCTCCTATTTGCACTGTGTTTATATCCGATGTGGCATGTTGTTTGCGGTTCTGTCAGCGATCCTGTGTGGATTATGCAACATAATGGATTGCTATTCTGGCCAAACGGGTTTTCTCTTGAAGGGTATAAACAGGTTTTTGGCAACCCTAATATAGGCGCCGGATACTTAAATACAATATTTTATACCGTAGTGGGAACGTCCATCAGCATGCTGCTTACAACCTTGGGCGCATATGCATTGTCGAGAACAGGATACATGTTTAAAAAGGGCATAACTTTTTTTATTGTTTTCACCATGTATTTTAGCGGAGGAATTATTCCAAGTTTTTTATTGGTAGATAACCTTGCACTTACTGATACTCGCTGGGCAATACTACTTCCAACTGCAATTGCAACCTGGAACATGATAGTTATGAAAACTGCATTTCAGTCTGTTCCTAAAAGCCTTGAAGAGGCAGCAAAAATAGACGGCGCAAACGATATTTATATATTATTTAAAATATTTATTCCGGTTTCAATTCCCACCATGGCCGTTATTACCCTATTCTATGTTGTTGCTCAGTGGAACTCATGGTTTAATGCCTCGATATATATAGACGACCGTTCGCTATTGCCGCTTCAGGTGTTTTTGCGAGAAATACTGCTGGCAAGCTCTTTAAACAGCACCTCCGGCATGGATTCCGAGACATATTTTTTGGAAAAGGTTATTAGATATTCAACCATAGTTGTTTCGACGGTTCCAATTTTATGTGTCTACCCCTTTGCTCAGCGATACTTTATGTCGGGCCTTATGCTCGGCTCGGTTAAGGAATAAGCGGCTAATTTATTATTATTTAGATAAAATAGCTGTTTAGATAAATATTTACAATAGAAAGGAAAGCATTATGAAAAGGACAAGATCGCTATCGTTGATTTTAGCATTAACCTTGCTGTTATCAGTGTTTAGCGCTTGCGCCCCGGCAGAGGAGAACGAGGGCGCAACTACACCATCGACAGATTCAACAGCCACAACATCTACGGCAACCGATGAAGCAGATTCCTTTGGCGGCTATCCCATAGAAGGGGATGTAACTCTTACCTACTGGCTACCACTTGTACCAAATCTTGCTCAGATGGTTTCCAACTGGGGAGAAGCTCCGGTAATGGAAGCAGCAACAGAGCAAACCGGAGTTACCATTGAATTTATTCACCCTGCGATAGGTATGGAGGCAGAGGATTTTAATCTTATGATTGCATCCAGCGATCTGCCGGATATTATCGGTGCACCAACCAGATATGAAGGCGGTGAGTTCCAGGGCATGTACGACGGTATTTTTATGGAACTTCAAGACATGATTCCGACCTATGCTCCTGATTTTTACAGCATTTTACAGACCGATGAAATGTTTGCAAGGGAGGTTTCGGATCAGGATGGAAAAATCCCCGCAATAGCTTCCTACAAACCTTTTGGTGACCCCGACTGGATGTATCTTGCATTTCAACAGGATGTACTCGATCAAATCGGACTTGATGTTCCTGTATATCTTGAAGACTACGAAGCTGTTTTTGAGGGCATGTTAGATTTGGGAATTACTCCTTATATGCTTACATCAACCGGATACGAGCCTTCATTTATCAACCTATTTGGTGTTCATGTTGGAACGGATAAGCTCTATCAAGATTTAGACGGAACTGTTCTTTATGCGCCTACTCAGGATGGATTTTTAGAGTATTTAACGCTAATGAACGATTGGTACAACAAGGGATATATATCTAAAGATTTTGCTGCTACAAGCGGTAGTCAAGCAGATACAATGTTTGACACCCAGCAGATAGGAACCTATAAAACACCATGTGTTGCGGTATATAACAGAACAAGCGGCCAGGGCATAGAAGCAACAATCGCACCCCCACCAAGGCTGGAAGAGGGTCAGGATCTCCATTATAGCGATGTGTTTATTGCCACAACGCAACCATCAGAAAACACCAAAGCCGCCATATCTAAGGACTGTGAAAACGTTGAAGCCGCACTTAGCTATCTCAACTACTTCTACACCGATGAGGGATATGAACTTGCCAACTGGGGCGTTGAAGGACTTAACTTTGATGTTACCGATGATGGAAATGTTTATAACGATACTATGCTGAAAAATGATGCACTCGATCCCGAAGGATTAAACTACTACTATAAGCTTCATCTTTGGCCAAAGCATTCCGGCCTTGATGTAGAGGTTCATGCCAACCTGCTAAAGAGCCCGGGCGCACTTGAAATTCGTATGCGCTATGCCGGCGATGAAAACTTCGACAGTGCATTTGTATTGCCTAATTTAAGACTAACCGACGAGGAGTTATCCGATAGAACCGATATTCTTAGTGCTGCCAACACCTATGTTGATGAAATGACCCTAAAGTTTATCACCGGTGCAACACCACTATCCGAATGGGATAGCTATGTAGCAACACTTGAAGGAATGGACGTTCAGGCTGCAGTTGATATCACGCAGGTTGCTTTAGACAGATATATGGGTAACTAAAATATATATCTAAACGGTTGATTATTTGTAATTGCTCCGCCAATTTAACGGTTGACAAAAGATTGGCGGAGCAATATTATATTTTTGATAGGAGTTGTTTTTTGCGGCTTCGCTCAATCCGCAAAGAAGCAAGGCATATAAGCGGTAGAGTTGCCGCCTTTAAAATTTATAACCCAGAGGTGAAGAATGAAACCTTCAATACTTTTTATTACTACCGATGAACAGCATCGCACAACCGTAATGCAACAAAATCGACCTATGCCGCTTCCGGGCATAAATGGTTTGTTATCCTGTTCTACGGTATACGAAAATGCCTACTCGGTTAGTCCGGTATGTCTGCCTTCAAGATGCAGCTGGATGACGGGATTATATCCGCACACCTCGGGCTGTATCAGTAATATCATGGGCGCAACCCTGCCATTTAAGCTACCTAACCTATTTTCCTGCTTAAAAGAAGAAGGATATAAAACCTCCATGCACGGTAAATGTCATTTTATACCGGTGCCCTATCCGGCAACTCGAGGTGATATAACTCAGGAATATGAACATTTTATCCACTATTATAAATCGCTGGGAATGGACTGTTTAAATCTACAGGATGATAAAAACAACTCATTATGGTATTACGACGACTATTCTAAAGAGCTGGAAAACAAAGGGTTGCTAACAAAATATCGCGAAGCATTTCACGGTAAATACCCTGATTTAGAGCTACCGGAATTTCCGCTTGAAAGCAAATATCATCCCGACTCATGGGTTGGTGATAAAACATTGGAGTACCTCGATGGCTGTAACCCTACAGAGCCACATTTTATATGGACAAGTTTTTCCGGGCCGCACTACCCTATGGATGCACCAAAAGAATACTACGATTGCGTCGACATGGATAAGGACTTTGAAAGGATATATAAACCGGGAGAGTGGGACGATGAGTCTAAACTACACCACAACAGCTATCATGGGCCGGGAGGCACTGAGGGTAGCGGAAATGCGCCCGGTGGCGCCCAAAAGGAATTTAATGACGAATACTGGAAGATATGGCGCAAAAAATATTATGCCAACATTGTTCAGATAGACTCCTACATAGATAAAATAATTAGTAAAGCTAACGATATTTTTGGAGATAATCTTTTGGTAATATTTACCTCAGACCATGGCGACTTGATGGGGAACCATGGATTATGGGGTAAAAACCACAGCCTTCATGAGGACGTATTGAGAGTTCCGCTTTTAGTTAAATATCCTAACCAATGCCAGAAAAAAACAGTAACATCACAGGTAAGCTCGTTAGAAGTTTTTCCAACAATTCTTGCCGAGGCCGGATGCCGCATTCCTGATTTATGCGATGGGGTTAAACTTAGCGATATGGTTAAGCAGGGCGGAAGGAAGTACATTATCAGTGAATGTGACAATCGTGTTGCTGTAATTAAAGATGGCTATAAGCTTTGCCTTAACGTTTACCAACCAAGCAACAAGCTTTACAAGGAATTATATAATCTAAATATCGATCCAAACGAGTTTAATAATGAGTACAATAATCCGAAATATCTTACACAGCGTGATGAGCTTCACCAAATCTTAGCCGACGAGGGGTTACTGAAAACAGTTTTTTACGATGAAAAAACAAGACCCTATTGGTTGGCATAATATAGCATTTAAAAAATCATCTCCACCAAAGGTGGAGATGATTTTTTTTATTACCCGAACCTGCCACACCGAGAAATATTATGTTTTT
>CAYJDA010000010.1:0-42457 GCA_964368815.1 uncultured Oscillospiraceae bacterium
ATAAAATTTGGTAATTTTACTTTGTTGTTCAATTTTCAAGGTTCCCGTTGCTGCCGTTGTTGGCTGCCTGATTATAATAACATATTCGCTTCTCAATGTCAAGACTTTTTTTTGAATTTTTTGTCTTTTTTTATCGAGCCATTTCTTTGCGACAACTATTTTATTATAACCGATACAGTTTCGTTTGTCAAGAGTTTTTTTTAATTTTTTTTGCTTTTTTTATCTCTCTCGTTTGGCTGCCTGATTATAATAACACAGCGATTTACTAAAGTCAAGCTTTTTTTATTATTTTTTTCAATTTTATTTCTTTTTCTCTTTTTTCTTACATTATAATGTGTGATTTTAATTTAACCATCTATTTACTATTGAACTTATTATTATATTATGGTAAAATACCTTTATATTTATTTAAGGAGTTAACTATAGATGAACAAAACACAAATTCAAACTCTCACAAGGTTAGGTTTATTGACTGCTCTTACTATAATCCTAGCCGCAACACCCTTGGGATATATACCCTTGTCTCCTGCACTGAGCCTTACTATAATGACAGTTCCTATTGCAGTGGGCGCCTTGGCAATTAAACCGTATGCCGCTATTATTCTTTCTGCGGTTTTTGGAATCACCAGCTTTATACGTGCCCCGCTGGAACCACTTAGTGCACTAATGTTACAGGAGAGCCTAATATATACCATCCTAATTGTTATTGTTGGCAGACTGTTAGTTGGGGTTATCATCTGCTTAGTGAGTACTGCTATTAATAAAGGTAACAAAGGCAGCCTTTTTATTTACGCAGCGGTTGGTGCACTTGCAGCATTACTTAATACCGTAATCTTTCTATCGGGACTGGCCTTCCTTTTTTCCGATATAGTTAGCAACATGCCCGGAAAAAGTGGATTTATCGCCATAGTTGTTGCTTTTGCCCCTTCGGCAGTTGGCGAAGCAATCGCCGGAGCGGTACTAACCATGCCACTTGTTAAGTTACTTAAAAGATAAGATTTGAAAGGATATCAAACAATGAAGTATAGCGAACTCACCTCCAAGCCCGAAGTTTCTAAAATGCAGTCGGAAATGCTGCAGTTTTGGAAGGAAGAACAAATATTTGAAAAATCGGTTAACGATAAATCGGGTGAAGAGATATTTTTCTACGACGGCCCCCCGTTTCCTACCGGCAAACCTCACCATGGAACGGTTCTGGTTTCCTTTATTAAGGATATGATAGCAAGATACTACACTATGAAGGGATATCGTATCCCTCGTGTTTGGGGTTGGGACTGTCATGGTCTTCCCATCGAAAATCAAGCCGAGGTAATGCTTGGAATCGATGATAAAAATGTTATCGAAAATTCTCTTGGCATAGATAAGTTTAACGAGAAGTGCTTTGAGATTGTTTCGGCTAATAATGATAGTTGGAAAACCTATGTTGAGCAGATGGCACGTTGGGTAGACTACGATGGGGCGTATAAAACAATGGATACCTCCTTTATGGAGAGTGTCATGTGGGCTTTTAAAACCTGTTACGACCGTGATTTAATCTACCGTGACTACCGTGTTACACCATATTGTATGCACTGTGAGACCTCGCTTTCCATTTCTGACACCAGAGAATCCGACTCCACAAGGTTAAGGCAGGATAGATGGCTAATTGCAAAGTTTAAAACCGAACTTAATGTAAACGACAAACCCACCTCGATACTTGCATGGACAACTACTCCATGGACACTACCTTCCAACCTTGCGCTTGTCGTTGGTGAAGCTCTCGACTATTCCTTTGTTGAGGTTGAAAATGAAGTTTATATCGCCTGTACCAACACTTTAAAGAATTATCCAAAGGTGTTTGGCAACGAACCTACCATTATTAAGAGCTGTAACGGCACCGAACTTGTTGGGGTTGAATATGAACCGCTTTTCCCCTACTTTTGCGAGTTAAAGTCCCAAGGTGCATTTAGGGTGATTTCGGGCGAGCATGTTGGATCAGACGAAGGCGTTGGGGTTGTTCATACTGCACCGGCATTTGGTGAGGACGACTACTGGGTTTGCAAAGAACATGGAATACCGCTGGTAAATCCGGTTGATGAAAAGGGTCGCTTTACTAAGGAAGTTACCGACTTTTACGCCCAAGATGGTGATAAAAATGTTATCGAGCTTAACAGCACAATAACAAGATTTTTGTATGACAGTAATAAATGTGTTGCCGACGGCACCATTGAGCATAACTACCCCCACTGCTGGAGATGTAAGCGTCCGCTTATCTATCGGGCTATGGATGCATGGTATTTTAGTGTATCTTCTATTAAGGATAGATTAATCGAGTTAAACGAGGATATCAACTGGGTGCCCTCCTCCGTTAAGCATGGAAGGTTCGGCAAATGGCTGGAAAATGCACGTGACTGGAACATATCAAGAAACAGATATTGGAGCACCCCTATACCTATTTGGGAATGCGAAGATGATGACTGCAACCATCGAGCTGTTGTAGGCAGTATTGAAGAAATTGAGAAACTTAGCGGAGTTAAACCTGATAACCTTCATCGCCAATTCCTGGACGATATAACCTTTAGCTGCGGCTGTTGCGGCAAGACAATGAAAAGAGTTCCGGAGGTGTTGGACTGTTGGTTTGAGAGTGGTTCCGCACCATTTGCACACAAACACTATCCATTTGAAAATAAGGATTGGTTTGAGTCACATCTGCCCAGCGATTTCGTTGTTGAATATACCGGACAGATTCGTTGTTGGTTCTATTACCTACATGTTCTCTCGGTAGCTTTATTCGACAAGACCGCTTTCAACAATGGTGTAGTGCATGGTACCATTCTTGCAAAGGACGGCAAAAAGCTTTCTAAGTCTTCAAAAAATTATACCGACCCGATGGAACTTATGCAGCAGTACGGAACCGACGCATACCGTTTATATCTTTACCAAACAAACGCCATGCTAATAGGCGACCTTATGTTTGACGATGCCGGTATTCAGGAAGCTTATCAGAAAATTATTTTGCCATACTGGAATGCCTGTAACTTCTACATCGCGTATGCAAACATAGATGGGTTTAAGCCAACCTCGTTAGAAAAGCCGGTTGTTACCGACCAACTCAACAGATGGATAATGGCTAAGCTTTACGAAGCCGAAAAGTTAATATCTCAAAACATGGATGCATATCAGGTTAATAAATATGTTGTTTATCTTCTTGATCTTGTTGACGGCCTTACCAACTGGTTTATTCGCCGCTCCCGTCGTAAATTCTGGAGCAACGGTATGTCGCAAGAAAAAACCGAAGTTTACAGTACCTTATATTATGTTTTGGTAAACATAACAAAGTTGCTCGCACCGGTGGCTCCAATTATTTCGGAGCAGGTATATAAAACACTTACCGACGGATACTCTGTTCATCTTGAAGATTGGCCAACATTATCTGAAGAGTATCGTGATGATGAACTTATCAAGCAGGTAGATGTTATTCAGGATATCATTACACTTGCACGTAACATTCGTAACAAAAACAGAATAAAAAACCGTCAACCATTAAGCGAACTTCGTGTTGCACTTGCCGATAGTAGTTATAATGAATTTGCCGATAACTTTGTAGAGGTTATTGCAGAAGAGCTTAATGTTAAAAAGGTTGTACTTCTCGATAATGTTGAGAGTATAGCAAACGTTAAGTATGATCCAAACTTTAACGAGATAAGAAACAGATATAAGGAACAAGTTCCGTCAATTATTGCTGCGGTAAAAAAGGGTAACTTCGTACTACACAGCGACAGGGTTGTTTTAACCATTGATGGGGTTGAATCCGATTTTGCATCTGAAATTATCCTCGTAACCTATATTGCCAAAGAGGGGCAGCATGTTGTTTCGGACCGTGGAATTGTTGTTTCGTTAGACATAACCTTAACGGATGAGTTAAAACAGGAAGGATTAGCAAGGGATATAGTTCGTAACATCCAGGATGCAAGAAAGCAGATTGGCTGTAACATAGTAGATAGGATTGATGTTGAAATCTGTGCCGACATGGCTCAGGAATGGCTTGACTATATCAGTAGCGAAACCCTTGCCGACATAACAAAAATCGCCGAACCAACAACCGTGTTAAAGATTGCCGACGACAACGAAAATGAAATTGAAATAAGAATAGCAAAAAAATAGTTGTTATAGCTTTTACGAGTAAAAGTTCTCGATATTTGTTGGCGTTAACCTTCCGTTCCCAACGCGAAGTATACCCTCATTTAGTTCTTCAAACAGCTCGAGGGGTATCGAAACGGTAAGTGTTGTTCTTTCGTCATAAATACAATTAACCAGTGTGCCGCCTTGTGTAGAAATAAGGTGGCACACCTTTTCGTATAGATGATATTCTACCGATAGATCAAACTTAATCGAAAGGGTTCGATGTTTAATACCGGCTTGCTCTATTGCAAGCCTTGCACTGTCGCCATATGCACGAACCAAACCTCCCGTCCCGAGAAGAGTTCCCCCAAAATAACGTGTAACTACAACAACAGCGTCAACTATATTTCTTCCCTCAAGCATAGATAACACCGGGAGTCCTGCCGTTTTAGCCGGCTCGCCATCATCGGAATATCTAACCCTATTGTCGCTTCGTAATCTGTAAGCATATACATGGTGGTTTGCTGTAGGATGCTGTGCTCTTTGTTCTGCAATCGCTTCAACCGCCTCTTCCTCGGTTGTTACCGGCATTGCTACCGCTATAAAACGAGAATGCTTAACAATATTTTCAATAACCGACCTGCCTTTTAGGGTAATATAATCTTCCATTTATTCACCTTACATAAATAAAGTATGTTTATACATTATATATTAATATGAATAAAAAAAGCAAGAGTGATTTGTAAGTAAAAAAACAATGGCATCTTTATTTGTGTATTTTGTTCAATAACTATATATATAATATCCAGCTTTAGATTATCAAATATGACAATCTTTTAACTTTAGGCTTGACAACAACATATAATTATGGATATAATAGCGATTGTAACCTTTAGGACAAGGAGCTTATGTCTAAATTAGTAATTGTTGAATCGCCTGCAAAGGCAAAAACCATAGCCAAATACCTTGGTAAGGACTTTAAGGTAATGGCTAGTAACGGCCATATAAGAGATCTCCCCACCACACGACTCGGTATCGATGTGGACAATGACTTCGAACCAAAATATATAAATGTAAGAAACAAGTCTCAACTCATAAAGCAGCTAAAGAAGTCTGCTCAGGGAAGTGAAGCTGTTTATCTTGCTACCGACCCCGACCGCGAGGGCGAAGCTATTTCATGGCATCTTGCCGAACTTTTAGGGCTCGACACCAATTTAACAAACCGAGTTACCTTTGGTGAAATTACGAAAAAAGGCGTAACCACCGGAATGCAAAACCCACGAAGCATTGATATGAACCTGTTTTATTCGCAACAAGCGAGGAGGGTTCTCGATAGATTGGTTGGTTATACTATCTCACCGTTTTTATGGAAAAAAGTTCGCCGTGGTCTCTCGGCGGGAAGAGTACAATCCGTTGCATTAAAGCTGATTGTTGACCGTGAACGTGAAATTCTATCCTTTGTTCCAAAGGAATACTGGGATATTTCAGCACAGCTCACAACCGAATCCGGAGCAGAGGTTGTTGCCAGCTATTATGGTAAAGACGGCAAAAAATCCACCGGCATACACAATAAGGAAGAGGCGGATAAAATTGTTCTCGAATCCGGAAAAGAGTTTTCGGTATCGGATATTAAGGATGGCGTTCGCCACCGTTCACCTGCACCTCCTTTTATTACCTCAACCCTACAACAGGACGCATCCCGAAAGCTCGGGTTTTCCCCCTCACGCACCATGCAACTTGCCCAAACTCTTTATGAGGGTGTTGATATTAATGGAATTGGCGCTGTTGGCCTTATAACCTATATGAGAACAGACAGCCTTAGAATATCTGATGAAGCCGCATCTGCAACTGCTGAATTTATTACCGATAAGTACGGTGACAAATATCTTCCCGCAAAGCGTAGGGTATATAAAAACAAAGGACGAGAAGTGCAGGACGCTCATGAGGCTATTCGTCCTTCGGATGTTAGTATCACCCCTGAAATGGTTGAGAATTCGGTATCAGGCGAGCTTGCAAAGCTTTATAAATTAATTTTCAACAGATTTGTTGCAAGCCAGATGGCAGATGCCAAGTTTGCAACACAATCGCTGACCCTTACCGCAGGAGAAGGGCACACCTATAAAGCATCGGGCTATACCGTTACATTTGACGGTTTTATGACACTTTATGTTGAAAGTTCCGATGAAAAAGAGCAAAAGGCTACGGCGTTACCTAAGATGTCGGTTTCGGAAAAGATGCTGTTAAAGACGTTAAATGCTCTTCAGAAGTTTACCGAACCTCCTGCAAGATACAACGATGCGAGTATAATTAAGGCGCTTGAAGAAAACGGAATCGGTCGACCTTCAACCTACGCTCCCACCATAAACACCATAGTTAGCAGAGGATATGTTCAGCGTGAACAGCGTAGGCTTCATCCAACCGAGCTCGGATTTACCGTCAACGACCTTATGAACGACCAATGGTCAACAATTGTTGATGTTAAGTTTTCTGCCGATATGGAACGCCTATTAGACGATATCGAACAGGGACAGGCAAGTTGGAAAGAACCGGTTAAGGATATCTATGTCTATCTACAGGATACGTTAGAAAAGGCCGAGAAAAATCTTGAGGGCAAAAGCTATAAAATCCCGGATGAACCTACCGACATACCCTGTGAGCTCTGCGGTAAAATGATGGTGATTAGAACCGGAAGATACGGCAAATTTTTAGGCTGTCCCGGATACCCCGAATGTAAAAACATTAAGCCGCTAACTCAACCATCGGATGGTGAATGCCCTATCTGTGATAAGCCGCTTGCCAAGCGTAAAAACAAGATGGGAAGAACCTTCTACGGTTGTACCGGCTACCCGGATTGTACATTTTTAGCAAACGAAACACCCACCGAAGAAAAATGCCCTTCCTGTAACAAATCTCTTTTTAAAAAGTTGGGTAAAAACCCACAGCTCATCTGCCATAACCCCAACTGCCCTTCAGCAAAAAAGAAATAGTTAACATAGAATCAATATTTATTATGGAGGGTATATGAACATTTATGACATCAGCGTAAAAAAGAGCGACTCTACCATGCAACCCTTAAGTGATTTTTCAGGCAAGTTAATGTTGGTTGTTAACTCCGCAACACACTGCGGCTTTACTCCGCAGTATAATGAACTCAGAGAGCTACACGAAAGCTATGCCGAAAAAGGTCTTGTTATCCTCGATTTTCCCTGCAATCAGTTTGGAGAGCAGGCTAAGGGAACAATTGAAGAGATAACCGAATTTTGTCAACTTAATTTTAAAACGCCATATGAAATGTATGCAAAGGTAGAGGTTAATGGTGAAAACCAGAGTGAGCTTTTTCGGTATCTTAAAAAATGCAAGGGCTTTAAGGGGTTTAACAACGATAAACATCCGCTAAACGAGAAACTTAAAGAAATGTTCTCTGCCAACGATCCGAATTACGAGCAAAGCGATGAAATTAAATGGAACTTCACAAAATTTTTAATTGGTAAAGACGGTAAAGTTTTAGCAAGATTTGAGCCGGTTGATGATGGTGCAATAATAAAGTCTATAATCGAAAAATACATTTAATAACACAATATACAACTCCTTTTGGGGTTGTATATTTTTTATTTATATGATAAAATAATTCAGATAGTATAAATCTCAGGAGAGTTATTATGAGTAAAATTAAAGTAGGAATTGTTGGTTACGGTAATCTCGGCAAGGGTGCTGAACTCGCCGTAAACGCTGCATCGGATATGGAGTTAATAGGAGTTTTTACAAGAAGGCCTCCAGCCGAAGTTAGTGTTTTAACACCCGGTGTTAGCGCATACACCATTGAAGATGCCTTTAATATGAAGGATAAAATTGACGTTATGATCCTTTGTGGTGGCAGTGCTACCGATCTACCGGAGCAGGGACCACAATTTGCAGCAGCATTTAACACCATCGACAGCTTTGACACACATGCAAAAATCCCTGAATTTTACGATGCTATGCAAAAGGCTGCAAAGCCTGCCGGCAAGCTTGCTATAATCTCGGTAGGCTGGGATCCCGGAGTGTTCTCGATAAACCGTGTTTATGCCGAAGCTATACTACCAACGTCCGACTGTTACACATTCTGGGGCAAAGGTGTTAGCCAGGGGCACTCCGACGCTATTCGCAGAATAGATGGTGTTGCCGATGCAAAGCAGTATACAATACCGATTCAATCTGCTCTTGATGCAGTTAGAAGCGGATCTAACCCCGAACTATCAACAAGAGAAAAACATCTTCGCGATTGCTATGTTGTTGTTAAAGACGGTGCCGATAAGGTGAAAATAGAAAACGAGATAAAAACCATGCCAAACTACTTCTCGGATTATGATACAACCGTTACCTTTATCACCGCCGAAGAGATGGCTAAAAATCATAACAAGATGCCGCATGGTGGATTTGTTATTAACAGCGAAACATCTAACGGTAATGTAAACACCATCGAGTATTCACTAACCCTTGATTCCAACCCTGAGTTCACCTCTAAGGTGCTTATAGCCTACGCAAGAGCGGCATACCGCCTAAATAAAGAAGGAGCAACCGGAGCTAAAACCGTTTTAGACATAGCCCCATCCTACATCTCCCCGCTTTCGGCCGAGGTTTTAAGGGCAGAAAAGCTGTAAAACAATCTATCTGCAATGTTATATACTGAAATTATTAGATGAAAATTGAGGTAAGATTATTGAATAAAAAGATACAGGTACTAAGAGGTATTTCAATTATTGCAGTAGTGCTAATTCATACCGATGTGGAGGGCTTAGTAGCTATTTTTACACGACCTTTCATTAATTTCTGTGTTGCTACATTTATTTTTTTGTCAGGATACTTAACAAGCTTAAATATTCCTAATGTAAAAAGTTTTTTTAAAAAAAGACTTTTAAAGATGATTGTTCCTTACACAATATGGTCTATAATTTATACTATAGCTTATTCTAATTATAGTAATTTTTACTCAGTTTTTTAACAGGAACCGCTTGTGGAGCTTATTATTTCATATTTGTATATATGATTTTAGTATTGCTTACTCCTTTAACTATTAAACTGATAAAATCAAATTATTCCTGGTTAGGATGGATAGTAACACCAATTTCATTACTGCTCACAAGATATATCGTTGCGTTTTACGGAGCGTCTCTACCAACGGGTTCAGCATCGTTTTTATTTACAAATTGGTATATATTCTATTATTTGGGATTATATATTGGTAATAAGAAAATTAAATATGATTTATCTGTTAATAAAACTGTATCTTTATTGGTGTTAAGTTTAATACTTTCAATATGCGAAGGACTTTTGTGGTTTGAATTTGGCAATTACGATATGGCGACTACTCAATTACGTTTTACATCCATATTATCATCAACCTTTTCTATATTGCTAATGTACAAATATTTAACATCTAACAATGCAAAAACCTCTATCACCCAAAATTCCTCTAATAAATTGTTTATGGAAAATATTCTCCTATGTCTTGGGGATTGTTCGTTTGGGATTTACTTATCACATATATTGATCAGGTTCATATTAAGTAGGTTTTCAATAAATATGTTACCGTTTCCATTTTTTTCAATTTTACTCCTAATCGTATCAACTTGCTGTGTTTTAATCGGAAAAAATATTTTAACAAAAAAATACAGTTGGCTATTAGGTTTATAGTGTGGTGATTTAACTGAAAAAAGGATATAATACTCGGAAAATGTAATGGTTTAAGTTGAATGAATTTATGCACACCAACCCGTTAGGAAACAACTGACACTTTCTTTGTAGGTCAGCTTGTTTTTACAGGTTGGTGTATTTGTATATCTTTTTTTATCTATGGGATATTTTTATTATTAACCTATTGACACAAGTGTACCGATAGTGTATAATGTACTTGTTCAATAAGTACATTAATGTTCAAAAAATTAATGAGGTATTATGTGGAAATAATTATCAGCAGTAATAACAGCAAACCGATATACGAGCAGATCACTTCCCAGATGAAGGCAATGATAATGAGTGGCGAGCTTAAAACCGGTGACCCCATTCCTTCTATGAGAAGCCTAGCTAAAACAATTCATGTTAGTGTGATAACGGTTCAAAAGGCGTACGAAGATTTAACGAGAGATGGTTTTATAGAAACAACCGTTGGGCGTGGAAGCTTTGTTGCGGCACAAAATAAGGACTTTATACAGGAGGAACAGCAAAAAATTATTGAAGAACACCTTTATAATGCTGTTGATATTGCAAAAACGAGCGGAATTAAGTTAGAAAAATTAACCGAGCTAGTCACCATATTCTATATGGGTGAAGGAGGCTAACAATGAAGAAAAATCATTTTATAGCCGCTTGTGGAACTTTAGCATTTGTAACGGTTCTTGTAATGGCTGTAGGTGTTATTGTATCTAACGCCCCTACATTTTTAACACAATTCTTCACTAATTCAGTTTCATTTGAAGATGAACCGACTTTATCGTTTTCCAATGTTGAAGCAATTAATGTAATTGTAAAGGATGTCCCTATTTCTATCACTGAAGATAATGTTGATGAAATAACAATTACAAGCACAGTAGAAAACAATGGTATAGGGTTTACTACCAAGCCTAAAGTATGGGTAAGTGATAATGCGCTTTACTATAATCAGGGAGTTATTCTTGGAATAGAACCTAAATCGACCGGAGAACTTACACTTATAGTGCCAAAATCTTTAGAGTTAGATTACAACATTATAAATGCAAGTGGTAATGTTTTACTTGATGTGAGCACTGCAAAAGATGCGAATTTTGATATGGCTGTAGGCGAGCTTAACATTTACACTTCATGTGAAAACTTTACAGCAACCACCGTTAGTGGTGATATAAATATTTACGGAGCAATGAAGAATATTTCAGTTGACACCGTAAGTAGCGATGTTTCGATGTTTGCAGATGCAACAACAGATGAAATTAACTTTAAAAGTGTTAGCGGAGATTGCATGGTTTTTGCTGATGAACTAGCCGGATACAACCTAAACCATAAATATTCCGGTGGAAATATCGACAGTTATTTTGAGCTGTCGAGTAAATATAACAGTACGGTTAATATAACTGCTGATACAGTAGACGGCAAGGTTGAACTATTTGATAGATCAACGCTTAGTGATATAAGTGTTTTTTATGGAGGATAAATAAAAATGAATTATGTTTTACAGGTTGAAAATCTGTGCAAAACCTATAAAGGAGCAAATTTTAAATTGCAGGATGTATCCTTCGCCATCCCTAAGGGGTCTATTATGGGCTTTGTAGGAAAAAACGGGGCTGGAAAGAGCACTACCATAAATGCTATTTTAAATCTGATTCAAAGAGACTCGGGAGATATTACCCTTTTTGGACAAACCATGACCGATTCTACCAAGACTATCAGAAACGATATCGGCGTTGTGTTTGATTCAGTTCACTTTTCAGGAGAATTAACAGCTAAAAAATTAGAAAAAGTTTTAGCCGATATTTATGAAAACTGGGATAGACAACTGTTTTTATCATATCTTAGCAGATTTAACATTCCGGATAATAAAAGGATAAAAACCCTATCACGCGGAATGACCATGAAGCTTTCTATAAGTGTTGCACTTTCGCATGGATCAAGATTTTTAGTTTTAGATGAGGCAACGGCAGGCCTAGATCCTGTTGTTAGAGAGGAGGTGCTTGATGTTTTTTTAGAGTTTGTTGAGGATGAGAATAATTCAATATTTCTATCTTCTCATATATCTAGCGACCTTGAAAAAATTTCTGATTATATAACCTTTATAGATAACGGTAGAATAATACTAACCGAAAAGAAGGATACTTTAATTTATGAATACGGCATTGCTCGCATGAAGCAAGCAGATTTTAACAGGCTAAACAGCGGTGAATATGTCGCCTTTAGACAAAGAGGTTTACAGCATGAAGTGCTTATTAAAAACAAAAGAGAATTTATAAAATGTTACCCAAACATAATTGTTGATAACACCGGCATCGACGAGATTTTACCTTTAATTACAAAGGATCAAATCTACCCATATGGTGATATGAGTTAACTGTTTTTAGAAAGGAAATTTTTTAACATGAAAGGCCTTATACGAAATAACTTTTATATGCTGGGCGGTAGTCTAACAGCCGTTCTTATAACATGTTTAGTCGGCGTTATATTAAGCGCGGTCGCCGGAATATTCACGGATAACTCCATAATAATCTCAGGAATTATAGGAATGCAGCTCGGTGCGTTTGGAGGTTTATCCGGAACAGCTATTCAAAAAGATTCGGTTTCAAGATGGAATCGCTTTGAGCTAACCATGCCTTTGTGCAGAACCGATGTTATAAAGGCAAAATATATATCTTACCTTATGTATGTAGCCATAGGGGTGCTATTTTCCTTAGCAAGCATTTTAATGGTTTACCTAACCTCAGGCGGCATTAACCTAGAGCGTGTCGGGATTGGCTATACCTTCGGGCTTGGTTTTGCACTTTGTATTCCCGCAATTTTAACCCCACTTGCCTTAATTTTAGGTTCTGATAAAAACGAAACTTTGATGTTTATCTCTATGATCATAAGTATAGGGCTATTTTTGGGCTACACCACCTTGATATATCAACTGTTGGGTAACGTCCCAGATATTAACCTGATACTCAGAGGTAGTTATCTGGTATTGTGTGCACTAATATACCTATCATCGTTTATATTATCACTTTGCATATATCGAAAAAAAGAAATATAATCTCCGGTAAGGTATAGCTTTGCATTTTGCAACTTTGGTAAAAAAGCGATGTATTTCTCAGGATAACAATTTTATTTATTAATTGGTTGGAGGTGAAAAATGAGAACAGAGCAGGAAATGTTTAACTTGATACTTGATTATGCAAAATCGAATAAAAAAGTGCGTGCTGTTTATATGAATGGTTCACGTGCAAATCCCAATGCAATAAAAGATAAATATATGGATTTTGATATTGTTTTTGTTGTTAAGGATTTTGAATCTTTTGTTTCAAATATGTCTTGGATAGACGTATTCGGTGATAGATTAATATTACAAATGCCTGAAACGATGCGTTGCCCGGATGGCACCGGGCATTTTAATTGGCAAATGCTTTTTACAGATGGAAACAGGATAGATTTAGTACTTATTCCATACGAAAAGCAAGAGCTAATTAAACACGACAGTGCAACCGTTGTTCTGTTAGATAAGGATAATATTTTACCAAACTTTCCTCCTGCAAGTGATAGCGATTATATCATAAAACCTCCAAGTAAATTGTATTATGATTCGTGCTGTAATAACTTTTTTTGGTGTATGCAAAATGTAGCAAAGGGAATTAAAAGAGATGAATTTCCGTATGCTTTTGAGATGTATAATTTTATAATAGGCGCTGAAATGAATGATATGATAAGCTGGTATATTGGCTGCACAAATGAATTTAGTGTTTCTACGGGCAAAATGGGCAAATATTTTAAAAGGTATCTTAGCTCCGATTTATATGAACAGTACCTAAGTTTATACGTAATAAATGGAAACTATGATAACTTTTGGGAATGTATTTTTAATGCGTGTGAATTATTTAGGAACCTTGCAAAACAGGTAGCTGCAGTTCTTAACTATGAGTATAACACTAAAGATGATGAAGGCATAATGATCTATTTGCAAAAGCTAAAAAATCACGACTAAGGATCATTAAAAAAAGTCGGTTTATGGAGTTTATAGATTGTTTGTAATCGCACATATTTTCCTTTAAAAAACTCATTTTGAGACAGGACAATACCATACTCAACTACTATGTCATAAGCAGTATGCCACACTACTGTTTATTAGTCAATAGTTTCTGCTCATTCGTCGGAGGTATTATTTGATTTCAGCGACATTAAGGTAGCGTGAGACTCTTCATTAATTTCCCAAATTCCCTCATTTGGAATCTCCATGAGCTTCATACCATCCTTTTCATAGATGTAATACTGTTCAATAATTGTAGTGGATAGGTCGAGAATTGCAATGTTAATAAACATATATTCCGGCACATCAACCGGCATATCCTCTTCACTTTCGGCTATAGGATCGCCTTCATATATCAACAGGTCACGCAGTGTGTTAACCGGGTCACGCTCGTTACTGCTGTATAGCTCAACACCGGTTGAGTCTCCTGTCTTAACATCGTAAACTACGGCCGTGTGGTAATCTTCATAGGTGGAACTGATATCATAAACTATGGTAAGTAATGCTCCGAGATCCTCCGCATTTTCAAGCTCGTTTATGAGCGACGCCGATACGATGCTCTCCGCCCAACTTTTACTATATGGTATTTCCTGTTCACCGAAAATATATACGATTTCCTCTAAATCTTTAATTAAGCCATAGAGAATAATTGCATTCTGGTCGTAAGGGGTCAGATCAGCGGTGTCGAGATAGCTTGCCTCGGCATCAAAGGTAACGGTAAGAGAGGATGTCTCGCCCTCGGTAAAGCCTATTTCTTCTATCAGTGCGCCTTCGGGGTAGCTTAGGGTATTTAGCAAGCTTTCTATATCTGTAGTGTCGTCAAGTTTTTCGGCGTTAAACGGCCACAACGTCATAGGGTTTAGCGCCGGGTTGGTTCGAACCGGATTAATTGTATATTCCAATGCAACCGCCTGTGAAGGAAATCCAGCCGCAACATCTCCAACAATGGTTAAGGTTATCACATCTCCCTCCACTATTGTTCTAAATGAGGCGTCATCGTATTCATTCTCGGTAAGCTTTTGAACCGAGAACCCATCCTCGTACCCCGTCACGTAGCACTGCATACCCAACAAACTTTCATCATCAAGGCCGGAAACTAATAGCGTTTTCCTAAAATTGTTAACATCGAGAACCTTTGCCGCAACATTTTCAGTGAGAAGTTCGCTCGGCAATTCCTGTTCCTTGGCGCAGGATGAGAGCATCGATATTGCAATCAGCACGGTAAATATAAAAACTAATTTTCCCTTTTTCATATTTCTCCCCGAAAAACATAAATATTCTTTAAAATTAGCCTACCACCAAATGAGAATAATGTCAAGTCGAAAAAAGAAAAAAACAGCCGATCTATCAATCGACTGTTCAGATTAATGCCTGCTGAATATCTTGAAAGTAATCTATTATTTCAACTTTTCTTTAAGTTCCAGCATCTTTTCATGTATTGTTTTTATCGTCATTTCAAAAAATGAATCATCCTGTCCGCTTGGGTCATCGAGCCCCCAGTTCTCGGAGTATCTACACCGCACTGCAGGGCAGGCAACGTTGCAACCCATAAATATAACTATGTCCGGCTGTGGTATATCCGTTATCTTTTTATTAAACTGCGTTTGCTCCATATCGATATTATACAGCTTCTTCATCATGCGAACGGCATCGGGATTAATTTTATCCTTTATTATAGTGCCGGCAGAAAAACTATCAAACACGTCCTGTGCAAGATGTTTGCCAAGAGCCTCGGCAATCTGGCTTCTACAGGAGTTGTGGTTACATACAAACGCAACCTTCGGTTTTCCTTCAAAATTGATGTTAAACTCGTTATTCCCGTAGTCATAATCCGCAATATTTATCCATTTTTCCATTATTAAACCTCTTTTAAGCTCTTGCTTTTTTTAGAATTTCAACTACTTCATCGCTCTTTAAAACCTTACCGTAGGAAACAACCTTGCCGTCTACTACCAGTGCCGGTGTCGACATCACGCCATAGCTTGCTATCTGGGAGAAATCGGTAACATGGTCTATCGCGGTATCCATACCAAGCGTCTTTAGTGCCTCCTTTGTTGCCGCCTCAAGCTGATTGCATTTTGAGCAGCCGGACCCGAGAACCTTAACCGAAGCTCCCGCAGAGTTAGCTTCCTGTGCCGCTGCAATACTCTCGGCCGACACATCACCGCAACAACCACTACTCTGTTGTGCCTTCTTTGCTGCTATCTCGGAAGGTGTACACATTCCGCCGCAATCGCAAGCAACTTTTTCTTCTTTTTTCTTTCCAAATCCAAATAATCCCATAATAAATTCTCCTGTATAGTTATATAATGAAAGGTTCTATTGCGTTGAATATATATCCAACTATTACTATGCCCAAAAAGCATATTGTAATAAACGCGGTAAGGAGCTTAGGTTTTACAGCCTTTTTTAGCATGATCATTGATGGCAAACTTAATGTTGTTACCGCCATCATAAAGGCAAGTATTGTTCCGAGCTGAGCGCCCTTGGCTAAAAGAGCTTCGGCAATTGGAATTGTTCCAAAAATATCCGCATACATCGGAATACCTGCAATCGTTGCAAGGAAAACTCCAAACGGATTATTAGTGCCGAGCACAGTTTCAATTATATCCTGCGGTATCCAGTTATGAATAAAGGCGCCAATACCCACACCTACAATAATATAGGGAAAAACTTTTTTAAAGGTCGATATTACCTGCTCTTTTGCAAATACAAACCTCTCACCCTTTGTAAGATCGGGGGATTCGATGTCTATATTACCTGCATTTAGAATAAAATCTTCTACATGCTTTTGCATTCCCATTTTATCAAGAAGTGTTCCACCAATTACGGCGATAATTAAACCTAATAAAACATAAATTACCGCAACGTTAGCTCCAAAAATGCTCATTAATAAAACAAGACTTCCGAGATCCACCATCGGCGAGGAAATAAGAAAAGAAAAGGTTACGCCAACCGGCAGTCCGGCACTGGTAAAGCCCATAAATAGAGGTATTGAAGAACAGGAACAAAATGGAGTTACCGTTCCGAGCAGTGCCGAAATTACATTTGCCCATATCCCTTTAAATCGACTTAGTATTCTTTTACTTCTCTCCGGAGGAAAATAGCTTTGTATATACGATATAATAAATATTAGAGTACATAACAATACGGTTATTTTAATAACATCATAGATAAAAAAATGAATACTCGCACCGATTCTGCCCTCTATGTCCATACCAAGAGCAGCTAATATTGATCCTACGATATCGTTTAACCACTTCATTCCAAGTATTTGATTTTGGAAAAAATCCCATCCTGATTTTATTGCACCCACTGCTATCACCTTTCTTAAATCAATAATTTTTGATATGTTTAGTATAACATTTGCTATTATATCATGACATCAATACCATCATAATAGAATAGCACAGTTAGTTATATTAAAAACCGGAACTCTTTTTTTCGTCAAGCTCAAATTCTATATCGGTTAACTCGGTAAGTAGTTCTATTGCTCTATCTCTTCCCTGCTTGCTTATACGGTAATGTGTCCATTTGCCCTGATACCAACATTCTATAATACCGCTCTCACATAAAATTTTCATATGGTAAGAAAGTTTAGATTGAGCTATGTCTAAGCATTCGGTTAGCTGGCATGCACACTTTTCACCATCGCCGATACAGCGTATTATTTTAACTCTTGTGGGGTCGCACACTGCTTTAAAAACTTTTGCAACTTGTTCTGCTGTAGCCATATCGCCCCTCCTATTTGTTACTTCTTGATGTTATTATACAACAGATATTGCAGCTTGTCAATACCAAATCAAAAAAAATTGATTTAATGAAAGCAAAAAATTTTATATACATTAAATAGCGGTTAGTTTATCCGCTCTAAAACCGTTATCCTAAATGATAACTAATGTGATAATTGTGCATTAAGTGCTATCTAAGGAATATATTTACAACTTAAGATTGCATGTACTAAACTACTCAATGAAATCCTTTTTATGATAAATTAAGCAAACAACCGTCGTAGCTGCTAACAGCACGGTAAAAAATGCCATTGTTACAGTCCAGCTGTATTGCTCGGTTAACCAACCGATTAAGAAGCCTGACACAGCGGCACCCATATACGACAATGAATTCATTGCACCGGAAACAAACGCTACCCTCCCCTGTTTTGCAAACAGAGCAGGAATATAGCTAACAAAAACAGTATTTATCGCCATCATAGAGCTGCTGCAAAGCGCAAGTAACATTAGTGAAAGCCAAAGATTAACACCTCCAATTAGCGTTAACATAAGCATAGCTACAAATGATATAGCAAAGCTAATTGCACACAGGGTAATGTTGTTAGTTATCCTTCGTTTTAGCTTGGTTAAAACATATACACCTGCAAGGTTAACTATCGGTAACACCGCCGTTACCAAAACTGCTGTCGCCGATCCGGAGTTAAAGATGGAATTAATATAGCTTGGTATCCATGCAGTGAGGCCATCTTTAATAAAGCCATGAGAAAATGATGGAAACATCATTATCAATACTATTGGTGTCGTCATTATTGCAATTACACCTATGCTGTTTTTCTTTAAAGGCTGAGAATTTAAAGCATTATCGTTTTGAAATTCCGAAGACCTACTTAGGGGCCTGTTTTTAGGATAAAGTAATACAAATACAGCCCCGACGGCAACCATTATTAACGCCGGCACTATAAATAATGACTTAACATCAAAATGTCTTAGCAGTAACCCCGAGAGCAGATAAGATGAAAGCGTACCGACCGGAACTGCTGTTGTAATATAGGCAAATACTTTAAGATGTGTTTCGAGAGGAAAATACAAAACCAGAGTGCGCATTACCGAGGGCCACAGTAGCGACTGTGCAAAACCGTTAATTCCCCATATTACAGCAAAAATCACTCCCGGAGTTACAACTGCCATAAGTATATTACACAGCGCAGACAAGCAAACTCCTATAAAGGGAATGTACCGCGCTGAAAACTTATCCCCCAATATTCCGCTTACAATCTGACCAGCGCCATAGGTGAAGTAATATAACGTTGATATCAATCCGGCTGTTGAAGGGGTAAGTATTCCGTCTGAGGTGAAATGCACCATGGCGGCTGAATAGTTTAAACGTCCCATATAACTGGAGGCATAAAAAACACAACAGACAATAAAGAATATAACCTGAAAATTTAAAGAGGTAATTTTTGTTAAGTGATTTTTCAAAATATTTCCTTTATCTATCTACAGCGTATCCCCACTTCAGTTATTAAAATTCTACAGTAAAGCCATCATATGCTACAGCCATATCATGCTTTGAAACTCTTTCTTCAATCTCGTCATGCAATAACTCGCCGTTATGAGAAAAATGATTAACTACAAATTTTGTTTCTTTTGTTACGCAGCCACAGGCGATAAGTTTTTCCTTAACAATCAGGCAATCTTCAATACCCATATGATTATTGCCGTCTTTATGTTTGAGTGTTGTGCAGTCGAGGCTAACAAGGGTTATGGGTTTGTTTTTTAGGTACTCAAATACCTCATCTGTAAATATACCGGTATCGTTCCCGTACAACAAACTTTTATCGTCCTTTCTTATCAAAAAGATATAGCAATCTTCAGTTCTGTCGTGAAGTGCGGGAAGTGCCGTTACGGTATAACCATCAACGTCAACCTCTTCAAAAGGTTTAACATAGTTGTAGGTAACTCCATTTGTCTCGCTATAAAATGGTTCAACGGTTGCGGCTGCATCGTTGTAAAAATCTAAGCATTTTTTATTTCCGTAAATATTAAGCCCTGAGGTTGCACCATGGCAAAACCCCTTGCAGCGCAATAAAAATTCATATGGATAATAGTGGTCCTGATGTGAGTGAGTTATCAAAATGTTATCGATATCTAATAAATTGATATTATACTTTAATGAATGGTAATAGGTATCAGGTGGATAGTCTATTAAAAGTTTATCATCAATAAGTGCCTGTGAGCGGGTTCTTATATTTTTTCCGCCCAAACTGCGAGCCTTTTCGCACGCATCGCATTTACAGTAAACTGCTGGCCAACCTTCTGCAGCGGCAGTTCCGAGATATTTTATCTTCATTTTCACTCCTCAAAAATCTTAAAAAAATCCGGTTTATTACATTAACGAAATAAACCGGATTATAGAATTTAAAGTATTACTTAAAAATCGCCATCAATAATTGCTTGATAATGTGCTACCCATTGCTCTGCACCAAGGTCTTCAATGCGCTGAACATAGGCATCCCATGTATCATCGGTTATACCGTTGATGATGGAGGTACCAATAAAGTTGTTAACCTCATTTTTAATTTCGGTTTCAACATAGCTGAATTCCTCTGCCATCTCTGCGGGAATCGGAACATCAGGAACAAGCTCTGCCGGGAAGTATTCTTCATACATCGGGCCTACTGTATATCTGATAGCATCCGGAGACATCTCATCCATATTCGGTTTTGCAATTTCATCAATGAACATTAAAGCACTGTCTGAACGCCATGCAAAGGTATAGTGATACTCCGAGGTATTGTTAATATTATCGGGCATAACCTCAGGTATTGTAACTACAGGAGTTCCATCCTCTGCATAATCCCAATAATCACCCTGCGGGCCGTCACGACTTATGCGTTTCCACTCCGGATCGGAATGAATGTGATCCCACCAACGAAGGAGGCCTTCCGGCTCTTCGCAGGTTGCGGAAATGGTAAATCCGTTACGGTTAGCAACAATTGTGTTCAGCTCGCCTGCTTTAACCTCTTGGCCTTCATAGCCTTCGGCTGTTAGCACCGGAACTGCATTCCATCTGCCTTCATATTCGTCGATAGGTGTCCATGCGCTTCTTAGTCCAAACCAGTCATGCTGAGAGTACTGAGTGATGTACTCATCGTTAGACATTGTAAAGCCGTCTGCATTAATAAGGCCGGCGTTATACCATTTGTTCATCTCGGTTAAGAAATCTCTAAATCTCTGCTCGTTGATGCTTAAGGTATATTGTCCATCTTCCACTCTTCCATACCATGCGCCATCACCGATAGTTCTACCGGCCATGCCCCAAGAACCTGCAAGAGCTTGAATTTTACTTGCCCAGTTTGCCTGTGCAAACAGATATGGAACCTCATCATCCGGGTCGCCGTTGCCGTTCATGTCGTTCTCTTTAAATCCAACAAGAATGTTGTAAAGGTCATCGATTGTCTCCGGCATTTCCATGCCAAGATCGTTTACCCAGTCTTCACGAATGTAAAGAATATCTGTGGCCCAGTTAGCATACTCGGTCCATGGGCCGGTTGGGAGTGAATAGAGGTTGCCGTCTGTTTTCTTAAGAAAGTCTACACCACCGGGTATATTAGCTTCTATCTGTGAATAGATGTTAGGAGTCCACTGTTGCATAATTTCTTCGGTTAACACCATGAAGTCTTCCGGATTTTCTGCAATTTGTTGTTCCGAAAGAGGCCTTAGTATAGCATCCGGCATGTTATCGCCTGTTGCCAGCATTAGGTTAAGCTGCTCTTCAAACTGAATTGTGGTAACTTCTCTCCACTCTATCGAAATATTGGTTCCCTCGGTGGAAATTTGCATAATTTCCTTGTCGTTCTGACTTGCCGATTTATCAACATTGTCCTTTTCATACATAATCTCGTATGTAACCGGCTCTTTTGCTATCGGTAGCCCTGTAACATAGATGTTGCCCTTTAATTCAACACCACTTTCGTCTACTTCGGTTGTTGCTGATTCTGTTGCTGCAGAGTCTGTTTGACTCCCCTCCTCGGCAGATTGGCAGGAGGCTAATAAACTAACCACCATAACAATAGCCAACAAAAATGCAATAACTCTTACTTTGTTCATTTCTTTTCCCTTTCTTTTTTTGTTATTCTAATGTCGCAAATACGACGATTAGCCCTTTAATGATCCTATCATAATACCCTTTGCAAAATATTTTTGAATAAACGGATATACAGTTAAGATAGGCAGTGTTGCAACAACAATAATTGCATATTTAAGCACTTCGGCCATCTGCTGCATAGCTTCCATAGCCTCGGGATCTACGATTGATGTATCCATAGTAGATACCGAAACTGCCATTAATTTATCCCTTAAAACCAGCTGCAACGGCATTAAATCAGAATCGGTAATAAAGATTAGAGCATTAAAATACTCATTCCACTTTGAAACTGCAAAGTAAAGCGCAATAACGGCTATAATAGGTTTAGATAGTGGAACAACGATACTCCAGAAAAATCTAACATTGCCACAACCGTCGATCGATGCCGCTTCATGTAGTTCCCCTGGAATGGAGGATACAAAGAAGGAGCGGCAGATAATTATGTTATAAACCGATGTTGTTCCGAGTATCACCATAAGTAGTCTGGTATCTCCAAGGTTAAGCCCCTGAACTAGAATATAAAACGGAACTAATCCTCCGGCAAAATACATGGTAAATACGAATATTCCCATTATTAAACCGTTAAAAGGCAAATCTTTTCTGGAAAGTGCATATCCTGCAAGTATAGAGCCGGCAACCCCCAAAATCGTGCCTAACACGGTGTACATTATGGTGTTACCGTATGCTATCCATATATCCGCATCTTCAAAAACACGTTGATAGCCAAGGGTATTAAATCCATCCGGAAATAATAGTATTTCGCCGCTATTAACTGCTTCCGGTTCACTTAAGGATGCAACCAATACGAAGTAGCAAGGATATGCAACGACTACAAATATGATTCCAAGTACAATGTAGTTAAACAGGTAAAAAACTCTATCGATTAGCGGATCGTTTATCTTGTTTCTGTTTTTTTCTTTAGACATGCATCTACCTCCTTACCACAAACTCGAACCGGAAATAACTTTTGCACACTTATTTGCGATAACAAGTATTGTAAAGTTAATTATATTATTAAAGAGTCCTATTGCAGTTGAATATTCGAACTGCTGTTGCTGTAATCCGAGTTTATATGTATAGGTAGAAATCACCTCAGCCGTATCACCGAGCAATGAATTTTGCATGAGCAAAACTTTTTCAAAGCCTACATTCATTATTGAGCCGCAGCTTAATATAAGTAAAATAACCATCTGCGGAACTATAACCGGAATATCAACAGTCCATACTCGTTGTAATCGATTTGCTCCGTCTATAACCGCTGCTTCATGCAGTTCGGGGCTTACCCCCGACAGTGCCGCAAGATAAATAATTGATCCCCAGCCGGCCGACTGCCAAACACCCGACCAAACATATATATCCTGAAACAGCGTAGGGTCGCCCATAAAGTGAAGACGTTCTCCCAAAAACGGCTCTAACATTGTAGTAATAAAGCCTGAGCGCGGATTAAGGAAAATGCTAAGCATACCCACCAAAACAACAATAGATATAAAGTGTGGTATGTATGTTACCGTTTGCACCGTTCGTTTAATTTTAGAATTTTTAACACAGTTAAGTGAAAGCGCAAGAATTATGGGAATAGGAAAGCCTACCAGCAGCTGATAAAAACTAAGCGACACTGTATTCCAAAGAATAGTAAAAAACCTTGGAGAATCAATAAATCTCTCAAACCATTCAAATCCAACCCATTCGCTTCCCCAGATTCCGAGCGATGAATTAAAATCTTTAAAAGCTAACTGTATTCCATACATTGGTCCATACATAAATAGTGCTATATATGTCAATGCAGGTATTACAAAAAGATATAACGCCCAGTTGCGGCGAATTAACTTCTTTTTCTCGTTCCAGTTTTTTTTCTTTTCAACAGGCGCCATCTTAATTTTCATAATACCGCTCCGAATAATATCACTACTCGTCATCTACGCAATGCTTAAATCGTTATATGCATACATCTGCACAGAAAAACACACAAATGCAACTTTAGTGTATTTTATCATATCAACTAACAAAAGTCAATAGATTAAATGTAAATATATTCAATTTTTTGTGTAAAGAGTTGTAAACTTGTTGTAAAGAGTTGTAAAGCTGTGTGATAAATGTTAAAAAAATGTGACATCAAAATTAGCAGGCATTGTTTTGTTGTTTGTGTTGTAAAGCGTGTAATTAACTGTTATAATAAAATAAAAAATATAAGGAGATTGAGATGCTTGCCGGATATTTGGGTAGCTATGCAAACGGTGGAGAAGGGATTTATCGCTTTTTACTTAACGAGAAAACAGGAGAATTATCAAGCCCTGAACTTTTTTGTAACGTTAAAAATTCAAAATATATAGCCGATGGGAAAGACGGGTTTCTCTACTCGGTTTATAGTGAGGGAGATAATCATGGCGTTGCAGTTTGTAGTTATAACGGTGATATTATCGACAGGATTGCATTCGACCCAAACGCTCCATGCCACATAGTTGTTGATAAATTTATTTATACCGCAAACTATTCTGCCGGAACGGTTACAAAGCTTTCATTTGATGGCAAAAAACTAAAGCTGATAAAAAAAGTATTAATTAAAGAACAGGCTGGGTGTCACCAAGTTGTTATTGCTAACAATTTTATATTTCTTCCCTGTCTATTGCTAGACAAGGTTTTAACCCTAGACTTCGACCTAAATATTTTAAACGAGACAACAATGCCGGAAAAAAGTGGCCCTCGCCACGCAGTAATAAGCCCTGATAATAAAAAGCTATATCTGGTTGCCGAGCTAAGCAACGAGCTATACAGCTTTAATATTGAAGGCATTAATTTAAAAAGGCTTGGTAATATATCATTATTGCCAAAGGGGGATGAGCTCTGTGAGGGAAGTGCTGCTATTCGTTTGAGCGCAAACGGTAAATTTTTAATGGTATCTACACGGTTTAAAAATTTAATTACCATGCTTAACATAGAGGATGAGCTACCAGTTGTTACACAATATTTTCACCTAAACGGCGACCATCCGAGAGATATTTTAAATGTTAGTGATGATAGATTTTTATTGGTTGCCAACAGATTTAGCGATCAGTTATTATGCCTTGCATTAAACGATGGTATAATAACAAAGCAGTGCTCAGAAATAAGTATTCCACAGGGTGTTAGTATATTAATGAAGGGAGAGATGAATGGATAACATTATTTCACAGAATATAACGATTTTTGGCGGAACAGGCGACCTATGCTATCGAAAACTTATGCCGGCGCTCTATAATCTTTACTCTATCGGTAGGCTAACGGATGATACTCGAATATTAGCAATAGGTCGTAGAGATTACAGTGACGAGAATTATATAGAAATAGTAAAAAGCTGGGTAAAGAAATATAGCCGAGTCGACTTTAACGAGCAGCTATTTGAAGATTTCACAAAAAAGATAAGCTACTTCAAAATGGATTTTACGGTTATTTCGGAATATGAGAAGCTGTCAAAATATTTTTGCAGTATAGCAATTCAAAATAATTTATTTTACTATGCTGTTGCGCCCGAATTTTTCGAAATTATTACCGAGGGGTTGATTACCCTTAAAGGTGCCGGAAATTACAAGCTTGTTATAGAAAAGCCGTTTGGTGAAACTCCGGAGCATGCAAAAAAATTAAATGATCGGTTAGAGGAATATTTTGGCGCCCGTAGCATCTATCGAATCGACCATTATCTTGGCAAGGAGATGATTCAAAACATATTAACTATAAGATTTAAAAATTTACTGTTTGAAAACAGCTGGAATCGCAGTAATATAGACAATATAAGAATAATAGCAAGCGAGGAAGTAGGTGTCGAAACCCGAGCAAAATATTATGATAACGCCGGAGCATTAAAGGACATGGTTCAAAACCATTTAATGCAGCTGTTAAGCTTTGTTGCTATGGAACCGCCGATTAACGATGACGATTTAAAACAAAAGCAATCCGAGGTTTTTTGCTGTTTGCGATCACCTGAAAATATGAATATAGAGGATAGTTTACTGCTTGCTAGGTATGATGGATATCTAAGCGAGCCGGATGTTTCCCCCGAGTCTACTACCGAAACATTTGCCGCCTGCAAGGTTTTTGTTGATAACGATCGTTGGCAAGGTGTACCCTTTTATATCATAACCGGTAAAAAATTAAACACCCGTGAGATGAATGTTATTGTTACATTTAAAAAGTTAGATGGGCAGGAAAAGCCCAACGTGCTTATCTTTAAAATACAGCCATATGAAGGCGTTTCGCTAACCTTTAATATAAAAACTCCGGGTGAGAGCCATGGTATTACGGTTGAAGAAATGGATTTTTGCCAAAACTGCAACCTTAGCTACCGAATGAATACCCCCGAAGCATATGAGCGGTTGTTACATTCGGCAATTATAGCGGATCGTAGATGGTTTTCGGGTTGGGATCAGATATATCTTAGCTGGCAATATATTGAAAAGATTAAAAAACTGTACCACGACAAAAAATTGCCGATATACAGCTATACGCCCGGTAGTGCCGGCCCCGGTGAAATAACAAATATTTTAAAAGGTGCCGATATTGAAAGCTATTCACAGCTATTTTGCCACATATAATAATTAAGGGGGGGCTGTTGCCCCCTTAATTATTGTTTGGTTTCGCGCCGAGTAGCCACAAATACCAAGCCACCGGCACCGATAACCAAAAGACCACCAAGCATAGAGGATGCCGGCACCTCTTGACCCAAAATTATATACCCAAGTATCATAGAAAAAATAATCCCAAAATAGTTAAACACGCTTACATCCCCTGCTTTAGCACAGGAGTATGATTTTGTTAATAAAATTTGCCCAACTGCCGCAAAAGCACCAATTCCCAGTAGGAGCAAAAAGTCTACCGGGGAAGGAATAACAAAGTCGAAAAATAACATCGGTAAACATAATATTGTAGAAAACATTGAGAAGAAAAACACGATAACCCAAGGGGGTTCTTTTCCACGTAGCGAGCTAACAAACGAATAGGCAATTCCGCCAAACAAGGTAGATGCTGCCGCAACCATAAGCGGAAAAAATGCCGAATCAAACTGTGCACCGGAAACAATTCCGGCACCGATAAAAGCGATAATAACCGAAATAATTTGATACGGCTTTATCTTTTCATTTAATAGTAGTGCGACACCGATTATTGTTACAAACGGGGTCATCTTGGTAATAATAGCCACGTCACCCTGATTTGCATTTGCATTTGCATAAAATGTTGTTATCATTCCGAGAAATCCGAACATAGAGCGAAAAATCAAACGTTTTCGATTTTCGGGTTTACCAAATAACGGCAACTTATTTTTTACTACAAAATATGCGGCTATTATGCTCGCAATTGCATTTCTAAAAACAAGCTGTTCAAACAATGGTATGGTGTCGGCTGTTAGTGCTATAATAATCTGCATACAGGCAAACGCCAATGCACTAAACACCATGTAAATCGCACCCTTAATAATCGCTTTATCCCTTTCGAGAGGTTATATGCTTCTAAATTTATTATAGTTAATATCAACCATTTGTCAACAATGCAGGAATTCCGCATCAAAAGCCCTTCAAAAACTCCGCTTAAAAGATTAATTCTTTAAGCGGAGTTTTATAGTTATTTAAAAACCTTCACCTGAAAAGAGCTTTTAATTATCTGCCTTGCCAAGGTGAGATTCTTTAGCTCTTTTAAACCTATCATCTGTGTAGTTATATTACCTATTGCTGTTGCCTCAACCGGTCCCGCAACTACTTTTTTTCCTGTGGTTATAGCGGTTAGCTCGTTAAGGTACTCATCTTTGCAACCTCCACCCACAATATTAATGTTTTCATATGTGCGACCAACAATTTCCTCTATTCCCTTAATTGTTTTTGCATAGTAGTCGGCAAGAGAATTATATACTACCGCCGATACCTCACCCGGTGTTTGCGGTGGTTGCAGATTATTTTCAACACAGTATTCCTTTATTGCTGTTATCATAGAATCAGGGGCAAGAAAACGGTTGTCATTACAATCAACAATGGTCTTAATGTCGGACTGCTGAGCCATATTGCACAGCTCATCAAAACTATAGCTGTCGTTATACTCTTTTTTAACGTTTTGTATCATCCAAAGACCCATAATGTTCTTTAAAAAACGATAACGATATTCGCGGCCACCCTCGTTGGTCATATCCTTTTCGTGTGCTATCTCGGTACATATCGCATTTTCACTCTCGATGCCCATAAGCGACCAAGTTCCACTGCTTATATAAACAGTCTCCTCCATGGTAGGAACAGCCACGACTGCCGAGGCAGTATCATGTGACGTTGTTGAAAGAACTTTACAGCTATATCCAACCTCCTTTGCAATCTCCGGTATAAGCTCTCCAAGCTCTGTTCCCGGGAGGCTAAGTGGTAAAAATATGTTTCTCGGAAAACCACACCGCTCTATAATTTCGTTATCCCAGTCTTTATTAGCAGCATTTAACAGATTGGATGTACTCGCCATGGTATAATCACAGTTTTTCTTTCCGGAAAGTTTAAACAGAAAATAGTCCGGCGTAAACAGCAGCGTTTTAGCATCTATTAGCTGCTGCGGATATTTCTGTTTTACCGCCATCAGCTGGTAGATGGTGTTAAACCTTGTTTTTTGTATTCCGGCACGGCTGTATAGCTCATCCTCCGAAATGCAGGCAAACACTTTTTCATCCATTCCTTCGGTTCGATTGTCGCGATAGCTGACAGTATCACCTATCATGTTATCATCTTCATCCAGTAAAACAAAGTCAACTCCCCAGGTGTCTACCGATACCGATGTTGGTATTTTTCCTATTTCTTTACATTTTTTCATGCCGGTAATAATCATGGAAAATAGCTCGTCATGATTCCAGCATTTGTGATTGTTGCGGGTAGAGTAGCCATTTTTAAAACGAAAAACTTCCTCGGTTACCATTTTGTTATCTTCAATCCAACCAAGGATATGTCTTCCGCTGGAAGCGCCTATGTCTATCGCAAGAAAATAGTTGTTTTTTTCAGCCATCTGTTTACCGTTCCTTTCAATATCTTCTATCCAATTGCAATGTTTTTGTACTTATTTATAACCTTGTCGAGGTCGGCAAAATCTTCATATATCATAGCATCCGAAAGGTTTGTTTTCGCCGCCTTTTCGTGACCAATTAAAGCATATGTAGCATCAACCAGATGTGAAAATTGTTTGTCGGTAAGTTTTTCACATATAAAGCTCTGGCTTGGCATGTTTATATCCTCGCCCGATATTTCAAACATATTATATTTGCGGCAAAGCTCCTGAACCATTGCAAGCTGCTCTGAAGTATTTCGTGCCGGCATATAGGTTACAGCCTTTATCCCAAGTTCTGTAAGCTCTTCAAAAAGCTCCTCAATAAAGCTATCTTCAAATTTCTGAGCTTTTTTATCGCCGGTAACACTATCCCCAACATCGCCGAGATACGGATAAGCTAAAACAATACCGTTATCATTACACAGCCTGACGAGATCTTTAACATCAGGTAGCTCATCGGTGGCTTCAACATATATTTTGCCTACAAGGCTTGACTTAAATACTCCGAGTAGAATATATAAAACATCTTTCGGGTCAGAATTAATTTTATTTTTCACCGCTTCACTAATACTGCAACCGATTTTTTCGGCAAAAGCGGCAGCTCCATCGGCGCCAAAGGTTTTATAAACTTTTGTTGCAAGTGCATATAGAAGATGACGCTCGGTAACGCTTCCACCATCATGCGACATGGAGAGAGGAACAACATCATTATCATAGTTAATAGTGATGTTATGGGAAGATGTTATTTTGTTAATATTCTCTACCATTGCACGGTTACGCCTGCAACGTGCCGCACATATTGGTTTAAAAAACTCCTCAACAGCTTCAAGGCTTTGTTCCGGAATTCCATGTAATGCCATATAGGCAACTCCCGACTGATCGGGATTATTGGTGTTTTTATCACCAAGACGGGTGTTTTTAATAGAAACACGTACCTCAGCACCAACCGTCACGCCTAACCCCGCAATACTGCCGGCCTTTAAAAACTCCCTTGCTCCGCCAACGCTATCGTGATCCATTATTCCAACCGTGTTAAGTCCTGCAAGAAAAGCCTGATAAACTGCCTCGGTAGGCGAATATGGTGAAAAAGAATAAATAGTATGAACGTGGTTATTGCAGTATTCCGGCCGCTTTGTTGGCATAGGCTGGGTAGCGATTACCTTTTCAAATGAGGCAAGTCTTTGTTCGGCTGTACCACCATGTAAATCATGCATAATTTATCTACGCTCCTTAGTTTAACATTATCTGTCCACCGCTAACCGGCAGTGCCTGACCCGTTTCGTAACTCTGTTCAACAAGATAGAATAACGCCTTTGCAACATCTTCGGGGAAGCACCCTCTGCCGAGTGGCACCTGCGCCTCATAAAAACGACGAACCTCCTCTATGCTGGTTGCACCCGGAACCTTTCCGGCCCTTAGGTACTGAACAAAAAGTCCTTTTTCGGGATCGCACCACAGCGGGCCATCTAGGTAGTTGCCGGGACAGATGGAGTTAACCTTAATATTATACGGTGCAAGCTCCAGCGCAAAACTCTGGGTTAATCCGATGCCGCCAAACTTAGAGCCTGCATAGGCAAAATTCTTTTTACTTCCGGCAAGGCCTGATTTAGAGTTAACCTGAACTATATCACCCATCCAGCTTTTGCTTGCTTCATGCTGTGCCTTCATTACGGCGCCCACATATTTAACCGTAAGGAAATAAGCCGAGTAGTTAACCTTTGTTACGAATTCAAATTTATCAAACTCCAGCTCGTCGATCCCTCCGGCAACCAGAACTCCCGCATTGCTAACAAAAAGGTCTATACCTCCAAACTCTTCAACAACTCTACTAACCATATCGGCAACACTTTGCTCGTCGGCAACATTAACCTTTACAGCCATAGCGCGCTCACCAAGTCTGTCTGCAACCTCCTTTGCAAGATCATAGTTAAGGTCTGCTATTGCAACAAAGGCACCTTCCTTTATCATGCACTCGGCAATGCCAAGGCCAAAACCCTGGGCACTGCCGGTTACTATAGATAGTTTTCCGCCGAGCCGACCCGGAATATCTTTTCGATTGTCTACATTATCTGCCGCTTTTTTTATAGTGGTGGATATATCAATCATACTTTCTCCTTAATGAATTAGATTCCAAATTTAGCCTTGCGCATAAGTTCGGTATCGGTAAAATCCTTGCTTGGAGTGTATCCCTCAAGCGGCATAATTCTGCGATGAAACGCATCTAAAAACCACTCAGGTTGCGGGAAGAATAAATGTTCAAATTCAAATGCAGGAGTAATCCAGTTTTCTGCACCCAGTACGAATGCCGGTGCATCAAGGTAGTCAAAACAAAGCTGTGTAATATTGCTTGCAAAGTCATTTAAGATGCTACCCCTTGTGCATGCATCGCTTGCAAGAATAATTCGGCCGGTTTTTTTAACCGACTCAACAACCTTTTCGTAGTTGAATGGAACTATACTTCTTGCATCAATAACCTCTGCCGAAATTCCATATTCCTCAAACTTCTTTGCCGCCTCAAGCGCAGGATATAATGTTGCACCGATGGTAAGAATTGTTAAATCGCTTCCGGCACGCTTAATGTCCGGCTCGCCCAGCGGAATTTCGTAATATTCCTCCGGAACACCCTGCGTATGAAACATTTCACCAATGTCGTAAAACTTCTGGCTTTCAAAAAACACAACCGGATCAAGGCCGGAAAGCGCTGTATTCATTAAGCCCTTTGCATCATAAGGTGTTACCGGATACACCACCTTTAATCCCGGCATGTGTGCGGTTAGCGCAGACCAATCCTGAGAATGTTGCGCTCCGTATTTACTACCAACCGACACACGGAGTACTACCGGCATATTTAAAAGTCCTGCCGACATAGATTGCCATTTCGCCAGCTGATTAAATACCTCGTCCCCCGCGCGGCCAAGAAAGTCGCAGTACATAAGCTCGGCTATTACACGTCCACCGGCCATACCGTACCCCACAGCGCTGCCTGCAATTGCCGCTTCACTAATAGGAGAGTTAAAAAGGCGATGATACGGAATGCTGTCCATCATATTACGGGTTACAGCAAAAGCGCCGCCCCAGTCACGGACATCTTCACCGTATAAAACAAGGGTTGGATCCTCATAAAATTTATCAAATATAGCTTCAAAAAGGGCATCTCTAAGTGCATAAATTCTGTTTTTACTTATAGCTTTACCGTTTTCGTCGAAAGCAAACCTTGCCTTGTTTTTTAATCCGGCATAGCGAACATTTTCTTCCTTGGTTGTTAAAACATCCGGCTTGCGGTCGTCCATAACCTTGCGGGTTTCGTTTTTAAACATAAGGTCGGCTATGATATTTTTCTTTTCATCAAGCGGCATATATGGGGTAATGTTGGTATCCTGTGCAATCATAAAAACATCACGATTACGTTTTTGTGCTGTTTCTATTGCAAGGTTAGCCTCTTCTTCGCTGCAAACTCCCGCCTTAACAAGCTCTTTTTTAAACCATTCTATGGAATCTGCTTCACGCCACATATCAATTTCTTCTGTGCTACGGTATGCCGAGGCATCCGAGGTGGAGTGTCCCGAAATTCGGTAGGTAATAACGTCTAACAGAACAGGGCCGTCACCCTTCTTAATAATGTCCTTTTTACGGCGAAACGCATCAATAACAGCAAGTGGATTATATCCGTCAACACGCTCGGCATGCATCTGATTTTTTGCAATACCGGCACCCATTCGTGCAAGAAAATCGTAGGCCATTGTCTCGCCACGAGTTTGTCCGCCCATGCCGTATGAGTTGTTGTTAAAACAGAAAATAACCGGTAGTCCTCCCTTAATTCCATCGTTCCAAAGGGTGCGATATTGGTCCATAGCGGCAAAATTTAGGCTCTCCATAACAGGACCACAACCCATTGAGGCATCACCGATATTACAAACAACAATTCCCTCTTTTTTATTTACTCGCTGGTAAAGTGCAACACCGGTAGAGGTTGGACCGCTGCCACCAACTATTGCGTTGTTTGGGAATATCCCAAATGGTGTAAAAAAAGCATGCATGGATCCACCGAGACCACGATTAAAACCGTTATCACGAGCAAATACCTCTGCCATAGCGCCATAGATGTAAAAATACTTTGCTTTATCCTTAACATTATCAAACTTAAAATGTTCGTTAATTATCTTAAGGTTAGCACCACCGAAGAAATTCTCCATAACCTCGTTTAGCTCGGCATCTGACAATTTTTCGATGGAGGATAAACCCTTTGCTATAATTTCTCCATGGCTACGGTGAGAACCTAAAATATAATCCTCTACATCCAAAACAAATGCCTGACCTACTGCGGCGGCTTCCTGTCCCGCAGAAAGATGAGCCGGGCCTGCATATGTAAAAGGTAGGTCATTATACTGACCTTTAACCTTAATTTCGTTAAGCATATTTTCAAATTCTCGGATACTTGCCATATCGGAAAGTATTCTTAAAAGCTCCTCTTTTGAAAACTTTTTGCTCTCCTCTTTAACGGTTTTTTTATAGGCATTAACCGGAATATCGGTAAAACTTATAACTCCGCTTTTTCTTATTTCCTTTGGGTCTACAACCAAACTCTTTGGCATGATTTTTTCCTTTCTTACGGTTACTCTATCTCAAACAATGCTTCTCTTATTATCTCGCAAACAGTCGGGTGTGGGAACACTAACTTTTTAATGCGCTCTATCGGAATACAATTTCCTATCATAAGTGCCGCTCCGTAAATACTTTCAGAACAGGAATTACCAATCATAGAAACACCTAATATACACTCACTCTTTTTGTCGTAAACAAGCTTAATAAATCCATCGCCTCTTTCATTTTCAGCAAGGTAGCGGCCGCTGTATGCCATGGGCAGTTTAATGCACTCGCAGTCATAACCCTTTTGCCTTGCGCTCTGCTCGGTTTCCCCCACTGCCGCGACCTCAGGATTTGTATAGATTACCGACGGAATTGCACCGTATTCCATCATATCGCCTTTGCCCAGAATATTATTAACCGCAACTTCTGCTTCACGATAGGCGGTATGTGCCAACATTATTTTCCCGTTAACATCTCCTATTGCATACACTCCCTCAATGTTGGTACGCAGATAATCATCGGTTACGATGGCTCCCTTCTCGGTATAAATATCAAGGTTCTCTAATCCGATATCTACTATGTTTGGGCGGCGGCCTATTGAAAGTAAAATTTTCTCTGCCTTTAGTTCTTCCTTTTCGCCGTTATCCTCAAAGGTAACACCATCATCACCAATAGATGTAACCTTACAGCCGAGACGAAATTCAATTCCCTTTTTCTTATAATTAGCAAGAAGATTTTCCGAAATATCCTCATCTATAGGCCCACCTATGGAATTTAACATCTCTACAACGGTAACCTTACTGCCTACCGAATTATAGTAAGATGCCATTTCAAGGCCGATAACGCCCCCACCGATTACCACAAGGCTTTGCGGTATTTCAGTTAGCGCTAAAATCTCTCGATTTGTCATTGCATATCCGGATTCCACCGCCGACATCAATCCATCAATAGGTGGCAACATCGGACTGCTTCCGCTGGCAATTATCAGCTGTTTCGCTGCGAATTCATTGCCATCACACTCAACGCAAAATCCACCCTCTACCCTGCCTTTAATAACTGCATTTCCGCTGATAACCTCTACACCGTGCTTTTTCATCTTCATGCCAACACCGGCTACCAATTTTTTAACTATCTTATTTTTACGGGCTATAACCTTCTTTTGATCAATAGAGGCAGAATCTACTATAACCCCATAATCCTTACCATGCATTGCATAGTCGTAAACCTTTGCACTGTGCAACAATGCCTTCGACGGAATGCATCCCTCGTTTAAACAAACTCCGCCAAGCGAGCGTTTTTCAAAAAGTGTTACCGACCTACCTGCCGCCGCTGCTCTCTCTGCGGCGCAATAACCACCCGGTCCACCACCGATTACAATTATATCTTTCACTGTTACTATTTCCTTTCTTTATATCGTCAAAGACTTGAAATCCGAACACAAAACCTTGATTAGTCTACCAGCAATAAACTAAAATTCTCAAGAGCATCGCAGACATCTTTTAAAAATCTTGCAGCCGGCGCTCCGTCCAGGGCACGATGGTCAAAGGTTAATGATAATCCCATAGATTGATATCCCGTTACCATTCCGTTAACGATTTTAATTTTTTCGTTCAACGAACAAACACCTAAAATACCAACTTCGGGAGGATTAATAACCGGAGTAAAGCTTTCTACGCCGAGATTGCCGAGATTTGTTACGGTAAATGTTCCGCCGGCGAGCAGATCGGGATTAATATTTCCGCTTTGTGCAGCTGCCGCTACCGACTTCATTTCGGCAGATAATTCCGGCAATGTCATGGATTCCGCCGCCATTAATTTCGGTACCATAAGCCCTTTATCGGTATCAACCGCAACACCGAGATTTACCGTGTTAAATCGTCTGGTTAAATCGTCGTAGTAGTGCGCATTTATTTCGGGGTGCTTTAACAACATTTTAACCACTGCATATAAAACAATATCGTTTAATGTTATTTTTTCAAGCTGTGGTTTTTTGCTCTGTTTAAAGGAAGCTCGAAGCTTTAAAATCTCGGTAGCATCAAAAGAGCTGTTGAGTGTTAACTGAGCCATTCCCGAAAGCGAGGCATGCATAGCTTTGGCAATAACCTTGCGAATATTAGTGTGTGGAATATCTTCCGAAGCTGGCACCGTAGCAAATGTAGCCGTGTCGGCCCCCTTAGCCATAACTCTTAAAACATCGCGCTCTATAACTCTGCCGTTAGGGCCCGATCCGGCTGTGTTTGAAACAGATATACCATTTCGCTCGGCAAGTCCTTTTGCTCTTGGAGAAACGCCGCCCGAACCCGTTTCAGCTACATTTGATTCCTTCGAAACAGCCGTTGCCGCAACTGCCGGTGCTGCTGACGGAACAACCTGCGGTGTGCTAACTACAGGTGCGGTAGTTTTTGGTGCCTCAGCCACAGCTGTAGCTGTTTCAGTGCCATCAACATCCGGCGCAAATTCCGACACTTCCTCTCCTGCAGTGCCGATTACGCAGATATTATTCAGAGCGGGAACATCATCACCCTCGTTATAAAAAACTGCGAGCAGTTCGCCGGTCTCCTCCGATATCTCATCGAAAGAAGCCTTGTCGGTTTCGTAGGAAAAAAGCAGGTCGCCCTTATTTATCGTATCTCCTACGCTTTTGTGCCATTTTGAAAGTATACATTCCTCTACCGTTATTCCCGGTTTTGGCATAACTATAGGCTTTGCCATAAAATAATCTCCCTTATGTTTTATATCTTCTTCGCGTTTTCCATTATGTATTTTTCTGCATCAACCGTCCAAACCTTGTTGGGGCAAAGCTTCGAAAGTTCGGCAAAAAATAAATCCTTTTCCCCTAATTTTTCAAAATCTTCAATTGCCGTCAACGGCATACTAACATGTGTATAAATCAACTTTTTTCCGCCCGGAATTTTAGGCAGATTTAACGTTGCTTCGGCACAAGAATCCAGTCCGCCCACATGCGTTATCATAAAGGTTGGATTAATTTTGCTCTCGTTAAGATATCTCAAAACCTCTAAAAGGTCATCGTTATTTCCGCCCGAAGCCGCCGCAAGATGAGTTGCATTATAATGAACATTATAAAAGTTCATCGGTGCCTTAAATTTGGTATCACTCGGGCCTGCAAAGAAGTTTAAACAGCCATCTCTTGCCAGTATTTCATCTCCCTGCTCTATCAAGGCCGGTATCGGAGCCATTACAAATACATCGTCATACCCCTTACCATCGGTTAACTCCATCAGGGTTTTCACCGAATCGCCCTCTGAGGTGTTGCAGTAGATAAGCTCTACGCCTCGCTCCTTTGCGTATTCCTGCGATAAATAAGTTTTTGCCCTATCTATCCTAGATTGGTCTATATCGGTTACCACAACCCTGGCAGGTCGCACATCGGCCGCTAAAGAATGTTGAATTGCACAGATTCCCATCGGACCACAACCTGCTATAATACAGAGATTCCCACCCTTTCGAATACCCATTTCATGTTTATACGACCCCATCTCGCAGTGATAGTTTGCATTAAATGATCCCACAACACAGGAAACAGGCTCTGCCAAAGATCCAAGGAAAAAAGCCTCGCCCTCAAAGGGTAAAAGACAGTTTTGTATCATAACAACCTCGGGAATAATAATATAGGTTGCGTCGCCACCGATGTATTCAAAGGAATATCCCGGTGCATCCAGCGAGCCTTTATAGTTTAATGCCGGCTGAATAACAAAACGCTGACCCGGCTTAAATTGATCGGCATATTTAGCGCCAACTTCAACAATTTCGCCGCAAAATTCATGACCCAAAATTACCGGATTGGTAGCACAGTTTGACGGAACACGTTTATGGTCCTCGCCCTGTATTGCCGCCTTGTAGGATGACATGCAGAGTGTGTCGGTAATGATTTTAGCTAAAATTTCACCCTCGGTTATCTTTGGGAGTTCAAACTCCTCCATTCTGATGTCTGATTTTCCGTACAGTCTTAATGCTTTAGTCTTCATTTTTAACGCTCTCCTGTCTCGTACTTCTTCGAATATTAAAAACAATGCTTTTGTTTAACGACCTAATATGCTTTTTATAATCAGCGGGAAACATCTTGGTTGTAACTATAACGTCAACATCCTGTGGCTCGGCAAAGGTATAGTGCATCGATTTGGAAACCTTGGTTTCATCTATTAACATTATAACCCTTGATGCTCTGGAAATAATATGCCGTTTAAGCTCGGCTTCATTTTGATTTCCACAGCTAAACTCACTTCCCGGTGCATAGCCGGAGGCTACCATAAAAACGCTACTGAAATTAACATTTTTAATGGATTCGATAGCTCCCGAACCCGATAGCGAAAGATTAAGGCTGTTAAGCTTGCCGCCCGTAAGATGAACCGAAATATTACTCTTCTGACAAAGTATCGCCGCAATATTAGTTCCGGTTGTATAAACTGTAAGCCGAATATCCTTCATCAACCTTGCAAGCCAATCTGTGGTTGAACCGCTGTCTAAGAAAATTAGGCTTCCTTCGTTTATATACTCAATTGCCGCGTTAGATATCGCCGTTTTGTGGTCCTGATTTTCTGCAGCACGTTTTGCAAATGCGTCTTCCTGATAAAGTGCGTTGGTACGCCTTGCACCACCCCTGATTTTTATCAATAATCCCTCTGCTGCAAGCGCCTCAATATCGCGCCGCAAGGTCATCTGCGATACATTGGGAAACACCTCCTCTAAATCATTTAGATAGATAAAAGTGTTAGTGTTGCATAGAGTTAATATCCTCTCCTGTCTCTCGTTCATTTTTTCACCATATGTAATTATTTGAAACTTTTTGTTATGTTTATAACGTAATTATACCATGTAATGTAACATTGTCAACATGTAAATTACAGAAACTGAATTTATTTTAAATTATTTTATACATCGGTTGCGTTAGCTGTATTTGTATGGTAAAATATATAGGATTATCGTAGGAGTAAATACACAGTAATGGAAAGACAAAAGCATATTCGTAATTTTAGCATAATTGCACACATCGACCATGGTAAGTCGACGCTTGCCGATAGAATATTGGAGAAAACCAGTGCAGTTGAGGAAAGGTTGATGGAAAATCAACTTTTAGACAACATGGATATCGAAAGGGAACGCGGAATCACCATTAAGGCAAGAGCGGTGACCATCGATTACAGAGCGAGTGATGGAAACAACTATGAGCTCAACCTTATAGACACGCCGGGACATGTTGACTTTAACTATGAGGTTAGCCGTAGTCTTGCGGCCTGCGAAGGGGCGATTTTGGTTATAGATGCATCGCAGGGTGTTGAGGCTCAAACGCTTGCCAACACCTATCTTGCGGTGGAAAGCGGGCTGGAAATAGTACCTATTTTAAATAAGATTGACCTACCGAGTGCCGACCCGCAAAGGGTTGCCCAGGAGGTTGAGGATATAATTGGAATACCCTGTTTAGAGGCTCCTCATGTTTCGGCAAAACAAGGTGTTGGAATTGTGGAGGTTTTAGAGGCTGTAGTACGGGATGTTCCGCCACCTTCCGGTGATATGGATGCGCCCTTTAGAGCTTTAATTTTCGACAGTGTATACGACAGCTATAAAGGCGTTATAGTGTATATTCGCGTAATGGACGGCTGTGTATCGGTGGGAGAAACCATTAAGATGTTCCGCTCCGGCACCGAGTACGTTGTAACCGAAGTTGGACATAACGGCGCCATTTCTCTAACTCCTACCGGCAAGCTTCATGCAGGCCAGGTTGGTTATCTGTGTGCCTCCATAAAAAATGTTAGGGACACACGTGTAGGCGACACTGTTATGCTTGCAGAAAAACCTGCCGATGAACCACTTCCGGGCTATCGTCCGGTTGTTCCGATGGTGTACTGCGGTATATATCCCGCCGATGGCAGCAGATACAACGATTTGCGTGAGGCTCTCGACCGACTGCTTCTTAACGATGCGTCTCTTTCCTTTGTTCCGGAAACATCGGTTGCACTGGGATTTGGATTTAGATGCGGATTTTTAGGTCTGCTACACCTCGAGGTTGTTATCGAGCGTTTAGAACGTGAATTTATGATGGAACTTGTTACTACAGCTCCTTCGGTTGAATACAAACTCACCCTAACCGACGGCACGGTAATGATGATTGATAACCCAACAAACTATCCCGAGGTTACCAAAATTGCCAGCAGTGAAGAGCCGTTTGTTAACGCACATGTTTACACACCTACCGATTATGTAGGCGCATTGATGGATCTTTGTCAGGATCGCCGCGGAATTTTTAAAGACATGAAATATATCGACCCTACCAGAGTTGATTTGCATTATCTACTGCCGCTCGGCGAAATTGTTTACGATTTTTTCGACACCATAAAGAGCCGTAGCCGCGGCTATGCCAGCTATGAATACGAGCTGTGTGGATATGAAAAATCTAAGCTTTGCAGGCTTGATATTATGCTTAACGGTGAGATAGTCGATGCGTTTTCTCTGATAGTGCATACCGACAAGGCGTACGAGAGAGGCCGCAGAATTGCCGAAAAGTTAAAAGAAAGCATTCCAAGGCAGATGTTTGAAGTTCCGATACAAGCTGCAATAGGCGGTAAAATAATCGCAAGAGAAACAGTTAGCGCCATGCGAAAGGATGTTTTAGCAAAATGTTACGGTGGAGATATCACCCGTAAAAAGAAGCTGCTTGAAAAACAAAAAGAAGGTAAAAAGAAAATGCGTCAGCTTGGCAGCGTAGAGGTTCCGAGTGAAGCATTCACCGCAGTTTTAAAATTGGATTAATAAAGGAATAATATGGAAATTGCGGTTATTCTGTCAAGACAGATTGTTGTTATGTTTTTACTGATGGGGGTTGGCTTTTTTTTAGATAAGAAAAAAATGCTGAGCACAAACACTGTCGACGAACTCACAAACCTTCTGTTAGTAGTGGTCGTTAGTGCAACTGTACTCAACTCTTTTCAGGCGGATTATTCGCCCGAACGCTCACGCAATCTTATCTTCAGTATTGTTCTTTCTATAATAATAATGAGCATGGGAATTGCAATTGCAACCCTTTGTTTTGGCACAAAAACCCTTCGTCGTAAACTCTGTGTGATGGGCGCTGCCTACTCTAACAGCGGTTTTATGGCGTTTCCTCTCCTGCTTGCCACATTTGGTGAGCTTGGAATATTCTATGGAACGTCATATGTTGCAATCTTCAATATTTCACTTTGGTCACATGGTGTTTGCATCATGTCGGATAATGAGGATATGCCCTTTGCTAAACGCGCCTTGTCTATACTTAAAACACCTGTAATAATTGCGGTAATTATAGGTGTAATAACATATGTAACAAACATAAAATTTCCGGTAATTATCGATGAAACATTGGGATATGTATCCGATCTTAATACCCCGTTGGCCATGATACTCATAGGTGTTTTTGTGTCGAGGTGTAACTTTAAGGAGATATTTACCGATAAAATTATCCTGTCGGTTACTGCGGTTAAGTTGTTAGTAATTCCTTTAGCAATTATAGCTTTACTTTATCTAATAACACGGTTTATCGAACTCGATATAACCATGCTTCTATCGGTACTTATCTGTGCATCTACCTGCACAGCAAGCACCGTAGTTTTGCTTGCAAAAAAATACGGAAGAAATGTAGATTTTTCGGTTAGGCTGGTAACCTTTTCAACCCTTTGCTGCGTTGTTACCGTTCCGCTTATAACCTTTCTTGCTCGATCGGTACTTTAGCTATTTAATATTACCACAACGATGGCCAAATCGCCCTCATGGGTAACCGATACCGAGGCCCTGTTTCTCTTACAAAGTCTTCTTGCCGCAGGAGCTAATTTTAAAAACGGTTTTCCGTTAGAGCGGCGTAAAAGCTCAACATCACGCAAAGAAAAACGAGTTAATATCCCACAACCTACGGCCTTTGAAAACGCCTCCTTGGCGGCAAAGCAGGCAGCGGCGGTTTTGGGATTGAATTTTCGTGCAAAAAGTTCGGCATACTCTCTTTCGCCAAACACCCGTTTAACAAAATGCTCCGATTTTAAACTTTTTTCCATACGGCTTATTGTAACCGCATCAATGCCTATCTTCAATTGATCAACCTCATTTTTGTTAGCAAAAGTTTTCATATCTGTTTAATTATATAATGTATGGAATAAAAAGTAAAGTAGCGGCAAAAATACCATTGTAGGAAAAACATAGGAGTAACCCAATGGAGATAAAAAGAGGCGAGGTTTTTTACGCCGACTTAAGTCCGGTAGTCGGTTCTGAACAGGGAGGAATACGGCCGGTACTTATTGTTCAAAACAATGTCGGAAACCGACACAGCCCCACCGTTATTGCCGCCGCAATAACCAGCAAAACAGGAAAAAATCCACTTCCGACACATATACCGATTAGCAGTGTCGATTGCGGACTTTCTAAGGATAGCGTAATATTATTAGAACAGCTCAGAACCATAGATAAACAGCGGTTACGAGAAAAAACCGGCACCATTCCAACAAGGCATTTAAGACAGGTAGATGGTGCTCTGGGTGTTAGCCTCGGCCTGCAATAAGGAGGTTTTAAAGTGATTGATATAATAAAGGCATGCCTTGTGGGCGGTTTACTCTGTGCGATGTGTCAGCTGCTTATCGATAACTTCTCTATATCGCCGGCAAAGCTACTTGTAAGCTTATTTATTCTCGGAGGGTTATTTTCTGCATTTGGGCTGTATCAACCCTTTATCGAATTTGCCGGCGCCGGAGCAACTGTCCCTCTTCCGGGTTTTGGACACCTCATGATGCAGGGTGTTATAGAAGCAGTCGAAAAAGATGGGCTTGTTGGTATATTAACCGGCGGACTTACCTCTGCCGCAGGAGGCATTTGCGGCTCGGTACTCTGCGCCTCGATTGCAGCCCTTCTTTCCCATAGTCATCAACCGGAATAAATCATCTCCGCCGGAGGCGGAGCTTTTGGAAATATTGATTAACTCACTCAGTTCGTTATTTTGCATGCAAAAACTCAATATTTCTCAGTGTGGCAGGTTCGGGTAAGTATAAATCATCTCCGCCGGAGGCGGAGCTTTTGGAAATATTGATTAACTCACTCAGTTCGTTATTTTGCATGCAAAAACTCAATATTTCTCAGTGTGGCAGGTTCGGGTAAGTATAAATCATCTCC
>CAYJDA010000010.1:42557-52558 GCA_964368815.1 uncultured Oscillospiraceae bacterium
CCGTTCGTTATTTTGCAAGCAAAAACTCAATATTTCTCAGTGTGGCAGGTTCGGGGAATATAAATCATCTCCGCCGGAGGCGGAGATGATAGCCTCGATAATAAAAAACTCCACATACGGTGGAGTTTTTTAGATTACAATTCATAGGGTTGAGGTTTCCTTTTTTTATAATAAAAGGCTTCCTTAAAACCTATGTTTTTTAATAGCTGTGTAGCTTGTGGAATTCCTTTGCCTACGTCGACATCTCTATGCGCATCACTTCCTAACGTTATTAGTCGACCGCCCATTTCATAATAAAGCTTTAAAAGCTTTTCGTCCGGAAGTGTTGTTCCTATTGGTTGAAATAGCCCTGAGGTATTACACTCTAAAGCTATTTCCTTTTCTATCAACAGTGCATAAATTTCACGAATTTTATCTGTATATATATCCATATCTAAAGGATAACCTTCACGAAAAAAATAACGAGCAGGATAGGTAAGATGAGCTAAAACGTCTCCGTTTACTAAATTAAAGGTATCTAAAAGGTCTGCAAGGTATCTTTGAATTATAGCATCGCCTTCTTTAATAATTCTTTCTGGGGCAATATAATAAAAATCGCTTTCATCAAACAGGGTATGCTGTGAGATAATAATATGATCGTATTCATGCCGCTCTATCACCTTTTTTCCTATTTCAGGGTAGTATAACATCTGTCCTAATTCGGTGCCGGCCATAACCGAAACACCCGCCTCATCGGCAACATCCCGTATCGCCTTTACCGAATCGACAGAAAAATCTACATCGTTCCAAAATTCAGGATTTTGATGTCTTTCAACATCAACATGGTCGGTAAGGCAGATTACCGATATGCCCTTTGAAGCTGCACTGCGGCATATCATACTTAGTTCCGATTCAGCATCGTGACTAATCAAGCTGTGGATATGTGTATCTGCTACTATCTTTGCGGACATGTATTCCCCCTAAATTTAGTATCAAAGGTCGCCTATTTTCTTACGGCACTGTGAGCATAATAATTTGTTACTGTACTCTCTGAGCTTTTTGTCTCCACCACAAAAAACACATGACTGAACGTGTTTTCTTAAAACAATGGCGTCATTTTCGGTGAAAATTTCCACACCATCGCCTACCTCCAAACTGAGTGTGCGTCTTAACTCGATTGGTAACACAACACGTCCGAGGTCGTCTAATTTTCTTACAATTCCTGTAGATTTCATTTTTTTTCCTTTCCTGCTTTGAGTTCTGGTGGAGAAGTGCATTCTTTCCAACTGTAAAAACTGCGATAACCCACTTATATGTATAGGTTGAACCGCAGTTTTTATTTTAATATATTTTAGCACAATTGTAAATATTTTAACTAAAAAAATTATATAATTTTCACAAATATGTAGCAATGTACAAATAAGAGGCTATTTATTTACCGTTATTATACTTTTCTAATCGCGTTTCGGTACTTTTTATAATATTAAGTAGACTCGGAGTATAGAGTGCATAGTCCTTATTTAGCTGTTCTGTATTCATAATAAATGCCGAAGTATCCTTTACCGAAGCTCCAAGGCCTAACTCTTCGCCTTTTAAAATGGCACGAACATTTGCTTCACATATATGCATTTCAGCACCGGTGTAGCCCTCAAAGCAGTTTTTTGAAATAGAAAACAAACTTTCGGTGTTTTTAGCGTTTGAGCCATATATATACCTAAACATTTTATATATAGACAGTGCTAAATATGCTGATATTTCACTCACCAACGCCTTATCGGGACAACCGTTTAGCTTATCAAACAAAATATTAAGCGAGTTTGATAACAACTTTTTGTTAAGGGTTGGCAAAACACTTCCACGATAGGCACTATCCTTAATCGAAGATGGATCAGGAATATCATCTACCGACAATGCTCGACCTGTTCTCTCTGCACTGCGCCCCAGAAGATAATCACAGGAAACTCCATAATAAGTGGCGGCCTTTACAACAAAATCAAGACCACACTCCCTAATTCCCTTTTCATAATGAGACAACAGAGCCTGCGAAACACCAAACTCCTTTGCAGCCTGTTTTTGGGTTATACCCTTTTCCTTCCTCAACAGCGTTATTATTCTGCTGAAATCGCCGGCCATAAATTACACACCTTTTAATTTTCTATTTATTACGTAATGTAAATTATAGAATATAAAAAACCTTTTGTAAAGAGCAATTTGAAAAAATTGTATAATTTTGTTAGATATCATAATAAATTATTACCATTTTGTTATAAAGAGCCGAAAACGAAATACAACTATAGATACATAAATTCAAGCAAAAAGATGATGTTTGCAACGCTATTACTAACGATATAATAAAAAAAGGAAAAATAAGGATAATTGTGTACTAAAAAGGGTTGACTTTTCTTGATATGGGTATTAGAATATATATCATAGATAAAAGAACAAGGGGATATTATATCTTTTTGGCGGAATAGTTTTTACATGGCGCAATATAATTATTAAGGAACGATACTGGTTGAATTACGAAAAAAGACCCTAAACCGTTAATAACTAACGGTAACCCGTTAATAACTAACGGGTAACGAAATGAATGTGGATGGATGGCACTATGTTGAATTTATTTAGCACTAATGATGTTGAGATGTACTCTCAATTTCACCGAGAGGTTAACGGTGAAAGTTACAAGTTCATGGGCGCGCACGCAGCCTTTAAAAATTTAAGAAACGGTATTGTTTTTCGAGTATACGCTCCGAACGCCGAGGATATTTATGTCTCAGGCGATTTTTGTGATTGGGATGATGAAAAACATAGAATGCACCCCGTAACCGAAAACGGCCTTTATGAATGTTTTGTGCCGGGAGTTACTTATGGCAACAAGTATCGTTATGTAATAGTAACAAGAGAAAACAAGAAGCTATACCGGCCCGATCCGTATGCATTTCAGAGTGTTACGATAAATGGCGAAACGATCTCGGTTGTCAGCAATCCTTTTGGATACCATTGGAAGGACGGTATATGGAGACGGGAACGCACAAAAAAGAACATTAAATCCTCGCCTATCAATATATACGAGCTACATCTCGGTTCTTGGAGAAGAAATTCTGATGACTCTAACTGTAATTACAAATCAATAGCCGACACACTGGTGGCTTATGTAAACGAGATGAGCTATACCCACGTGCTTTTAATGCCTATTAATTTTCCAACATCAAGATCTGTTTACGGATATATTGTTAGAAGCTTTTTTGCACCGAACACAAACTACGGCGAAGCCTCCGACCTTATGTATCTTATCGAAAAGCTACATGAAGCCGGCATAGCTATCATTTTGGATATACCGATAATGGGCTTTTCTGAAGACGATAAAGGACTTTTTCTTTTTGACGGAGACCATCTCTACGAAGAGCCGAACCCCTTACACCGTTTAGATAGAAAAACCGGAATGACGCTTTTTAACTATTCCAGTACCGAAATTCAAAGCTTTATGATTTCTGCGGCCGTTTTCTGGACATCGGTATATCACTTCGACGGCATTAAGCTAAGCGGTATATCTCCGGTACTTCACCTTGATTATGAGAGAGGAGAAGGCGAATGGGAGAAAAACACCTTCGGAGGCAATGAAAACCTTGCAGGTATCTCCTTTCTTCAACGTCTTAATAAGGAACTACACCTGCGTGATGAAAACATAATAACCCTAGCTAAGGATGATAGTTCGTGGCCCACCGTCACACAGGATAGCCTGCGAGGAGGCCTCGGTTTTGATTTATCTATGGCAACCGCCTGGACCTCCAATATTCTCTCCTACATGTCTAACGATCCTTTTTTTAGAAAAAACTATCATCAACAACTAACCGAAAATCAAAATCTCTCGGCGGGAGAATCAACTGTTGTTGGCTTTACACATAATCAGGTTATGTTCGGACAGTGTTCCATGATAAATAAAATGCCCGGTGATTATGAAAATAAATTCTCCAATCTGCGCACACTTTATGGATACATGATGTCCCACCCCGGTAAAAAGATACTGTTTATGGGTAGCGAGATAGGACAGTTTATCGAATGGAAGCCGGACAAGGCTTTAAGTTGGATGTTGCTTGACTTCGACAGCCATCTTCAGCTGCAACGCTACGTAAAAGCACTTAACAGGTTTTATCTAAAAACCCCTGCACTCTGGGAACTGGATAACAGCCTTGACGGATTTGCATGGTTAGTTTCAGACGACAGTGAACAGAATATAATTGTTTTTTCCCGATACGATGGTAAGGGATCACAGCTTATATGCATATCTAACTTTGCACCTGTGTTACGTGAAAACTATTGTATAGGTGTTCCCTCTCCCGGAATATATCGTGAAGTTTTTAGCTCCAACGATGAAATCTACGGAGGGTGCGGGCAAAAAAACGCCGGTAATATTGCAAGTAGTCCCGGCCTTAGGCATGGCCATAACAACTGTATAAGTATTACTGTACCGCCGCTTTCCACTATCTTTATAAACAAAGAATCATAAACAGTTAAAAATACAAGAAGTAATCATAATAAAGAAGGGGTATTATGAAGGAATGTGTAGCAATGTTGCTTGCCGGAGGGCAGGGTAGTCGTCTTTACACCTTAACGAAAAAGCTTGCAAAGCCGGCTGTTCCTTTTGGTGGCAAATATCGAATAATTGATTTTCCGCTATCAAACTGTATAAATAGCGGTATTGACACTGTAGGAGTGTTAACACAGTATCAGCCGTTGGTACTCAACGAGTATATTGGCAACGGACAGCCATGGAATCTTGACAGGCTTTACGGCGGTGTACATGTTCTTTCTCCCTACCAAAAGGCCAGTGGATCCGACTGGTATAAAGGTACTGCTAATGCCATATACCAAAATATCGACTTTATCCGTCGCTACGATCCGGAATATGTTTTAATCCTATCCGGAGACCATATCTACAAGATGAACTACTCCGCCATGCTCGATTTTCACAAGGAGAAGAATTCCGACTGTACAATAGCTGTTTTAAATGTATCCAAGGAGGAAACAAAACGCTTTGGAATTATGACGGTGGACGAGGAGAATAGAATTACCAAGTTTGAAGAAAAGCCCCAAAATTCTGAATCCACTCTAGCCTCTATGGGTGTATACATATTTAAATGGGAAAAACTAAAAAAGTATCTTGAGCAAGATGAACAAAATAACGATTCATCTAACGATTTTGGCAAAAATATTATTCCTTCCATGCTAAGTGATGACCAAAGTCTTTATGCATATAATTTTGATCATTATTGGAAGGATGTAGGAACCATTGAGAGCCTATGGGAGGCAAACATGGATCTGTTAAACCCCAATGTTGCTTTAGATGTTTGGGACGCAAGATGGAGAATTTATTCAAGAAGTCCCGGACTGCCTCCTCATAAAATTCTAAACAATGCGGTGGTGGAAAACTCCATGATAACCGAAGGATGCAGCATCGATGGATATGTAGACTTTGCTGTTCTTTTTGCAGGCGTAACGGTTGGAAAGGGTGCTACGGTAAGGGATAGTATTATCATGCCCGGTGCAGTTATTGAGGAAGGTGCTGAGGTTCATTACTCTATTGTTGCAGAAAATGTTGTTATTAAAAAGAATGCAAAGGTTGGTGTAAGGCCTGAAAATATGACAGAGAAGACCGAATGGGGTATAACCGTTTTAGGAGAGGGTATTACTATTGGAGAGGGTGCCGTTATCGGTGCTAAGGTAATGTGTGAAAAGGATGTTGAGGAGGGTCAAGAGATATGTTAAACTCTAAAGCTTTGGCGGTGTTGTTCCCCAACAGCCATGATAGTGAACTTGGCGAGCTTACCTCGCGGCGTGCAGCTGCAGCAATTCCATTTGGAGGCAGATATCGTTTTATAGATTTTCCACTCTCGGGACTTTCAACCGCAGGAGTTGAACGCTGTGCAATAATTGTTAACAGAAATTATGTAAGCCTGATGGACCACATTGGAAACGGACGTGAATGGGACTTTGCTAACAAGCGCGGCGGAATCAGTATTTTCCCACCTTTTTCAGAGGGTAGAAATCGTGCCGACGATAAGGTAGATGCTCTTTACAGCATCATGGGTTATCTTGAAAAGGCAGACGAGGAGTACGTGGTTCTTGCCGACTGTAACTTTGTTGCTAATATAGATTATCGTGACCTCTTGGCAACGCATCGTCAAAGTGGTGCCGATGTTACCGCTGTTTACGTTAAACATGAAATGACGCCCGAACTGAAGGATAACAACATAGCCTTAACCCTTGATAACGAGGAAAACATAACCGAGATATTGTGTGATGATTATCATACAGGAGAACGCAATCTTGCTCTTTCTGTATTTGTTATGAAACGAACACACCTTTGTGAAATGATAAAGGAAGGACATATTCGTAACCGAACATTCTTAGAAAAAGAGTTGCTTAGCAAGTGCATCGGACGACTTGTAATGAAAGGGTACGAATACACCGGCTATTTCACCTTTATGACCGACCGCAAGTGTTACCTTGAAGCAAATCTTTCTCTACTATCAGACGATAATATGAATAAATTGTTTCCTGTAAAGCGTCCAATTTATACCAAGGTTAGAGATGATGCCCCGGTAAGATACACCGTAGACAGCAAGGTTAAAAACTCAATAATCGCTGATGGTTCGTTAATTGCGGGCACCGTAGAAAACAGTCTACTTTTCCGAGGAGTTAGAGTAGAAAAAGGTGCTGTAGTCAGAAATTGTGTGCTTATGCAGGATACCGTGATTGAAACAGGTGCAGTTATAGAAAGTGTTATTACCGATAAAAACGTTAAAGTATCGGAGAATAGCGAGCTTAAGGGAACTGTGAACTATCCTGTATACGTTAACAAGGGTGAAATTGTTTAGATATATGTGTTTATATAGGAGAAATATTAAATGAGGATTCTTTTTTGTACAAGTGAGGCAGCTCCTTACGCTGCTTCGGGAGGGCTTGGAGACGTAGCCGGCAGTCTACCTACCGTTCTTAATAAAGACGATCAGGAATGTAGAGTAGTTATGCCGCTATATCGAATAATATCGGAGCGCTACCGCGACCAGCTTCAATTTGTTTGTAGCTTTAATGTGGATTTAGGATGGCGCAGCCAGTATTGCGGTGTTTTCGAGATGACAAATAACGGTGTTAAACACTATTTTTTGGATAACCAGTTCTACTTCTTTAGAGAGGGTGGTATATATGGTTATCTTGATGATGGCGAGAGATATGCATTCTTCTCGAAAGCTATTATCGAGATGCTTTTCTATATTGATTATGACCCCGATATTTTGCATCTTAACGACTGGCAAACTGCGCTGGTTCCTGTTTTATTAAAAACAAATTATGGTGGCAATCCTAAAACCGACCCGATAAAAACTCTTTTCACCATACATAACATCCAATATCAAGGAAAATATGGCGACCATATGTTGGGCGATGTTATGGGCATGGGCGATTGGGAGCGGCATTTACTGGAATACGGCGGAGCTATTAACTTTATGAAGGGTGCTCTTGAAACTGCCGACTGGATAAATACGGTATCACCTACCTACGCACAGGAGTTGCAGTATAACTGGTTTGCCTACGGCCTCGACTCAATTTTAAGGGCTAAAAAGTATAAACTCTCCGGAATACTAAACGGTATAGATGTTGAGGGATACAATCCAGCAACAGACAAAGTTATCGCATCAACCTATACAACAAGGGCTTTTGCAAAAGGTAAAGCGGCTTGTAAAAAGGCATTGTGTGAGTATTTTAGTCTTGAAGATGACTCTCGGCCTATAATTGCCATGGTCACGCGCCTTGTTACACATAAGGGGATTGACCTTGTGCGCCATATGGCTCAGCAGCTGATTAATGATGGTTTTAATATCGTTGTACTTGGCAGCGGTGATGGAAACTACGAAGCATTCTTAAACTATCTTGCCGAACAAAACCCCGGAAAGGTTGGCGTTTATCTCGGCTTTGTTCCGGATCTTGCCCGAAAAATATACGCCGGTGCTGACATGTTTTTAATGCCCTCTAAATCAGAACCCTGCGGGCTTTCTCAAATGATTTCTGCAAGATATGGAACTATACCCATTGTTCGTGAAACCGGCGGGCTTAACGATTCTATTAAAGACAACGGTGACGGAAAAGGTAACGGGTACACCTTCCAAAACTACAATGCACATGAGATGTACGACTGCTGTATGAGAGCAAAGAAACTGTACGATGATGCCAAATCCTGGAAATCGTTAGCAATACGTTGCATGAAATCAGATTTTAGCTGGGACAGCTCGGCAAAAAAATATGTCGAATTATATGATATGCTAAAAAAAGGTTGACAAAAATATGCAATAGTAGTATAATGCTAAGCTATGATGGTAAATGAAAAACTGTGGTGTATATTTTACATCACAGTTATGTCATTATCGTACAAAATTGTGTAAGAGGTAAGAGTATTGAGTAAGAAAATTATACTTTCCCATGAGGGACTGCTTGCGTTAGAGGAGGAGCTGGAAGAGCTTCGAACTGTTAAACGCAAGGAGGTGGCAGAAAAGATTAAGGTTGCTCGTTCATTTGGCGACCTTTCGGAAAACAGCGAATATGATGAAGCTAAAAACGAGCAAGGCTTTATAGAAAGTCGCATTATTCAGCTGGAGACAATGTTAAAAAACGCAAGCGAAATTGACGAGGATGATTTAACCTTTGATGTTGTTGCTGTAGGTTGTCATGTTAAGGTTGTTGACGATGACAATGATGAAAGCGACTATAATATTGTTGGTTCATTGGAAACCGACCCAAAGAGAAACAAAATCTCGGATGAATCGCCGGTGGGAAGTGCCTTGTTAGGCAAAAAAGTAGGCGACACTGTTGAGGTTGTTGTTCCGAGCGGAGCAAAGTTTTCATTAAAAATTTTAGAGATATCAAAACAACAAAAACAATGAGGTTTAAAAATGCTTAACGTAACTGTTTGGAATGAAAATGTTCATGAGTTTAGTGAAAAAATTGGGCCGATAATGGCCGAAATTCACCCCAAAGGTCTGCACAACACTGTGGCAGATATTGTTAAAGAGCTTGGCTCGGAAGTGAGTGTTAAAACGGCTACTTTAGATCAGCCTGAACATGGGCTTACCCAAGAAGTTCTCGACAATACCGATGTTTTAATCTGGTGGGGACACTGTGCCCACGATAAGGTATCAGATGAAATTGTTGAAAAAGTTAAAGCTAAGGTTCTTGGCGGAATGGGATTAATCGTTCTACACTCCGGACATTATTCTAAAATATTCAGATCCCTTTTGGGTACTACCTGCGACCTACGTTGGAGAGATAACTGCTACGAGAGGCTATTCTGCGTTAACCCTGCCCATCCAATTGCCGAGGGTATCCCATCAAACTTTGAGCTTGGCATCGAGGAATGTTATGGAGAATTTTTTGATATTCCAACTCCGGATGATGTAATATTTGAGGCATGGTTTGATATTGGCGAGGTGTTTAGAAGCGCCTGCACATTTACAAGAGGATACGGAAAGATTTTTTATTTCCAACCCGGCCATGAAACCAACTCCTCCTACCATAACAAATATGCAAGAAGAATAATACAAAACGGAGTTTTATGGGCAGCACCCACAGCAAGAAGAACTGAATTTGGCGCACCAAACATTAAAACAACCTTAGAGGAAATAAGGCTTAATAATGCATAATCTCCACCTGCGGTGGAGCTATTGGAAATACCTCTTGCAAAGCCAAGCTTTGCATTTTGCACCGTTGGTGCAAACACGAAGTATTTCCCAGACTGGTAACTTAGCTATAATCTCCACCTGCGGTGGAGCTATTGGAAATACCTCTTGCAAAGCCAAGCTTTGCATTTTGCACCGTTGGTGCAAACACGAAGTATTTCCCGGACTGGTAACTTAGCTATAATCTCCGCCTGCGGTGGAGCTATTGGAAATACCTCTTACAAAGTCATACTTTGTAAGAGGTATTTCTCGGTATGTTAAGTATGGTCTATATTTCATAATTTCCCAAAGGGA
>CAYJDA010000010.1:52658-69159 GCA_964368815.1 uncultured Oscillospiraceae bacterium
GAGGTATTTCTCGGTATGTTAAGTATGGTCTATATTTCATAATTTCCCAAAGGGAGATTAGTTATAAATCATCACCGTAACTGATAGTAGAATTATATTTGTGCTTGTTGACTTCTTCCTTGCATTTTATAGTTTCTGTTATATCAATATCATAACAATTTGCAATAGCTATTGCATAATAAATTACATCCCATATTTCTTCGTCTATTGTTCCTTTTATATCATCAGCTTCTGCTCTCAGCAGGTTTTTTCTGATAGCCCTTGAAAGCTCACCGGTTTCTTCCGACAGTTTAAAAAAGTATTCTTTTATCAATTCTGGATTATAATCTTTTGCTTTAATATATTTTTGCAAATAACCCATTGTTACTTCCTGCATATTTTTCTCCTCTTCGCTTTTCATTTTTCTTTTTTTAATATTTTGTGGTGCACATAGATTATTCTTTAGAAACAAAATGTTTTGTGTTTTTTGGTAAATTGTTAATTTCATTTTTCAAAAATGGAGGATAAATAGTTATATTACTCAATTCTCCAATCGGTAGCCACCCTAAAACTACATCACAATTATCCTTTTGAGAAACAAACTCACCAGCATCGGTAATATCATTTTTATTTACAAGTTCAATTACATAATAAAATGCTATAGTATGTGTTAATTTATTGTTCCATTCCCAAAAACATTCTTCTGTAAAAATTAAGTCTTTACAGATAATATCAGCGCCTGTTTCCTCTTTGAATTCTCTTATAAGTGACTGAATAGCAGTTTCTCCAATAATAACATGACCACCCGGCAAAGCATATTCTCTGCCATTTTTATCACGCTGAACAAGAATTTTATTGTCGCGGATTAGCAAGCCTGCACTTCGAAAATTACAAATACTCTCGTCATCTTTGAACAACCAATCTTTTTTTATTTTATTCAACTCCTACCCATTATAAATAATTTCCACCTGCGGCGGAGCTATGCCTACATTTCAAAAAACACCAACCATTATGTTGGTGTTTTCTTAATTATATCTTTTCGCCTCGTTCTCTTATCATTAATCTGATAGGAGTGCCTTCGAGTCCGTAGGTGTGGCGAATTTGGTTTTCTATATATCGTTGGTATGAAAAATGGAACAGCTCTTTTTTATTACAAAAGGCGGCAAAGGTTGGCGGCCTTGTTGCTATCTGAGTCATATAGTAGATTTTAAGTGGCCGTCCCTTATCGCTCGGTGGCTGAACCCTTGCTGTAGCTCGGTGTAAGAGATCGTTTAAAACACCGGTGGTTATCCTCATTGCGTTCTGGTCGTTAACAAACTTGATAAGCTCAAACATTCTATCTACTCGCTCACCGGTTTTGGCGGATATGAAAATAAAAGGAACGTAGGACATAAATGAAAAGTCGTTCATGAGACTTTTGCGCATTTTTTCCATCGTTTTGGTTTCCTTTTCTATGGCATCCCATTTATTTACCGCAACGATACATGCCTTGCCCTCTTCATGAGCATAGCCGGCTATCTTACTGTCCTGCTCTGTAAATCCAACGGTGGCGTCTAACATAATAACCACAACTTCACTGCGTTGAACCGCTGCAAGGCTTCTCAATGTGCTGTAACGCTCTACTCCTGCCTCTACCCTACCCCTCTTTCGCATGCCGGCTGTATCAATTAAAATAAACTTACCGTGTTTGTTTTCGTAGGGCGAATCCACTGCATCACGTGTGGTTCCCGCCTCATCTCTAACAATCATTCTGTTTTCACCCAGAATATAATTCACAAGGGAACTCTTGCCAACGTTAGGGCGGCCGATAATTGCAACGGTTATGGGGTCGTTTTCCGTTTTTTCGGTAGGCTCTTCAAACGTCAAGTGCTCAAAAACTGCATCCAGCAGGTCGCCGGTACCGTGTCCATGCACTGCCGACACAGGGAAAAGATCTCCCACTGCAAGTGCATAAAATTCAAAAAGTGCGGCATCACTGCTACCAATGCTATCCAGCTTATTAACTGCAACAAATATAGGTTTTTTACTTCGACGAAGCAGATCGGCAATATCAGAATCCGTTGCGGTTAATCCTGTTAATCCATCGGTAACAAAGATAATTGCATCAGCACAATCTATTGCAAGTTCTACCTGAAGACGCATTTCCACTAACATGCTGTCTGCGGAGGTTGGCTCCAATCCACCTGTATCAATTAGGGTAAACTCCTTGCCTAACCACTCACAATCGGCAAAAATTCTGTCTCTGGTAACTCCCGGCGTATCCTCTACAATGGACAGGCGCCGTCCGCACAACTTGTTAAAAAGCGTGCTCTTTCCTACATTAGGCCGTCCGACAACTGCAACAATTGGCATTAGATTTCCTTTCTATTATCTGTTTATTCAAAAACTACTATCTCAACATTAAGTTTATCTGATATTTCCTGAACAGTCATTCCATCCAAGGTCAAATCCCCTTCGGAACGAAACATCTGTGCCGGAATTAAAAGTTTGGACGTGGTAAGTTTTCCCTTAAGCTGTTCTACCAAATCACAACCGGTAATCAATCCCGCCACCGTTACGCCCTCTCCAAAAAAGTTGTTTGTCACGGTGTGTACGGTGGTGTCGGTAAGGCTTTCGCACATCTGTTCCATCAAGGGTGTTGCCAAAACTCCGGTAGCAAGGTCAAACCCGCCTCCCATTTTGTGAAACCTACCTTTGTTGCGCTCGTAAAATTCTCGCCACATTCCTACGCCGTTTTCCAGCTGTAAAAATTCCTCATAGTGTCTTCTTGGGGGAATTTTCTTTTTTGCAAGAAGATATATTTCGTCCGAGGCATAAAATAGTCTCGTCTCAAATTTTTTAAGGCATTCCCGTCCAAAATTTTCTATTATTAGAAGGTTTTGAGCCGCTGTTTTTTCATCAAAAGCTTTTAACGGGTAAAGATTGTCCCTAAATCGTGTTAACCCAACCGGAACCGCGCTAACGCTCTGAACAGCAGGATATAGTTTTTGTAGTTCCGATAAACTGTATTCCAGCTGTTTTCCATCGTTTAATCCGGGACACAAAACCAGCTGTATATTCATTGATATGCCTGCCTTGGCAAAACGTGGAATGAGAGATAGTGCTTCCCCTGCCATAGGATTACACATGATTTGGCTTCGAAGCTGTGGATCCATGGTATGCACCGAGATATTTAGCGGTGAAAATTTCATTTTTAAAATTCTATCAATTAACCGCTCATTTAGGTTTGTTAGGGTTATGTAGTTTCCCATTAGAAAGGATAATCGCTCATCATCGTCCTTAAGATAAAGAGATTCTCTCAGCCCCTTTGGCAGTTGATCGATGAAGCAAAAAACACAGCGATTTTTACAGCTTCTTTTCCCATTATATAAATCCCCCTCAAAAACAAGACCAAGAGGTTCAAACTCTTGCTTTGTTAAGGTTATTGTCCTGTCTTCAAGTTCTATTGTCAGTTTATTCGTTGCGGTATAAAATCCGTAATCAAGGCTATCTTCAACGATTTTTTCGTTAACCGCAACCAGCTTATCGCCGGCTTTAATTCCGGCTTTCTCTGCAGGCGATGCTATTTCAATTGACTTAATCTCTACCAATTTATTCTCCAAAAAAACAACAGGCTGTAGCAGATGCCGCAAAGCGACCTTGCCACAGCCCGATAATTTGCCCGATATTATTAGCTCTCGATTTTTATTACTTCTCTGCCTTTATACTGTCCACAGGAAGGGCAGACATGGTGAGGTAATTTTTTCTCCTTGCAGTTTGGGCAGGAGGCAAGAGTCGGAGCGGAAATCTTCCATACCGACGAACGACGCTTATCACGACGTGCCTTTGATACTTTTCTCTTTGGAACTGCCATATTTATCTCCCTAATCAATTAATTAAAATGCAACGCTATTAATTATATAAAAAATAATGCTGTTTGTCAAGCCAAAATTAAAATTTTCTGCTTATGGAAGAAACATTAGTGTTTCTATACTTATTTAGCTGGCCCTTGGGTATTTGCTAATTTCCTCACCAATCTCATTTTCATCTGCAGACACTGTAACAATAAGTTTAACATTTTCCCCTGTCAGCTCGTCGAGTTTTTCCAACAGATTTGCAAGAACATTGATATCCTTATTAAGAACTTTTAATATGCCATCGATATAAATTTCTACAATGTCATAGTTGCCGGCAAGAATTCCTGAAATAAAGCCAAACAACATATCCATATTTTCTATTTTATACTCCACCATATCAATAAGGCGAACGTCGTGATGAATGTCGTAGGTTAACTTCATTGAATGCTCAATACAGACAAGATTTCCTGCTGAACCCGCAGCAGATGCATTTATAATATCTATCATTTTTTTTGTCTTACCGCTACCTTTACCGCCTACTATAATACTAACCATTGTAATTCTCCGTTTCTATATTTTATTGCTTATGATACACATTCCTGCATATCGGAAATACTTATTTTGATAATCTTGCTGTCAGCCTCTCACGCTCTTCTTCAAATCCGGGTTTACCAAGCAGTGCAAACATATTCTTTTTGTAGCTCTCAACGCCGGGTTGGTCAAATGGATTAACACCAAGTAGATATCCTGAAATTGCACAAGCCTTTTCTAAGAAATATATTAGATAACCTATATCATAGGCACTCATCTCATCAAGCTCTATAACCATTATCGGTACTCCACCGTCGGTATGTGCAAGGATAGTTCCTTCCATAGCACGTCGGTTTACCAGCGAAAAGTTTTGTCCCGATAAGAAATTAAGTCCGTCAGCATTAGCCGCATCCTTATCAATAAAATAATCACCCTTTGGCTTTTTAAAGTCCACAACCGTTTCAAAAAGAATACGAGCGCCATCCTGAACAAACTGTCCCATCGAATGAAGATCGGTAGAGAAAACAACCGAGGTTGGCATTATACCTTTTCCGTCTTTGCCTTCGCTCTCGCCGAAAAGCTGTTTGTACCACTCGTTCATCATTGCAAAATCAGGCTCGTAACACGCCATCAACTCAACAGCCTTGCCACGGCGATGCAGTATATTTCTTGCTGCGGCATAACGATAGCAATCGTTATTTTCGTCGCAGTTCGCAAATTTATCATACGCATCAGCAGCTCCGCTCATCATTGCATCAATGTCGATACCTGCTACTGCTATGGGCAGCAATCCCACCGCTGTAAGCACCGAGAATCGTCCGCCAACATCATCGGCTATAACAAAACTCTCATATCCCTCGCTGTCGGCAAGAGTTTTTAAGGTTCCTCTTGCGGCATCGGTAGTTGCATATATTCTCTTTTGTGCACCTTCCTTGCCATAGCGTTCCTCTAAAAGGTTTTTAAACACTCTAAAAGCAAGCGCCGGCTCTGTTGTAGTTCCCGATTTTGATATAACATTTACCGATACACGTTTTCCCTCACAGAGTTTCAGCAAATTATCAAGGTGTGAACCACTTATATTTTGACCTGCAAAATATATCTTAACACCATCTGAAAGATCGTTAAAAAGGGTTGAGTTTAAAGCCTCAATAACAGCTCTTGATCCGAGATAGCTTCCGCCGATTCCGATAACAATAAGCACATCGCTGTCGCTTTTTATTCGCTGTGCAGCATTTTTTATTCTTGTAAATTCTTCCTTGTCGTAGCTTTTCGGAAGCTCGAGCCATCCCAAAAAGTCATTCCCTGCACCACTGCGTGCATGTAACGCCTCATGTGCCGACTTAACGGTCGGATAAAGCAGATCAAATTCGCTGTCGGCAACGAATCCGTCAAGATATCTGAGGTTTAAATTTAACGGCATAATCACTCCATATTTAATTGTCACTTAACTAAACCGACGCGGATGATATTATATACAGCTTCGGTTTATCATTTGATTATATAATAATACTTTTTGCTCATAATGTCAAGGAATTAACCATAAACATTTAGGCTCATTTTACACACTTAGTTGATAGCCGCTAATCCGAACGGCTATTGGTGCTATTTCACGAAAAAGCTGTAATAAATATTAAATTCTCTTACCTTGCCCGGCTGCAAAGAAATTACGTCGCAAATTTCGGAAATTTCTTCTACTACGTTATCTCTTCCCGGAATTCCCGTCCAGGGTTCTACGCAGATGTAGGGCGCTTCCTTGCCAACAGCATGCCAGAAAGCACAGTACTTCATATCAGGATATTCAACAACAATATAGTCGTCGTCCTTATCGCTTCTTATCGCTACCTTGCCGGGTGTGTTATACAATATAAAAGCATCCTGATCAAACAGCGAGTGTTTAAGATTAATCCTACCATTTTTTAGCTCTTGATATCTATAATTATTTCCGCCTACTAAGTTATTTTCGGTAAGCGCCACCCTCATAACCTCGTCGGACTGCATATCAAGATAGTAATCAGTAAAACTAAGAGTGTTTTTTATCGGAAGATTAAATCCGGGATGACCTCCTACACCAAAATACATTCCCTCCTGCCCTGTATTATACACCCGATGAGACACCGAAAGCCTCTCCTCCTCCAGGCTGTATTCGATTACAAAGCTAAAAGAAAACGGATATATTTTTCTAGTCGCTTCATTATCCTTTAAAATTAACTCCACCCCGGTCTCGCTCTGCTTTGCTACTTCAAAAGCACTCATTTTAGCAAACCCATGCGCCGACATATCATAGCTTTCTCCGTTATGGGTATAGCGCTGTTCAAACAGCCTGCCAATAAAAGGAAAAAGGTTAGTTGCTCGCCCGCTCCAGTATTCAGCGTCTCCCTGCCACAGCAGTTCACTACCCGAGGCAGATTTAATGCTCTGTAGTTCGGCTCCCATCGGCGAAATTTCTACCCTTAACTTCTCATTTTTTATTACTAAGTTGTTCATAATGTTATATCCTTAATATTATTACTCTAATCTAACAGCATGAGAAATACATCGTTTTTGCACAAAGTGCAAAATGCAAAGTTATCTATGCAACAAAGCAATGCATCGCAACAAAGCTAAGCTTTGCAAGAGGTATTTCCAAAATCTCCGGCCTTGCCGGAGATTATTTTTCGGTTGTTGTCCATCCGCCGATTCCGGAGCCCAGAAGCGCCTTTAACATTTTTTGCCTAAATGCCGGATCGGCATGCGCCTTAGATGTAACAAATTCTTTTGCGTTTTGACGGTTGGTTATCCCGTCAACCGGACATCCGCTTTTAGCTATAGGTAGTTCGGTATTCCTTGCCGCCTTAATCAGCTCGGCCTCGGTTGCTAATATAAGAGGTCGTATGAGCCAAAGATCTCTCCTCGAAAGATAACTTTTTGGCGAAAAGCAATCTATCCTACCCTCGGTAAACAGGTTCATGAAAAATGTTTCTATCGCATCGTCTAAATGATGTCCAAGAGCAATTCTATTGCATCCCAACCTTACAGCTTCGCTGTGTAGTGCACCGCGCCGCAGAACAGCACATAATGAGCAGGGGTGTTTTTCCTTTCTAATATCAAAAACAATGGAACCTATGTCACTTCGGTAAACATGATGTTCCACATCTAACTCCTTTAGATACTCGGTTAAAACCGCATAATCAGTTTCAACGCCACCAAACCTCGGATCTATGGTCACAGCATAAATATCAAATTTAATGTTACAGTATCGCCTAAGCTTAGCGAGAACAGTTACCAACGCAACGCTGTCCTTCCCACCGGATACTCCTACGGCTACCCTGTCGCCTGTTTCTATCATATTAAATTTTTGTATCGCCTTTCGAGCAAGCCCTTCAAGTCTTTGAATAGTCATCACCTCCTGTTGTTTAATAAAATTATAGCAAGCATAATGATAATTTGCCAAGCATGAAATACAACGATAATTAAAGAAAATCGATGAAATATAAAGATAAATACCTCAATGATTGAAAAATAGTAAAATTTTTATTGACAGAGATAACCTAATGCTATATAATGGGAAAGCAAACTAAATAAAGGATAGGAGAAAGCAATGAAAACGTTTCTTGCAAAACCCAATGAGGTACAGCGTCGTTGGTATCTATTAGATGCTGAAGGCAAGCCAATGGGGCGCGTAGCCGCAAAGGCAGCAATGCTTCTTAGGGGTAAACATAAGGTTACCTTCACTCCCAATGTAGACTGTGGAGACTTTGTGGTTATCGTAAACTGTGAAAAAGCAGTATTGACAGGTAATAAGCTTACCCAGAAATACTACCGTCGTCACTCCGGCTGGGTAGGTGGACTAAAAGAGGTTCAATACAAAACACTTATGGCCGACCGTAGCGATAAGGCAATGTATATTGCCGTTAAGGGTATGCTACCGTCAAACACACTTGGTGCAAGTTCTTTGCGTCGTTTAAGGGTGTATAAGGCAGCAGAGCATGAAAATGCAGCACAAAAACCCGAAGCTATCAGCTTGTAATTTTAGAGGTGAAGAATTATGTATGAAACTAAAGCGTATTTTTACGGCACCGGCCGCCGCAAGAGCAGTGTTGCCCGTGTACGTATCTACAGCGGCGAAGGCAAAATCCAGATAAACAACCGCGACATAGACGATTACTTCGGTCTTGAAACATTAAAGCTGATAGTTCGTCAACCACTCGTATTAACAGGACTTGCCAACAACTATGACATTAAAGTAACTGTTGCCGGCGGTGGTGTATCAGGTCAGGCAGGTGCAATTCGCCACGGTCTTTCCCGTGCATTGCTACAGGCAGATGAAGATTTGCGTCCCGCCCTTAAAAAGGCAGGTTTCCTAACACGTGACCCACGTATGAAAGAGCGTAAGAAATACGGACTTAAGGCTGCAAGACGTGCGCCACAGTTCAGCAAGCGTTAATATTAAGGTTTTTAATGACCTGTTGGTATTTAAGACAAAAAGAAAAGGTGAGGCGAGCGGTTACGGCCGTTCCGCCTCGCTTTTGGGCGAGCTTATTTTTTTTGCCGGCACTTACCGCTTCAATTTATTTATTAACTCATCCTTTAGATATAACCTTAGTTACCGACGAGGAGGGCAGAGCCGAGCTTGTTATGGGCTATGCACTGCACCCTGAAACGGTAGCAAGTAATTTTGGTTTTGATAAAGATGGGGAGGAGGTAGTTACTCACACCCCCGGTGAAGGTATGCTACTAAATAAAGTAGTTGTTGATTACAGCTTCCCGATTGAAATTACATACGATGGGGAAAGCAAAACAGTTCACACACATGAAATGTCGGTGCTTGAACTGTTAGAAAAACATGAAGTAGAGATAACAGAACATGATTTTTCCGAACCATCCTTTAACGAGCCTATAATCGAGGGGGACAACATTGAACTTTTTCGTGTTCACTATGAAATTGAGGAGATAACCGACGTAATAGAGCACGATGTAAACATTCGTGAAACTTCCCTTTTAAATCGACGTCATGAAGATGTTGTGGTTCTCTTGGAGGGTGTTGACGGTGAGGGAACATTAACCTATGAAAATAAATTTATTAACGGTGAGATGGTAGATTCGGTTTTAATTGAGGAGGATCTGATATCCGATCCTATAACCGAAGAGCAGATTGTTTACGCACCGGTTCCGGTATCTGATTTAACCGAAGGGTTTGAAAATTATCCGATTGTGGACGGAGTACCGCAAAACTATAAATCCATGATTCCGGCGTCGAGAGCTACGGGTTATTATTCGGCAACCGGCAGAGGTTCCTCGGGACTCGGACTTTTCTATGGCAGCTGTGCTGTGAACCCAAACATAATTCCTTACGGGAGCAAGCTTTACATAGCCTCTGCAGAGGGAGACAGCTTTGTGTATGGTTATGCAATAGCCACCGACACCGGAACAGCCATGATGGAAGGACACGCAATAGTTGACCTTTTTTACGAAACCTACACGGAAAGTGCTATTAACGGAGTTAGAATAGTTGATGTTTATATTCTGGAATAAAAACCTTATCTATTAGCTGCCCTTTAAAAATTGCTATACGCATATAAACTTCAAAATTGATGTTGCTTTTATAAAAGATAAAGGGTGAAAGATTGAAGGAAATAATAGCCAAAAGTTTGGTTAGTTCAAAGAACAGCATGAACATATACCGTGGTTGTACTCACGGTTGCATTTACTGTGATAGTCGAAGCGAAATATATGGAAAAACATATAGCTTTGAAGATATAGAGGTAAAAATAAATGCGACGCAGCTTTTAGAAAAAGAGCTTAGCAAAAAACGCAGTAGATGTATGATTGTAACCGGTGCAATGACCGACCCTTACATTCCGCTTGAAAAAGAGCTAACATATACCCGAAAATGCCTTAAAATAATCGAAAAGCATGAATTTGGCGTTGCACTTTTAACAAAGTCGGATTTAATATTGCGGGATATTGACATCCTAAAAAGAATTAGCGAAAAGGCAAAATGCGTGGTTCAGATGACGCTGACAACATACGACGAGGAGCTGTGCAGAATCATAGAGCCAAACGTATGCGGTACTAAAAGGCGGTTTGAAGTATTAAAGGAAATGCGCTCGGCCGGAATACCCACCATAGTATGGCTAACGCCTATTCTCCCCTTTATAAACGACAGTGAGGAGAATATAAAAGGCATTTTAAACTACTGTAAACAGGCAGGAGTAAAGGGCATACTTAGTTTTGGAATTGGAATGACGCTGAGATCGGGCAACTGTGAATACTATTACCAAAAATTAGATGAATACTTTCCGGGACTAAAAAGAGAATACATGAGAAAATACGGCTCATCCTATGGCTTGAGAAGCCCAAACAGCAGAAAATTAGAATGTATTATTAAAAATTTCTGCAAAGAAAACAACATGCTCTACGGCGAAAAAGCTGTTTTTGCATATGTATGGGAATTTTCAGATAATTACGGGCAGATATCCATGTTCGACCAAGCCCCTTCCTCATAAAAAATGTAAAATAACTATTGCATAATACGTTATGCTGTGGTATAATATACGGGCAATTGATTTGGAGTTGCAGTTCGTTGCAAACCAAAAATCGCAATAATCACGTAGATATGATGGTTCTTTTGTGCTGTTTTGTGCAGTTGTCATCGTATCGAGAAAAACGAAAGGAAAAGAAAATGCCAACTATTTCAATGAAGCAACTATTAGAGGCGGGTGTACATTTCGGACACCAAACACGTCGTTGGAACCCCAAGATGAAGAAATACATCTTCGGTGCCCGTAACGGAATCTACATTGTAGATCTTTCCAAAACAGTAAAACTGTTGGAAACAGCACTTAACTTCATCCGCGACACTGCTGCCGACGGTGGAGAAATCCTATTTGTAGGTACAAAAAAACAGGCCGGAGATAGCATTGCCGACGAGGCAAATCGCTGCGGAATGCATTATGTAAATGCTCGCTGGCTTGGAGGAATGCTAACAAACTTCAGAACCATTCGTCATCGTATCGACCGTTTAGAGCAGCTACGCAGAATGGAAACCGAAGGCACCTTTGATCTGCTACCTAAAAAGGAAGTTATTAAACTTCAGCTCGAGATCGAAAAGCTTGAAAAATTCCTTGGTGGTGTTAAGAAGATGGACCGTCTGCCTGCTGCACTTTTTATTGTAGACAGTAAGAAGGAACATATTGCTGTTGCAGAAGCTCGCAAACTTAACATTCCGATTGTTGCTATAGTAGATACTAACTGTGATCCTGATGAAATTGACTACGTTATCCCCGGTAACGATGACGCTATACGTGCAGTTAAGCTGATTTCCGGTGCAGTTGCCGATTCAGTTATTGAGGGACGTGGCGGTGCCGTCGAGGAAACCGAGGTTGCACAGGACGCAGAGGAAAACGAATAAATCTTTTATAGAAAGGAATGGTCATAATTATGGCTTTTACAGCACAGGATGTTAAAGAACTACGTGAGCGTACCGGTTGCGGTATGATGGATTGCAAAAAGGCACTCACCGAGGCCGGCGGAGACATGGAAAAAGCAATGGATAATCTTCGCGAAAAAGGTCTTGCCGCTGCTGCAAAGAAGGCAGACAGAATTGCCGCTGAGGGAATGGTTTTTGCCTGCTCCGATATCGCAAACAAACTTGGTGTTATCATCGAGGTAAACAGCGAAACCGACTTTGTTGCAAAAAATGAAGCCTTCCGCACCTTTGTTGCCGATCTTGCCGGCGTTGTTGCAAAAGAAAATCCCGCCGATGTTGAAACCTTGATGACTCTTCAGATGGGTGATGGAAACGTTGAGGCTGCACTTCAGGACAAAATATTAGTTATCGGCGAGAACATGAAAATCCGTCGTTTCCAACGCTTTGAAGGCGTTTCGGTTGCATATATACATGGCGGTGGTACTCATGCCGTTCTTGTTAACTTTAAAACCGACGACGCTGTAGCGGCAAAGCCCGAATTCGAGAGCTTTGGTCGTGACGTTGCAATGCAGATTGCCGCGGTTAACCCGCTATATCTTGCTCCTGCAGATGTACCTGCAGAAGTTCTTGACCATGAGAAAGAGATTTTAACCGCTCAGGCAATTAACGAAGGAAAACCAAAAGAAATTGCCGAAAAGATGGTTGCAGGACGCATTAAAAAATACTATAAAGAATTCTGCCTGTTAGAGCAGGAATTTGTTAAAGATCCGGACAAAACAATTGCCGCTTTTGTTGCAGACACTGCAAAAGAGCTTGGTGCTTCTATAGAGATAACCGGCTTTGTTCGTTTTGAAAAAGGTGAAGGCCTTGAAAAACGCCAGGATAACTTCGCAGAAGAAGTTATGGGACAAATCAAATAATCTCCGGCAAAGCCGGAGCTATTGGAAACATTGGAAAAACCCTCTTGCAAAGTTTAACTTTGCAAGAGGGTTTTTTATGGGTAGACGTACACTTGTTGTGACAATCGAATAATGTAGGTTATCTAAGATATGTTGCATAATCGCCAAGTAATTCAGTGCCGTCTTTAAGGCTTATCATTGGATAGTAGCTAAACTCATCAGTTCCATAAGGAGCGCTCACCAGCTCTACATCACTTTGCAATTCACTTACATTGCATAAAATATACAAGACACTGCTTGTTGTTTCATAAAGAAGTTCTCCTCTAACATCCCCCTGTAGATTTTCGTATATTTTTATAGGAGCATTCCAGCTGTTTACTATGAGGTAGTACTCGTTTCCTCCCTCGGTAGAGAAAAACTCAATGCTGTTTTGCTGTTCATCGGTTAACGAGAGAAAATCCGGTATTTCATACCCAAAGGCATCAAATATTTCCTGTGAATATCCTACAAATAATACTTCATAGAGATCATCCGGCATCATCATATGATTACTATCATAAAAAGAAGCTATTTTGATATCCATATCAGAAACCTGATGAACAACAAACCATTGACGATGTGCCTGCCCATACTGCCCCTGATACTGTACTACATCCATATCGATAACCGACTGCCTTTTAACCGATATAATGTTGGGGTTTTGCAGCTGTGAGAGATCAGGACTTTGTGATATAGAATTTGCTAAATCAATAGATTCAATGCCGGCATTTTCTAAATAATCAACATCTAATGTTTCTAAAATTGTTCCGGGTAGATACGATCCGGCTTCATACATCTCAATAATAGATTCTGCACTCTCTTCACTACCGGTAACTCTAACAAGCTCGTCATAACTTTGAAGAACCTTCGCTTTTTCGTAGTCCACAACGGCGATTTGCTCGTAGGTCTGGGCATGTTCCTCAATTATTACAAAAGAACCGTTATGAAAAACAGCCGACCGCCCTACGCTGTTTCCTCTTGGATAATCGGCAAGAAACGCCTTGGTCTCGTTGGTAACCTCTTCATAATGGGTGGGATATCCAACTCCAACTATAGTATGGAATTCGGAGTTTGAATACAGCATCTGTAGCTCGTGTTCAAAATCTCCCTGCGAAACTTCGTCAAAGTTAATGTAATAGTTTGTTGGAACATATCCTGCGTTGTCGTATTCATAATAGGTTTCAAAGCTCTTAACGATGCTAAAGTATACATCGTTATATTCCCAGAATGTTCTCTCAAGAACACCGTTCATATCTCCGCCGGTAACGAGATAGGTTTTATCGCCAACTGTGGCATACTCAATATTAAACTGTATGCCCTCTTCACCAAAGTAGGAAAGATTAAACTCGTCTATAAATTGAGCTCCGCCATCTTCCCCGATGGTATAAATCATAACCGTGGGATTATCGTCGCCACCTATGAACGCTTCATTGCTTTCGTCAAGATGCTCATCCTCCCTGTATTCTCCATACTCTCCGTTAAACACCCTTGCAATAACAAGTTCTAAAACACCATCATTATTAAAATCAATAAGCTTTGCATATAAAGTTCCGTTGCTTTCTTCTGTACCCGGTATTGTGAGAGCTTTTTCATACGCGTAAATAAGAGAGGAATAAACACCATATCCCTCTGCTTGATGTGCTTGTTCAGGTATATCGTCTGCCTCAACTTCATCAATTTCGGAATTCGCATCCGATTGCACGGTTGAAACATCAAGGTTTGCTATGGTATCGCTCAATGCATCGTTAAAGCCCGAACTGTCCGAACAGGCACAAAGCAACAATAAGATTGATGTCAACAATCCAATCAACATTTTCATTTTCTTCATAAAATCACCCATAGCTACTCTAATAAATAATACTCATTATGAACACAGCCAAAATTTAGTATCTTTCACCTAATTTTGGCTATGTTTAAACTTTACTAACTGCTTTTAACTTTTGCTTTATTTCTTAGCAGGCTCCTCCGCAGTATTCACAGCAGCCCGATGCATCCGGAGTTGTGGTCGCATGGCAGTGTGGGCATGTCATGGCGGCTTTTGGAGTATTTGCTGCAACAACCTCTTCCCTCACCTGCTCTCTAAAACCTGTAAGGATTCTCTCTATTTCCTCAGCATCTCTTTCTGCCTCACGATATTCAGAACAAAATTTACTGTCAATATTTCCATCGTTAACATCAAAATTGATGTCGTCGAACCATGGAGAGTTTACATGAATCGTCATTTTAAAATCGTAGCTATAGTCGTAACGTCTCGGGACATAGCTTTCCCTTTTGCCATCCTTGCCTTCTCTATATTTTTCGATTTTGGTTTCATCAATATCCAGCTCACATCCGGTAACCTGTGAGAAAGAAATAATATCCGGATTGTTGTCTCTCCACTTTTTGGTTCGAGAAAAAAGCCAGGTTTGGTTATCTTCATCTATGCAGATAAGATTTCTCTTACCGATAACCTTGGTAGGATTAAAGCTCTCAACCTTTTTCTTGTTTTCTTCACGGTATGCAAGCTGAGCCTTAATTTCCTCTACTGTAGAGTTTCTTCTGTCGTCGAAAAACGGAGACAGCTGTTTTGCGCAATCCTTACAAAGGTTACCGTCTTCTAACTTTCGGTTGCCAAGCAATCCAATTTTTTCACTACAAACGTCGCAGTACTTTTTGTCGAATAATCCCATAATTAAATCCTTTCATTGCTCAATTTAGCTTATTGTCCATCGTCAATCTTACTAAGATTGTATGTCATTGTAAAAGATTCGCCATCATAGTCGTAATTATATGTTGCAGATAATACTCCGTTTTCAAGTGTTGGAGTGTAATAAATCTTAGCGTTTGGATCCAGCGGAGTAGTAACCCCAAGCGTATTATCGCCATATCTCAAACCATAAACATTAATCCATGCATAATCGTCCACTATTGGTATAAAGGTATAATCAGTAAATTGACAGTTAAATGAAATTACAACCGACGAGATACTGCTTTCAAATGGTCCGTCTATATATAGTTCGAAGTAGGGAATTCCGTCGGCATCATAGTTAACATATGCATAGCTCTCATAGGAGCCGATAATATATTCGTAGTCGCCTACATAATCGCTTATTATAAGTTCGCCGTACCAGTTCGACGGAGCATATACAGTATCTACCGCAACGGTCGGCTCATTGCCAAGTCCGGGAGCATTGTCATCACCTGTAGTTGCATCATCCCGTATAGGCGTATCGCCATTGCCCTCCGGTACTTCATCCGGTGTAGAAGCATCATCGTCACCTGCAGGCACACCTCCGGATAGTGCTCCACCGTTGTTTTCATTTTCATCAGCATCGGTAGTGCCGGAATCGGAAGGGGCTACAGTTCCCTCTTTAATAAAGGTTATGTCCATCCCAAGACCTAACACATTTATCAAGCTTAATTCGTTTCCAATTAATGTTCCGTAATACTCATCCGAACCATCAATAATTGTAAATGTTGTTCCTTCCAAGGTCCATTTAGCTCCGTAATCAGAGCCATCATACATCAGGGTACATTTGCCGCCACTCTTAAGCTCAAGGTCGAATCCATTCGGGGAGATATCTTCGGGTTTCATCTCTACTCCCATCATGGTTGCTTTGGTTCCAATCCATAATCCAATATTCGGATCATCATCATTACCGCCAGAAAGTAGCCTCGGGATAAATATAATTGCAAGAATTATTACCACTAAAACAGCAACACCTATTCCGGCAAAGATGAATATATTATTATTTATCGGTTTTTTAGCCGTAGCTACTCCGCCGCCATACTGAGGTTGCGGTGCTCCCATCGGCATTCCCTGCTGTGGT
>CAYJDA010000011.1:0-24405 GCA_964368815.1 uncultured Oscillospiraceae bacterium
AATCAGAGCTTAGCAGATGTATTCGTTGCAACGCTTGTAGAAATGTATGTCCGGCATGTAACTGTATGAAATGTGTTTTTGACAGTAACAAGTTTGACAGCGAGCAAAAAGCAAACGTCGATTCATTTGAAGAAAAGATGTTTCATATCATCCGCGCATACCATGTTGCGGGCAGGTGTACTGACTGTTCGGAATGTGCTCGGGTATGTCCTGAAAGTATACCTTTAGAACTTTTCAACCGCAAATTTATCAAGGATATAAACGAACTTTACGGAGAGTTCCAGGCGGGAAACGACACAGAAGAAAAAGGTCCGCTTGTAGACTTTGAGCTTGATGATGTGGAACCCGGTGTTGTCGGGGAAAGGAGATAAAGTATGTATAAAATAGAAAAAAACAACTTGTCTGCTCTGTTTTCTCTCATCCGGGAAACGCAAGAACTTTATGTGCCTGCAAATATAAACGGACAAACGAACTATGCTGCATGGAGTGATGAACTGGAAGTGGATCTTGAAACATTAACCACGGGGAAATCAGCAAAGGACGCATTCTTTCCGCAAAGTGAAAACCTATATTCTTGTAAACAAGACGGAAAGAAAATCACGGTTATTCCGGAGACGTTAGTAGATCAAGATTTTGTAATCTTTGGCATGAAGGCTTGTGATGTAAAAGGCGTAGAGGTGCTCGATAGAGTATTTCTTGTGGATCCTATAGACACATATTATGCATCGAGAAGGTCACATGCGACTCTAGTTTCACTTGCTTGTAATGAACCGGAAGAAACCTGCTTTTGCAAGGTGTTCGATATAGATGCATCGGATCCACAAGCGGATGTTTCTACATGGATTGTGGGAGCATATCTGTTTTGGAAACCCAACACAGGCAAGGGAGAAGAGCTCACAAAAGCGATTTCATCCCTACTTCAAGAAACGACTGATGATGCAGTAGAAGCCAAAAAAGCGGAAATCAAGTCGATTATAAAAAGGCTGCCCTACAGCAATCTTTCACTAGAGGGATGGAACGGTGACGCGTTAAGCGAAAAATTTGATTCAACAAACTGGGATCAGCTGTATAAGGCCTGTCTTGCCTGCGGCACCTGTACCTTTATCTGCCCTACATGTCAGTGTTATGATATAAAAGACTATAACACGGGAAAGGAAGTCAAGAGGTATCGTTGCTGGGACTCCTGTATGTATTCGGATTTTACAATGATGGCTCACGGAAACAACAGAACATCTCAGCTACAACGCTTTCGTCAGAGATTTATGCACAAACTGGTATACTTCCCGGCAAATAATGACGGAATGTATTCCTGTGTGGGCTGTGGACGCTGTGTGGCAAAATGTCCTGCGTCTTTAAACATTGTAAAAGTAATTAAGTCTTTCGAGCAGGAAGGAGAGAGCAAGTCATGAGTCATGAATGTACCTGTTACCCGAAATTTGCACATGACGTATTAATTCCCAAAGTGGGTGTTATTACCGATATTCGTCAGGAGACGCCTGACGTTAAAACATTCCGCATCAATGCACCGGAGGGTGGAAAGTTATTTGATCACATGCCGGGACAATGTGCAATGATATGTGCACCCGGAATTAGCGAAGGAATGTTCTCCATCACTTCTTCGCCTACTAACAAAGAATATCAAGAATATAGTATAAAACAATGCGGAGTGCTTACAGACTACCTGCATGACCTTGTGGTTGGAGATCAAGTGGCTGTGCGTGGACCGTATGGAAACAACTTCCCTGTTGAAACCGAACTAAAAGGAAAAAACTTGTTGTTTATTGCGGGTGGTATCGGCCTTGCTCCCCTACGCTCGGTTATTAACTACGTGATAGATAACCGCAATAATTACGGAACGGTAGATATCCTATATGGAGCACGATCTGCACAGGATCTTGTTCAATTAAAAGAAATAAAGGAAGTGTGGATGAACACTGAGGGTGTAAATGTGCATCTAACCATCGACAGGGAACAAGAAGGATGGGACGGTCATGTCGGATTTGTGCCCACATATCTCAAAGAATTAGGCTTTTCCACCGATAAAGTGGCACTTGTATGCGGACCTCCAATCATGATTAAATTTGTACTAAGTGCCTTAGGTGAGCTTGGTTTTAGCAAATCGCAAGCCTATACAACATTAGAGCTAAGAATGAAGTGCGGTGTTGGAAAATGTGGACGATGCAATATTGGCGCTAAGTTCGTTTGCAAAGACGGTCCTGTGTTTCGCTGTGATGAAGTGGACGAGCTCCCCGAAGAATATTAATGCAACCACACCGGTAAAGGTTATAAAAGATGGTTGTTCAAGGCAATAAATTTAAGTAAAGAAAGGGTTGGTAACCAAATGCAAGAAATGGTAAATGTATTTTTTTACGGTAAAAAATATAGCGTACCCGCTGAATTAACAATAATGACTGCTCAAGAGTATGCGGGGTATACAATAAAAAGAGGTTGTGGATGTCGTCACGGCTTTTGCGGAGCATGTGCCACGATTTACAGAGTAAAAGGAAAGAATGAAATAAAAACATGTCTTGCCTGTCAGACGCAGGTAGAAGATGGAATGTATGTTGCTACAATTCCTTTCTTCCCGTCAGACAAAAGGACCTATAATATTGATGAAATTAAACCGACTGAGCAGATAATGATGCAATTGTATCCCGAGATTTACTGCTGTATAGGCTGCAATGCTTGCACCAAAGCTTGTACGCAAGATTTAAAGGTTATGCAATACATTGCTCTTGCGCAAAGAGCCGATTTTGAAGGCTGCGCTGAAGAATCTTTCGACTGTGTAGGCTGTGGTTGCTGTGTGGTTCGTTGCCCTGCAGGAATTTCGCATCCTCACGTGGGGTTACTGGCAAGGCGTCTTGTAGGTAAATACATCGCTCCTAAAACAGCGCATCTTGTTGATCGTGTGCATGAAATTGATACCGGTGAATTTGATGCATTAATTGAACAAATTATGCAAAAGCCCATTGCAGAAATGAAAGAACTCTATAATACAAGAGAGATTGAAAAATAAGGAGGAGATGATCATGTTTACGGCGGATATGCTTGAATCGATAAAAAAAGTAGAAGCAACTCGTGCACAAAGAATGAAGACAGAACCCAGACGTATGACAGCAGAAGAAAAAGAAACACTTCTTCAAGGGTTTCATCCGGACTATAGAACAGCAGGTTTTAAAGAGATAAAAGTTGGCAAAAACAAAGGGGAAAAAGCTCCATGCGAGCTGAGTGATCTGCTGCACTCCAACAGCCGTATTTTAAACGTGGACATTGACCTAAATAAGGTTGATTACGATGTCGACGTGCTCATTATTGGCGGAGGCGGTGCGGGGTCGTCAGCCGCAATAGAAGCGCATGAAGCGGGCGCAAATGCAATGATCGTTACAAAGCTTCGCATCGGGGACGCAAACACGATGATGGCTGAGGGCGGTATTCAATCGGCTGATAAAGAGAACGACTCTCCTGTTCAACATTACCTGGATGCTTTTGGTGGTGGGCACTATGCTGCAAGGCCGGAGCTTCTGAAAAGACTGGTAATGGAAGCACCTGATGCAATTAAATGGCTAAACGACCTAGGCGTAATGTTCGACAAAGACAAAGACGGTAGAATGGTAACCACTCATGGCGGCGGAACATCGAGAAAGAGGATGCACGCATGTAAGGACTATTCGGGTGCCGAAATTATGCGTACTCTTCGTGATGAGGTTATTAACCGAGGCATTCCTGTGGTGGAATTCACCTCTGCTGTTGAGCTCATAAGAGATGACAAAGGACAAGTAGCAGGTGCTGTGCTACAAAATATGGAAACGGATGATTACATGGTAGCAAGAGCCAAAACGGTAATCATCGCAACAGGTGGGGCAGGTAGATTGCACTATCAAGACTTCCCGACATCCAACCACTATGGAGCAACTGCGGATGGGCTTGTAATGGGATATCGTTTGGGTACACCTCTATTGTATCAAGATACAATCCAGTATCATCCTACCGGTGTTGCATATCCTTCACAGATTTTTGGTGCACTTGTTACTGAAAAAGTTCGTTCACTTGGAGCTATGCTCATCAACAAAGACGGCGAAGCGTTTATGCATCCGCTCGAGACCCGTGATGTTGCGGCGGCCTCTGTTATTCGTGAATGTTCCGAACGTAAAATGGGCGTAGAGACGCCGCTTGGTAGTGGCGTGTGGCTGGATACTCCCATGATTGAAATACTCGGTGGCAGTGGAACCATTGAAGCCCGTATCCCCGCTATGATGCGCATGTATTTAAATTATGGAATAGATATGAGAGAACAACCCATTCTTATCTACCCTACCCTTCACTATCAAAATGGCGGTTTAGAAATCGAAAGTGAAGGAAACACGAAGATATTTGACAACCTGCTTGTAGCGGGAGAAGCGGTCGGCGGAATCCATGGAAGAAATCGCCTAATGGGTAATTCATTACTCGACATCATCGTGTTTGGTCGTCAAGCAGGCAAAGCAGCGGCAAAAAAAGTAAAGACGGTGGAGCTTGGTAAAATGAACCTCGGACATGTGAGCGAATATGCACAGGAGTTGAAAAAGGCAGGGATTGAAACAGAGGAAGTTTCACCATTGTTGCTTCCGAAATACACTCGCCACGAAAGATAATTAGCAACAAAGGAGTTTATTATGCGTGAAATTCAAGCAAGCCAAATAACAGACGTAGTGGAAAAACTTTGTATTGAAGCAAATCAACATCTTCCTAAGGATGTTAGATGTGCCATTCAAAACTGTAAAGAGCAGGAAGACTGGCCTATGGCACAGGATGTGCTGGAAAAGATTATCACAAACTATGAAATTGCAGATACAGAAAAGCTTCCTATCTGTCAAGACACGGGAATGGCATGTGTGTTCCTTGAAATCGGACAGGATGTTCACATTGTGGGAAATTTGTTGGAAGATGCAATAAACGAAGGTGTACGCAGAGGATATGACAAAGGATTCCTTCGCAAATCCGTGGTGGCAGATCCGATCAGACGTGGTAACACCGGTGATAATACACCGGCAATGATCTACACGGAAATCGTGGCAGGAGATAAGATCAAAATTACAGTAGGTCCAAAAGGATTTGGCAGCGAAAACATGAGTGCAATTCGTATGTTTAAGCCTTCTGCAGGTTTGCAGGGCATAAAGGATTTTATATTAGAGACGGTGGAACTTGCAGGCCCAAATCCCTGTCCGCCCATGGTGGTTGGAGTGGGAATAGGCGGAACGTTCGACAAAGCAGCTTTATTAGCAAAAAAAGCTCTTATGCGCTCCATCGACTCACAACACAGCGATCCGTATTATGCCGATTTAGAAATCGAAATGTTAGAAAAGGTAAATGAGCTGGGTATTGGCCCACAAGGATTTGGCGGAAAGACCACTGCAATCGGACTTAATATCGAAACACTTCCAACTCACATAGCGGGTATGCCCTGCGCAATTAATATTAACTGCCATGTAACTAGGCATCAATCGGAGGTAATATAGTATGGAAAAGCACATTAGTTTGCCGTTAACAGTGGAGATTGCAAAGACTTTAAAAGCAGGAGATACTGTATATCTTTCGGGCGAAATATACACTTCTCGTGATGCCGGGCACAAGCGCATGTGCGAAACTTTGGCAAAAGGAGAGCAATTGCCCTTTGATCCTAAAGATGCTACAATTTATTATGTAGGTCCGACGCCTGCGAAGCCGGGGCAGGTAATCGGGTCGGCAGGTCCAACAACAAGCGGGCGGATGGATGCATATGCACCAACAATGATGAGTGTAGGTGCCAGAGGAATGATCGGAAAGGGCGCAAGATTGCCCGAGGTTGTTGACGCAATGAAGAAACACACGGGAGTGTATTTTGGCGCAATCGGCGGAGCAGGTGCGCTACTTGCACGCTGTATTAAAAAATCTGAATTGATCGCTTATGAAGATTTGGGAGCAGAAGCTCTCAGAAAGTTGACAATAGAGGAAATGCCGCTAGTGGTAATAATTGACTCAGAGGGCGAAAATCTATATGTAACGGGAAAGAACAACTATTTAGCGACTAAAAAATAATCGTTTTGTTTTTGTTTTGAGCCGGGAAACGGAAAAGGAGTAATGAATGGAAGCATATATGGGCATATTGGCTCAATCTTTGTTTACCGTATTATTTTTTGTATTTTTAGTTGCAAGTGTGGGATATTTAATTGGGGGAATATCCATTAAGGGAATATCCCTTGGAACCGCAGGGGTGCTGATAGCCGCATTAATTTTCGGAATTATTGCCAATGATGTGAGCTCCTTTAATATTGGAGAGATGACAATCGAGCTGTATAGCGATGCCATTAAAAGTTCATATAGTTTAATTTCAAGCATAGGAACGGCGTTGTTTGTAACGGCAGTTGGCCTCATAGCCGGGCCAAAATTTTTTAGAAATCTAAATAAAAGCATGCTAGCGTACAGCCTGATGGGAATTGTTGTAATCCTAACAGGCGTCGGAGCGGCTATATTGATTATGAAAATCACAGGAATATCCTCATCTCTCGCAATAGGTCTTTTAACGGGTGCACTTACGAGCACTCCCGGACTCTCGGCTGCAAAAGATGCCGCGACCGATCCGGAAGCCGTAACGGCGGGCTATGGAATTGCATACTTGTTTGGAATTCTTGGAGTGGTGCTTTTTGTTCAAATTGTGCCAAAAATCTTAAAGGTTGATATAGAAAAAGAGAAGGCATCCTTTATTTCGGCTGGTTCGTCAAGTGCAGTCGAAGTGAATAAAAATCTTAAAAAGATAGATTCGCTTGATTTCTTCCCCTTTGTGCTTACCATTATAGTCGGTATGATAATTGGAGCAATAACTATACCGGGAATCAATTTTTCACTTGGAACTTCAGGAGGAACTTTAGTAGCGGGACTAATTATCGGTCACTTTGGGAAAATAGGTATAATCGATATGAGCATTAGTAAGAACACACTTAATTTCTTTAGAGAATTAGGTCTGGTTTTGTTTTTAGTGGGCGCAGGAATTCCCGCCGGAATCAACTTTGTTACCTATGTAAAACCTGCGTACTTTATTTATGGTGCGATACTCACATTAGCTCCGATGCTGCTAGGATTTGTGCTCGGAAAGTTCGTATTTAAGTTAAGTATATTTAATAATTTGGGTTCTCTCACAGGCGGAATGACCAGTACGCCTGCACTGGGAACGTTAATCTCGGTAGCAAAGACAGACGAAGTAGCAGCTGCGTATGCGGCAACCTATCCGCTCGCTCTGGTTATAATCGTGTTAGCATCTAAGTTTGTTGTTTCTATAGTGTAAAAAATACTTATTTCCCTGCTTTTAATTAGTACTGCCAAGTAAATAAACTATATATAATTAGCACCACCAATTTACTTGGTAGTGCTAATTAAAGTATACCTCATTTATAGTTCCATATCAACACATAATTTATTTATGTTTCATTCCGGTAAAAATACACATTGCCATGCAAAACAGTGCTGCATATCCCCAAAACTTATGTTTCTTCATTTTTTCTCTCCTTATCCTTTAATATTGATCGTGTTGACAGTCCTGTTAGTGCTATTGTTGAGGCATTGTGTAACCATGCCGAGTTGTTAGCCGTTATTACACCAAAAATACCGAGGCCTATCAGCGCGGCATTAAAGCCTACTATAAATCGATACTGGCGATAAATTTTTTCCATCATACCGACAGCGAGTTGCCTGGCTTTAATTATCTTTGTGAGCTCATCCGACATAATTGATATGTCGGCAACCTCTCTTGCAATGTCAGAAGAACCATTTAGAGTCAGTGCTACATCAGCACAGGATAGCGCCGGGGTGTCGTTTATTCCGTCACCCACCATCAGAACGGTTTTGCCGCTTGACTTCAATTCTTCAATTATTTTCGCTTTGCCTTCAGGAAGAACAAGTGCATAGTAACCATTAAGTCCGAGTGCTTCACTTGTATATCTTGCACTACCCTCACTGTCGCCGGTTATCATAATAACTTCCTTAATTCCCTCGGAACGGAGCATCTCTATCGTTCTTTTCGCATCCTCCCTCGGCGGATCATTGACACAGATAATACCTACAAGTTCATTGTCTATCGCAAGATACACTGCACTGTCTGGTCCAATCTCCTGCTCATCTATCTGTGGATAGACAATTTTTTCGTCCTCAAAAACAAAATGTTTACTGCCGATTACAGCCTTACGGCCGTTGTACATACTAACAAGACCGTGTGCAACAACATACTCTACCTTGCCGTGATCTTCCGGGTGGTGAAGGCCTTTTTGCTTTGCCTCAGCAACTATTGCTGCGGCAACACTGTGTGGGAAATGTTCCTCAAGGCAGGCAGCAATACGTAGGATGATATCATTGGAATACCGTTCATTTACTGATATTACCTTAGATACCTTTGGCACAGCGTTTGTTAGCGTTCCGGTTTTATCAAATACTACCGTGTCTACCTTAGACAGCTTTTCTAAAAATTTACCGCCCTTAATAAGCAAATCCTGTTGAACACCCTCTTTGAGTGCAGAAATTATGGTTATGGGGGTGGTAAGCTTTATCGCACAGGAAAAATCAACCATCAACACCGACAAAGCACGGGAAATATTACGTGTAAGGATAAGGGTAGCTAAAAACAATCCGAAACTAAGCGGAACAATATCATCGGCAAGGCGTTCCGAACGCCCCTGAACATTAGCTTTTTCCTTTTCGCCATTGTCTATCAGACCAATTATTTTAGCTATGCGTGAATCGTTTTTCAGGCTCATAACCTCAACATCGATTTCACCATCCTCTAATACAGTTCCGGCAAAGACAGTTGCTTCAACACTTTTGTGTACCGGAATAGGTTCCCCGGTCATAGTTGCCTCGTTTATCAGTGCATCACCTGCAATAATATTACCATCAACGGGTATCATACTGCCCTTGCGGACACGCAGAACGTCGCCAACCTTGATATCGTTTAGCTTAACCGAGACCTCAATACCGTCACGCACCAACCAGACACTGTCGACATTTATGGCAAGACTCTGGGCGAGTGCATTTTTTGCACGAGCGTTGGAGTAGTTCATAAGTATGTCGGATAGGTTAAGCAAAAACATGGTGGTGGATGCGGTAGAAAAGTTTCCGCAACACAGCGAAATTAAAATAGCAGTGGCATCCAAAACCTCAACATTTAACCGCTTTTTAAGCAGTGCATACAGTCCAAGCCTGATAAATTTTATCGACCTGTAAATTACGTAAACCCGATGAATAGCTGTTGGCATTAACAGGTAACGCAAAATATGTTTTGTGATATGCCATACCATCTTATGTTTAAACTCTTTATCGAGAATAGCCGCTTTTTGTTGCTCGCTGGGGCTTATCTGCGGTATTGTTTTAATCGACAAATCATCAAATGTGTTAAGTAATTTCTCTTTTATCGTTGCATCACTATATTCAACAAGCACTGAGCCGTTATTTTCGTTTGCCTCAACATTTTTCACACCATGAAAAGAAAGGAGCAGTTCGGTTAACCCATAACACTGCTCCCTATTTAATATGTATTTTCCAAACCTTATCCTAAGACGTCCTGCATTGTCGCATACAATTTTGTATTTCATATGCTATCCTGTTTCCTATTTTGCACTCTCACAGTCGGTCTTTGCCACCGCTTTAGCTTCGTTACATATATCATCTGCCTCTTCGCGGATATTTGCTACTTCCTCTACTATACAGTCCTTAACCGTGATACCCTTAGCTAGGCCTTTTACTGCAAGATCATGTGCTTTTTTTGTGCGTAAAAAGGTGATAACCGCCGCTCCAGCAATAGCACCGAGAGCAAAAATAATGTTTTTTTCCTTATTAATCCACTGCATAACTGCACCTCCTTTATTTTATGGATTTTTAATTATAGCATCATTGAAGTAATAATCTCTACCCTAAAACGACACATTTTTGCATTTCATGCGATAATCTGTAGGGGTTAATCCAAACCGTCTTTTAAAATCTTGCGAAAATTTTGACGTGTTAACATAGCCTAAAGCATGTGCAATTTCGCTTATACTTGTATCGGTAATCCTTAAAAGGGTATGCCCTTTTTTTAGCTTAACTGTTTTTATATACCTTTTTGGTGGCATACCAAAATATTTATTATACAAGTTGCGAAGATAGGTCTCAGAGACATATACTATCTCTGAAACCTTTCTTTCGGTAATGGTGCTTTCGAGCAAAAGCTTCCTTGACACCATCAATATTTTTCTTGTAGCCTCATCGACCACTATTTATACCAATTTTTCGCCGAGGGCAACACAGGCTGCTTCTGCATCTGCATCCGGAGTTTCGTTGCAGATATACGTATCAACAACACTGCCTGCCTCTTCTTCCCAGTTACGCATCCATTCGCCGTCACCCCATCCGTATGAGCCGAACAGCACTACTTTTTTGTCCGAAATATCGTCCTTAATTTCATCCCACATAGGCTGAAACTCAGATTCTTCTAATACCTCTGCGCCCATAGATGAACAACCAAGTGCTAATGCAGAATAGTCTGCAAGTTTACTCTTATTAAACTCTGATGCGGTAAATAAATCAACCTCTGCACCTTTAGCCTTCGCACCCTCTACAACCTTGTTTGCCATAATCTCTGTGTTGCCAGTGCCGCTCCAATAAACAACTGCTATCTTTTCCATAATATGATTCTCCCTATGTTAGTTATGTTATTAACCGGCTACCGTAAGCCGGGTAATATCTGTGTTATGTAATAGTCTTTCGCAATAAACCTTTGTGCATTTTTTGTATAGTTTAAATATTCGCTGTGCACTCTCTTCATCGGTGTAAACTTTCCAACATCCTACAGCCTTATAATTTTGTCCTTTATTGGCAATAAAGGCGATTACATCAGGCAGTGGATAGCTTAAAAACACACCAATTTCGTGCGGAAAATCTTGTTTCGACAAATTTTCTGTAAGGGTTGCAAGGCATTCGACAAGTGAAAAGCCATCGTATCCGAAACAGTATAAAAAATTACGCACCTCATCCTGCTGCAGTAGTTGTTCTAATTTTTGCTTACGATAAACATATATAAGTGCACTTCCCTTTTTTAATCGTAAAACCGCAAAATACACTCCTTTACCATTCAACATTTTGTTAAACGTTGCTACAGCGCTAAATATTTCTTGCAAATTAGTATATTTACAGCAAAAAAGGTTACCGAGTTTTAACCCTGCAAGGGTGGGGGCACAGTGTCGAACTACCGTTTCTACCGACATATCAACTCCCTACGAAACATGTGTGCTCAATATTTCTTTAAGCGATGCCATGGAACTGGAGTGAGAACGAACTATAACTGATTTATCGGCATTAACTGATGACAAAGCCATATGAATCATCTTGTGTGAAACGGTATTGGTAAATAAGATTACCATGTCGGGACTGCCAATTTTATTTTTTATGCCCTGCGGTGTGGTAAAAACCTTTGCTTTGCAACGATAATCTTTACATAGGTCTTTGTACATACGCTCCATTCGCTCGTTTCCACCAATTATTGCAATACTCATAATCATCTCCTTTTCAGCATAAACGTTAGCTTTAACTAACTTGTTTTGCAAATTATACGGTTAGTTAAAGCTAACCGTATTTTCAGTATATACTATATTACTGATTATGTCAAGAGTTTTTTTAATATTTTACTATATACTTTATATATTTTTATGATGGTTGATATAGGAGCTATCAGGTTCCTAACCAAGCGCAGAATCATCTGCTATTCAAGTCTGAACAGTGTAAGTTTCGGAGGCTGTATTGTTTTTGAAAAATCACTTTCCGTTAAGCATGAGTAATACAAGTCGTACCTATAATCTTTCAAAATATCCGCTATTGCATCATAAAGATAATCATTTTCGAATATCAACTTTGTTACGAATGGACTGTATCGTGTATCGATTTGCGAAAGCAGATCTTCCCGCATGTCTTCAAGTGTTTTTTCGTTTGCATAACTACGTCCTACATTATCGGTCGCAGCATCAATCGAGTCTGCAATTGATATTATATCAATAATTACCTTAACAGGTGAGGCCAGATTGTCAAAGTTTTGCGGATACCCAAACTTACCGTTATAACTTTTGTGATGTCCGAGGGCTATATCAGTGATACAGGAAAATAGTTCATTATTTTTGTAAAATTGAATGCTTGTAGCACTTTGAAGAGTTTCAAAACTAAGGGTATCAACAACGGTGGTCTGCTCCTTTTTAATAAAATCTTTAGCTTTATCAGAATGCTGCTGGATCATCTCAAACTCTTTATCGGTTAATTTGCGTGCATAAAAAGAGACCATATGAGAATAAACAATTTTACCTATATCGTGCATTAATCCCGAAAGCCAAACAAAGAGTTGAAGCTCTTCGATGCGTTTTGGTACATCTTGAATACAATTAACACCCGGTATGCCCACCAGTTCTTCGGGGTAAAATTTCGCTATATACTCAACTATAACACATGATATTTTTGCAACCATAACGGAGTGGACATATGTTGGAGGGTGTCTAAAAACTGTTAACGACAACAGTAACTTTAAATAAACATAATCATCAAATATATGGTGAGATCCTATTGCAAAGTTTGTTAGCATGGTTGTAACATAGGAGCGAGACACATCATCAGGTATGTGCATCACATAGTCGAAAACATCTTTTTCCACCTGTTGTGCTAACTTTAGCTTATAATCATCAGAAAATTCATTGGGAGAAACATAGCCGAGATAATGCAAAAACAAAGCAGCCACATGAAGTTTTTTGTAAAGGTCATCATAGCTGTAGTCATCGTCGGCCTGTTTATATACATCATACAGAAAATCTATAAGTTCGTGAACACTTATCATGCCATTGTAGTATCTAGCGGCATTATAAAAATAAAGATATTTGACCTCCGCTGATGTGAAATCATTATTCTCAATTACATTATTTTGCAGGTAACATTTGTGAAGTCGATCGGCTGAACTAAAAAGGCGTTTTAAATGTTCTGTAGTAATTGTATCTTTTCTTGTGCTGGAGCGCAAAGTAGTTATAGTGTTGGAGCATAGATTTTCGTGTAAATTATGAAAATAGGCATCCCACGGGAAATCGGGGTCTACCTTTTTGGCAGTGTTGTTCCAAAAATCGCGAGCCCTATCGTATCTTCGATAGGTTTCAACAATATTTAAATCCGAAACACTTATATAAGAATTACCATAAGCTCTAACAATAAGATTGCGTGTTTCCTTATCAAACTGCTCATATCGATCACTATATTCAATCACACAGTCATAACTTGCCGACATTTCCTCTCTAAACAATGTTTTATCAAGGTAAAACAAGGCCAGGCCTTTAAAAAACATATTTTTTATATACATTTCATCATTGCCTATGGAAGAAGCATATTTTACAAGTGCACATCTGATATCAAACGAAAGACCGGTATCCACACTTTCTTTATAACCGGACAACCGTTCGGCAAACTCCTGCAACTGCATTGCGGTTTTGTGTGACATCTGTTCAGGATTTTTTAGATTTGGTGTAATATACTTTGCAATTATTTCATTTGTTTCGGCAATAATTGTGCGAATAACAATACCCCGCTTCTCCAAAACAGCCCTTACGTTTTCACGTGTGATATCTTTTTTTTCGGAAAACTGTTTTGATGCAAGCTCGGTAAATTGCAGTTCGTTATTAATTATTATATCGAAAAACTTTTTCATTAATTCCTGTGAGTGTAAAACAAATCGGTAAGGTAACAAAATGCTAAACCCAGATTAGCTTCTAATTATCTTCTTTAATAATTATATTACATTGTAATAGTTTTTGCAAATACTATATTTCTATTTTATCCATCCATTTTACAAATTTTTTAACAACAGGCCCTAAGGCGCTTGGTTTTAGCGGAGACTGAAAGCCTATTTCCTCCAAAAGATCACAATATGTTAGCTTATGAACGTTTTTAAGAAATTTATTGTATAGCGATAATGTTTTGGCATGATCGTCTATAGCGGCAAGGTGAAACTGTATTGCAACTATCTGCGACAGTGCATAATCAATATAGTAAAATGGGGATTTAAAGATATGCTGTTGCCGTTGCCATCCTGCACCCGCAGAATAAAAAGGTATATTCTCACCGGTAATATGAGGACGAAATTTCGACTCAATTTCCAACCACAGCTCATCACGCTGTTTAGGAGACAATTCGGGGTGTGCATATATCTGCTCTTGAAATTCATCAACCTGACAGGCATATGTAATGAGAATAAGTGCATCTTCAGCGTGTGCGAGCATATATTTCTGTGAATTATCTTTAAAAAACAACTCATACCATGGTGATGTTAAAAACTCCATTGCCATAGAACTGCTTTCGTTTATGTCCATAGAAGGTTCACTAAAATGCATACAATCATCTAAAGAATTGATATATCTCGAATATGCATGCCCCGCTTCATGGGTAAAAACATTTACATCTGCTGCTGTATCATTAAAGTTTGCAAATATGAAAGGGTACTTATATTTTTCGAGATAAGTGCAAAAACCACCGGGCGATTTCCCTACCTTTGGATAGACATCCATCAACTCGTTATTGATCATCATTTCAATAAAATCTGCTGTTAACGGTGACATCTCGTTAAACATTTTTTTGCCGGCTTTTATTAGTTCTTCACCGAATATTTGTGGTTTTGGCGAACCCTCACGAAAAGGCATGTTTAAGTCGTAGTATGCCAAACTGTCAACTCCGAGTCGCGACGAGCGTTTTTTATGTATCTGTGTTACAATCGGAACAATTTTGTGCAACACCTGCTCTTTAAAAATTTTAACATCATTTCGGTTATAGCAGTTGCGGCGCATACGAGCGTATCCTAACTCAACATAGTTTTCGAGTCCCAGTTTTTGCGCCTGCATAGTTCGATTTTTCACCAGGTCATCGAAAATGTTGTCGAGTTTGTCTTTAACACTGTTATAACACTCTCCCTCGGTAACAACTGCTTTTTTTCTTATATCTCTATCGATGCTTTCTTTGTATGGGATTAATAGTGAAAGCGGGAGAGTTTTTCCATCAAAATCTACCGAAAGTTTTGATATTGTTTCGGTGTATTTTATAACAAGCTCTCCTTCCTGCTTCATATAGTCAACTATTTCGGGACAAAAGGCCTTATTCATTAATTCGTTGTTAAGCATGGTAACATACCCTATATTTTCTGCTAGATTATCCTTAAAGGGACTTTTAAAGATTTCATCACGTAAGGTATGGTATTTTTCCGATATTAATGGGTTAATTTGTGAGAATTGGCGTAACTCATTTCGGTAAAACTTATCATCCGTTCCAAGAAATGTATGTATACGAACCAAAACATGCTGAGTGCTATAATTAATGGATAGCTTTTCAATGTCCTTAAAAACTCTAAACTGTTGTTCCGCAGTTACTGCTTTTGAAAACTTATCGATAAGTAAATCATAATTATTTAGATGCATTTCAAAATTGGGTCTTTTGTATTCGATTTGCAAAAATTTCATTTTTTATCCTTTTATATGCGTAATCCGAAGAGTAAAGCTATGCCTACATAAATAAGTGAAATTACTATTATAAGCGGTCCGAAGGTTAATAATGCGGCAATAAGCATTGCTGCAAGGTCGCCTTTTTCTAAATTGATATTTTCATAGTGCTTGTCAAGCTCTTTTTCTGATTTCTTGTTATGCTTAAAGGAGAATAGTCTGTTTTGATGTTTCATCTATTCCTCACCTTCAATAGACGGATAATGGCAAGCAACTAAATGTCCTTTATTTATCTCTTGCCAAAGTGGAGCTTTGTTTCTACACATCTCGTCCGCTTTTTTGCATCTCGGATGAAATTTACAGCCGGACGGTGGATTAATTGGACTGGGTACATCACCAGGAAGTGGTGTTATGGATCTTTTTTTATCAATATTGGGTATTGAGTTTAAAAGTGCACAGGTGTAAGGATGACGCGGAGATTCAAACAACGTTTCTGTCCCGGCAAGCTCCACAATGCTTCCAAGATACATTACCGCGATACGGTCACAGATTAAACGAACGGTACCGAGATCGTGTGATATAAAAAGATATGTTAGATTGTTTTTTTCCTTTATGTCAAGCAGTAGATTAATTATTTGAGATTGTATCGAAACATCAAGTGTTGCTACCGACTCATCACAGACTAAAAACTTTGGGCTAAGTGCAAGGGCACGTGCAATTCCGATACGTTGCCGCTGACCTCCGGATAACTGGTGCGGATATCGATGAAGCATGAAATCTTGCAGCCCACATTTTTCCATTATAGATAGTGTATAACTTTCAAGCGCTTTTTCTCTACGTTTATATATTTTGTGTGCCAACAATGCTTCGCTAACGAGCTGACCAACCGTCATTTTTGGGTTTAACGAGGAGTATGGATCCTGAAAAACAATTTGCATTTCACGACGCAATCTGCGTAGTTCCTCTTTACTTAAACTATTAAGCATTTTCCCTTGAAAGCAGACACTACCTGAAGTTTGTCGATACAGTTGCAGTGTAACCCGACCAAGTGTGGACTTGCCGCATCCCGATTCACCAACAAGTCCAAGCGTTTCATTTTCATAAATGTCTAGGCTTACACCGTCAACTGCTTTAACAAATTGTTTCTTTTCAAAAAATGCAAAACTCTTTTTAACAGGGAAATGCATTTTAATATCATCGAGCGAAACAAGGATGTTTTTACTGTTCATTTCGGCTCCTTTTATCAGGATAAAAACAGCGTATTTCGTGGGCACTTGAAACAGTTTCAAGTTTCGGTTCTTCTTCATTACATCGCTGTGTTGCAAAACGGCAACGAGGGGCGAACTTGCATCCGTTTGGAAGCTTTAGCGGATGCGGAACACTTCCCTCTATAGCACTAAGGCGACCGTTTTTTTCTTTTTTTAATACTCGAGAAGGAATGCTATTTAATAGTGCCTGTGTGTAGGGATGAGAAAAGTTTGACGCCTCGTCGAATATTATATCTACCGGTGCTATCTCTACTACCTGACCACAATACATCACCGCAACATCATCTGCCATTAGATTAATTACCCCAAGATCATGGGTTATAAACATAATTGAGGTAGAAAACTCTTTTTTAAGTTCATTCATCAGCAACAATATTTGCGCCTGAATAGTTACATCTAATGCAGTTGTCGGCTCGTCCGCAATAAGTAGTTTAGGCTCACAAGCAAGAGCAATTGCTATCATAACACGTTGCCGCATACCTCCGGACAGCTCGTGTGGATAACGTTTAAGCATTGATTTGGGGTTTGGAATTTTCACCGACGCAAGAAGCTGTTCGGCTGTTTTATTAGCCTCACTTTTTTTCATTTTGCGATGAAGTATCAACACTTCTACTATCTGACGTTCTACTGTAAAAACAGGGTTTAGGCTTGTCATGGGGTCTTGAAAAATCATGGAGATGGAGTTTCCTCTAACAGATCGCATCTGCTTTTCGTCCAGGTTTGATAACACTACACCGTCAAAAATAATTTCTCCGTTGTGAATGCGTTGGTTTTTTTCAAACAGTTTTAAAACACTCATGGCTGTTTGACTTTTTCCCGAGCCGGATTCGCCGATGATGCCGAGGGTTCTTCCCTGCTCAACCTTAAGTGAAACTCCGTTCACTGCTTTAATTACCCCCTGTTTGGTAGTGAAATAACAGTGAAGGTTTTTTATTTCAAGCAAGTTCAATTTTGCATCCATTCCTTTCATTTTTATGATAGGTTAGTGTCGATTATTAATTTATTCGTCCGAACGTGGGTCCATAGCTTCCCGTAGTGCATCGCCTATCAAGTTTACCGATAGTGCCGCTACAATAACAAATAAGGCCGGAATAAGCCAACGCCACCAGTAGAACTCAATAACTGCAATTTCCTGTGAAGAACTCAACATGTTTCCCCAGGACGGAGTAGGCTCAGCTACGCCGAACCCTATAAATGAAAGCGCCGCCTCAAAAAGAAGTGACGATGCGTAGCTGAGCGTAATGTTTACTATTACAAGGTTAAATATATTTGGCAAAATATGTCGCCACATAATTGTATTATTACGTAAACCCAATGCACGTGCCGCAACAACAAAGTCTTTTTCACGTTCTAAAAGCATCTGTGCACGAATTAATCGAGCAAGCGACATCCATCCCAAAAGTCCTAAAATTATCATAATAAGATAAAGTTTTTGCGACTGGTCTAACGAATCACCAAGGGCATATGATAAAGTTATTGCAATAGGATAAAAGGGAATTGCAGAAAATACATCGGTTATCCTCATTAAAGCATGGTCGACCCAGCCGCCAAAATAGCCGGCAACAAGACCTACAAATAACGCTATTGAAACAGAAATAAGCACCGCCACCGCACCAACGGTAAGTGATATTCTACCTCCGTGCAGTATACGTGTAAAAATATCCCTTCCAAATTGGTCGGTACCAAATAAAAACCCTTCGTTCCCCCATCCGATAAGATCGCCTTCACCGCCGGCATAAAACTGGTAGTAATCAGCAAAAATATATTCAGTTTTATTGTTAACTTGAGGTACATTTACCTGGTTGTAGTTATTGTTTCCCCAAGTAATAATATTACCATCTTCGCTCAGTGCAATAAAGTTTCGGTAGCCTGCGTCTACGTCTGTAATTTTTTCGGTAATTGGAGGAAGGCTTGTCAATGCATCCTGCGAACTTCCCCAACAGTATATATTTCCATTGTCATCAATTGCCGCTACATTACGATTTGTGGCTGCAATATCGATAACGGTTACACTACCATCGGTTAACTCAGCCGGCACTTGCAAAAAAAATTCGGTTCCTCTATCCCCTATTACCTGCAGTGTTCCGTCGTCTAACAGCAAAACCATGTTGTTGTCACCCGCAGCAATTTGTCTAATGCGGCCGTTTAGACGTGATGAAATAAGCAAGGTTGTTTTTGCTTGTGTGCTTCCCCATATATGAACATTTCCATCACTGCTGAGTAATGCTGTCCAGTTAGACATTGCCTCAATTTGAACTACTGATAAAGAAGTATCCTCAAGTGCCCTTTTAACATTATCCGGAACTTCAAGCTGATCATTCCCATTATATCCCCATGCATAAAAATTATTATTTTCATCAATGGCAAAAATATGATTACCGCCACAAGCTATATCAACAATCTTGTTTTCTTTAACACCTTGCGGAATATCGAAAATATATCCGGAAACGTTTTGTTGTTCCTTGTTCGCCTCGGTTCCCCAAAGATAAAATTTGCCATCATTGGTTATAGCTGCACTGAAAGATATTCCGGAAGATATTTTTTTAATGTCATCCAAAGGTAAGTCATTTGGAAAATCAAGGTAGTTTGCGCCCGGCCTGAGGTTTGCATGAGTCAGTTCTGTATAAGTCTCTTCGAGAGGATATAGAATAGATCCAATAAACGATAGGAGAAAAACGAATAAGAACGCTATAACACCAATAATGGCCATTTTGTTTTTAAAAAACTTAGCAAGAACAGTTTGTAGTGGTGTTTTGAGTGATAAATCATCTAATGTAATTTTATTGGCTCTATCGCCCATAATAAATCTATTGGCAAGCCTGCCAATAGATTGAAAAATTTTGTTGTTTGTTTTTTTATTGCAATGCTTATCCGGCATATGTTACCCCGGTTAGTTTAATTTAATTCGTGGATCAACGAGAGCATATACTATATCAGCAACCAATACCGAAACTAAGCTTATTACCGCGTAAAATAAATTAAGGGTTATTATTAGCTGGTTATCTCGATTTTGAACAGCGTCGATAATTAAACTTCCAACACCGTTATACTGAAAAATACTTTCGATAATGGCAGAGCCTGCAAAGAGCGAAAAAAGTGTTCCGATGATAATAAAAGAAACCGGAATAAGTGCATTTCTAAATGCATGAGAATAGATGACAACCTTTTCTGCAAGACCCTTTGCTCGTGCAGTTCTTATGTAATCATGGCTAAGTGCATCTATCATGGCGTTTCGAACATACCGTATAGCGCCAGCAAGGCTTACTATTGTCATGGTGATGGTTGGTAATGCAAGGATACGTAGCCATTCCACAATTAGATCGATTCCCTCAATGCCAACTCCGTTCGGCATACCACCCATCGGTAACCACCTAAGATTTACGGCAAATGTATATATTAAAAAAATTGCAAGAAAAAAGGTTGGTGTAGAGTAGGTAACCATTGAAAAAAACTGCCATGCATTATCGAATAGCGACATGCGTTTTGTTGCACATCTAATGCCAACCGGTATTGCAATAAAAAGATACAAAAAATTTACACCGAGATTAAGAATTAATGTGTTTTTAAGTGGTTCCCCTATCACCTGTGAAACAGGGCGATTATAGATATTCGAATAGCCAAATTCCCCATAAAAAATGCCTTTTATCCAAACAACATATTGGGTTACAATATCCTTATCATAACCCAAATTTTTATACATTGCATCATAAGCTATCTTATATTGCTCCTCGGTTAGGTCTGGAGGCAACATCAAGCTCACAGGGTCTCCCGGCATAATTTTGGTGACGGAAAAAATTAAAACCGACACTAAAAAAACAACAGGTATTAGTATAATTATTCTTTTTATGATATACCGTATCACGACATATTCCTATTGTTTTTCGCTTTTGGAAATCTCACAGATAATATCATCATATGAAGCATAGGGTGTAGTGTTAAGGTTATCCACATAGATGTGTGCAATATCAAAGTACTCATTAGAATACAGCGGAACGGTAGGTAGCAATTCATTCCAACGCACTTGATAATCAAACCATGTTTCGAGATATCCATCGGCATCGTCGGGGTCGCTTTGTCGCATAGCAATAATTAACTCGTCTAATTCTTCATCGCTAAGTTGAGCTCTGTTTTGTTGTGTTCCAATAAAATCGGAATGCCAGATGGTGTATCGGTCGAAAATAACACTAAAGTTTGTTGCAAGGTTAAATGTGCTGTATATTCTCTCATTTTCCGGAGTCTCATAGTTTGCGTAGTAGGTGGTAAGCATAGAAGAATAGTCTACTTTTTCAACATTAAACTCCATTCCGGCAAGCGGTGCGTTTGCTACATACTGAATTTCAATAATATCGGTAAGTACGTTATCAGTTGCACCGAGATGATTTACAACTAATTTTTCACCCTGCTCATTATAACGTAGATAGGAGCCATCCTCCATAGCTTTTGACGAATCAAAGGGGGTTGACCCATCCTGTTCGTATTTCCACTGCGTATTATCAAGATACTCGTTTGCCGTCTCGATGTTAAATGATATAGGTTTTAATGTTTCCTGTAACTCTGCAGCAGTTTCCTGATACATCCATTGACCTATGCCGTATTCGGAATCTACGGTTCCACCATATCCACCCAACACATAATCAACAACCGCAGAACGGTCAATTAAACTGGCAAGGGCCCATCGAACATTGGAGTCTGAGGTAACGCCATAGTCGCACATCATTGCAAGATATCCGTAACCTGAACGGAGATAGGATTGCATTACGGTGGACTCAGAGGCCTTAGCAGCTTCAATTTTCTCGCCTTCAACAATGCCCGACACTATATCAACCTGACCGTTTATCACCCACTCAACACTTGTTTCAAGCGGTATTGCTTTTTGTATTACATATTCAAGACTGGGCGTATTTCCATTGTAGTCGCCTTTAAAATATTGGTTGCGCTCAAGTGTTACAGTCTGGTTTTCAAAGGAGACAAAGTTGTAGGGGCCACAGGTAACTGTTGGCGTATAACGTTCCGTTGAAGCAATACGAGTACACTCGGCAAGCAGATCTCCCTCCGAGAAAGAAAATGATGATCCCTCTTGCGAAGGTAAAATTTCAGCTGTTGGGATATAAGTACCGGAATGTATCTGGCCAACCATGGCATTAACATTTTCCCAATAGTAAGGAAGCTCCTCGCCGGAGACAGTTATAGAAAAGGTGAGTTCATCAATCAAATTAACGCCGGAGAAAACATCGGTAGTTCCTGAGGAGTATTCACTATAACCAAGCAGTGCAGAGTAGGAGGTGTTCGAACCCCCAACCTCAGCCCATTGTGGAGATGAATACCACAATACCGATGCAACAAAGTCTTTGGCCGTCATTGCATCTCCGTTGTTCCATAGCAGATCATCATGAAGTGTGAAGATATAGCTTTTATTTCCATTTTCATCAAGATTTGATGAAATGTCGGCAACAACCGTCTCATTAAGAACTATTTCACCATTCGGTGTAACAGCATATGTACCCATGTACCCACCGGTCATATTTTGAATGGCAACGTCGTATGAGTTGGTGCCGAAGCCCGAAATAAAATCACCGAGCATCTCCCCGCTACCTACCATGAGAGTATCGAGAGGAACCTCAGAGGTTATATTCGTCGAAACAGGTGTTTCTGAAGAGGATTCTTCTACAGCCGACACAGGGGCAGAGCTAACTTCTAATGAGTTACTGTCCTGTGTGCATGATGCAAGTGTAGCAATCACAAGCGTCATGTATAGTAAAAATGTAAATAGCTTTTTCATTATAATTTCCGCTCCTTAGTTATTAGTTCTCATGTAAGCAATAATTTTTATTGCAGTTGCGAATACTGTGTATAAAAGTATTTTGTAATGATACTTTTATTATACCTTATATTGCCTAACAAGTAAAGCATTTCAGGTAAAAAAACAGTGTTATACACATATTTAAAATAAGAACTTTACTACGGATATAAATTATAAATATTTACCTTGTATTTTTTACTGAGTAAAACTTCTGAAAGTGCATTTTTATTTAAACGTTTACCTACTTGTTTGCACTCTCCATTTTAAGTAAAAATTCTTTCATGGTAAGTCCGCCTGCGTATCCTATAAGGTTTCCGCTTGCACCGATAACCCTATGACAAGGCACAATTACCGTTATAGGATTTTTATTATTTGCCATACCAATAGCACGGCTGGCTTTTTCGTTGCCGACGGCTATCGCTATATCCTTATAGCTTCTTGTTTCGCCATAAGGAATATCGCAAAGGGCTGACCATACTTTCTTTTGAAATTCTGTACCGTTTAATTTGTAGGGAATATCAAACTTTTTTCTTTTACCGTCAAAATATTCTAAAAGTTCGTTATACGCTTTATCTGTAAGCTCGGTTTTAGTGCCAAAATCGGTTACAACCTCATCAAATATTTTCTTAAAAAAAGTAATGACTCCATCTGAATATCCCATTTTGAAGTACCCAAATTTTGTTTCGTAAATTGCAAAATAATTCATAATCTTTTTCCTTTCCTATAAGCGGCCGGAGATATATTTGCCCTTTCTTTAAAAAATTTGTAAAATGTTGACAAACTACTAAAACCTACGGAATAAGCAATATCTATTACCTCGTTATCAGTCTGCTCTAAAAGCCGACATGCTTCTTTATACCTTAAATCATTTACATATCCGCTTGGCGTTAATCCATACTCTTCTTTGAACACTTCTACCATGCGTTTGCGTGAAAGCCCCAGCTTGCCATATTCAAAATTTAATTTTTCCACCTCTGCAAACATCTCATCAATGAGATTTTTTAATTTTTCGGCAATGTCTTTCATCGGCTTATATTCAAGCAAATCACTCCTGCAACGCTTGCAAGGTCTGTAGCCTGCTTTAATCGCCTCATCTGCTGTTTCGTAAAATTCTATATTTTCCACTTTCGGTGCCTTGGACTTACAGGACGGTCTACAATAAATGCCTGTTGATTTCACTGCATAAATAAATACAGTATCATAACTTTCATCATTTGAAATTACAGCGTTAAACAGTTCATCGAAAGTCATATTAAATTTATTATCCATAATGCGCCTACTTTCTCTTCATAGATTTAATTATTTCTTTAGTTGCTTTGTCTACTTTTAGTGACTCTCTGATTTTTTGCAAAGCTTTGTTAAAGGTAAAATCATCTAAATTGTTACATTTGAGATACGCCATTGTTTCGGTGGGATAATTTACAAAACATACCTGCAAACACCATGCAACTGCCATTTTAACATAATAATCTTCATGGGTTATAACATCACAGATAAATAGTACATCGTCAAAATACTGCTCTTCGATGAAGTGAAATAAAAACATAACAACAGCAAATCGTATTTCATATGCGATACTTGACTGGTGGTATGGTTGCAAAAATTTCCAAACCCGTTCTTTATGTAGCCTTGTAATTTTAAGTTCGTTACAAAAACTATCGCAAAGCGACCAATTTGTTATTTTGGGAACAAATAATGCTATCTGCTCGAGAGTTTCTTCGATGTCTTCGTTCATGTTGCCGATAATAAGTGCTCTTAGCATTGTTTCTTCAAAATATATATCGTCAGCTTTGTCAAGAAAATCAATAGGATTTTCTTTAACAATTCTTTTAGCTATTTTTCGTATCTGTGGTATTCG
>CAYJDA010000011.1:24415-29256 GCA_964368815.1 uncultured Oscillospiraceae bacterium
TTTCTTATTTCAGTTGCTCTTGCATACATGTTTTTAGCACCTCATTAACTGATTTATTTTTATTATACAGGAAAAATGTAAAATTTTCTTCCTAATTTTGCGTATTTAATTTTGTTTTCTCGTCGTTTTCATGAAATTATTATTTTTATCTAAAATAAATTGTAAGGTTGTAATTACATAAAAATATTTGTATAATATCCTTATTAAGTTAAAAGTCGACAAGCATACAGCAACAAATTGTTTAATAACATAATCGACAATATTGTCTTTATGAAAATGCTTGAAAGGAATAAAGATTGTGGTAAAAAAGTTAATACAAAAAAAATGGCTTCGTATTATTTTTTTTGCGGGATTATTATTTCTCGCAATAGCTCTAGACAACTCATTCTTTATATTTCCTTCTCGTAATTTATTTTTAAGTAGCGTGACCTTCACGGTGTCAATCTCCATATACATAGGTCTTTACACATATTGGATAATTAGTGTTTGCAGACGAATAATGCAAAGTCATGTTCGCAATTATCTGGTACTTATAGGCGCTAATATAATTTTTTGGATAACAACCCGCACAATAAAATGGGCAGCGTTTGAATTTGTTATTTTAGAAGATCGAATTTTATGGTATATGTATTATATACCAATGATTATGTTAAGCTTGTTTTTTCTATTTATATCGCTACATGTAGGTGAGAGTGAAGACTATCGACCGTCTAAAAAATGGAATCTGCTCTATATACCCGCAATATTAATAATAATAGCAGTGCTTACAAACGATATCCACGGACTTGCTTTTAACATTGATGAAACCGTACATGCATATGGACAGGATTACAGTCATGGTCCTGTTTACTATAGTGCACTTTTCTTTATTTTAATTATGGTACTTTTATCCTCATTTATAATTATTCGAAAATTCAGCCATTCAAAAGAGACCGGGAAAAAGGCATTAGTGCCGGCTTTATTAATAATATTGACTATTATTTATTGCATTTTATACATCATAACACCTGTTTATGGCATAGGACATTTACTTGACCTAACAGTTTTTGGTTGCACTATGGCGATTGCACTTCTTGAGTCTTTTATAAGAACCGGACTTATTCACTCAAATGTTGGACACAGCGAATGCTTTGCAATGGCAGATATAAGTGCACAGATCATAAACAACAAGGATGAAGTTGTTTATATATCTGAAAATGCATCACCAATTGCAAAATCTGATCTTGAAATACTAAAAACAGATACAACAATTTCGAGTAATGCGAATACACTTTTACACCTATCACCAATTAAGGGTGGCTATGTTGTATGGAGCAGCGATGTTTCGCAGATTAAAAGTATGATTAAAAAATTAGCAGAGTTAAACGACAAATTATATAAGGAGGTTGATCTTTTAACTCTTGAAAACGAGCAAAAAAGTGAGAGTGCAAGGCTACGGAAATTAAATGATTTACACAGCATTATGCTAAAGAAAATTTTGCCTTTAAGCGAGAAAATAAAATCAGAATTAGAGCATATTGGAAAAACGCATGAAGATGAATTAAAACGTTTGTTATTTGAAACAAGCATGACCTCAACATATATAAAGCGAAAAGTTGATTTAATTTTAACACAGCAAACAGAAAAGAGCATATACGGCGAAGATATGCGATATTGCTTTTTAGAGTCTTTTCAACTACTCAAAATGTATGAAATAACATGTGCAATAAATATTATTGATAACTGCTGTATCAGCTTAGATGCTGCCATGGCAAGCTTAGATTTATACCAAAACATTATAGAGGTTACGAAATATAAATTTGACACTGTTTATGTTACATACAATTTTTATGAAGATAACATAGTTTTTGCAGTTCAAATCTCAGGAGACATACATTTGTGCTACAACGACTTAACACTTGATATGCTTGACATTAAAAAGGGCAACATTAAAATTTTGACAGAAACCGACAGCTACCATATTTCACTAAGTATTCCAAAATAATTATATTAAAACTTAGCTATCAACCTTTGAAAGGAGGAGCAATTTTGACGTTTTTATCATTAAGTGATAATGCTAAAGCATATATACTTGTGCTGAGCATATTTGGCTTTATATTATTGTTAATAGCGCTTATTGCCTATATGGTTGAAAAAAACAAAAGAGCTCGAATGATTTTGCTTAGTTTTTTATTAGCAGCAAGTATTATTAATTTCTCCATACTTTTACACCTAAATAAAATAGGCAGAATAAAATATGATATCTCTCTTACACACACATTTAGCGTTATTAATAGCGTACCTTACTATGTACATATTGTTCTATGTCTACTTTTTATCTTTTATGCTATATTTTCAATATTTACCCTATATAAAAACAACAAAAATATAATTAACTCCTTTTCTGTAAAAGAAGCACTTGAAAACCTACCCACAGGTATTGCGTTTATGAAAAATGATGTAGGGTTGTTATTATCAAACCATATCATTCACAATTTATGTAAAGAACTTACCGGTAAACCGCTGTTAAACGCAGAAACTTTTTGGCAGGATATAAAGAGTTTACAAGTAGGTAAGCATTGTGTTATAAAAGGTACTGAGCCTGCTTTTGTTTTGTCCGACGGCAATGTATGGCAGTTTTCTAAAAATTTATGTATATACAACAATGATGAATATTACGAGTTCAAGGCAACAGATGTTACACAGCTTTACAATATAAGTGAATCCACCCGAAATGCGAATGAGAAACTGACATATCAACAGGAAAGGCTAAAACAGCTTACATATATTATTGAGGATAACGTCGAAAATGGGGTTGCCTTAAATATGAAAATTAACTTTCACGATAATTTTGGAAATCTTTTAACCTTAACAAAAAAGACTTTAAGAGACTCTGATAATATTGATGAAGTAAAAACATTAATTGATTATTGGAAAGATTTAAGCACAATTATCACCGAGTTGTCGAGTAACGAAAATCATTGTTTAACGTTAGAGCAGGTTTTGCTTTTCGCAGAAAAACTTGGATGTGAACTGATTTTAACAGGTGATCTTCCTAAAGATGAGCACAATAAGTTGACAGTCCTTTTATGCATCAACGAAATGCTTAAAAATGCTTATAGGCATGCAGAGGCTCGTAAAATTATTGTGAATATAACCAACACAACCAGTATGGTTGAATTCACTATATATAACAAGACCAAAAATATGCTTGTTGAAATTAAAGAAGGCAGCGGTCTCTCAGGGTTAAGATGGCGAATCGAGCAAACAGGCGGTGAAATGAATTTGTTTTGTGACGACGGCGTTACCATGTCGGTTAAACTACTATAAGGAGGGAAATTAAGTGTATAACGTGATGATAGTAGATGATCAGAGTAGCTCGCATGCACTTATGCAGTATGCTATTATGCGAAGCGAGGGAAAATATAAAATAACAAAAGCTTTTTTTGATGCAGATAAAGTGGTTGATGAATTAAGGTATGAGCAGGTCGATTTAATACTTATGGATATACATACCTTAGGCAAAGAAACCGGAATTAAGGTTGCCGCTAAAGTAAAAAAACTCTATCCTAAAATAAAAATAATCATCTTAACTTTTGTGTTACAAAAAAAATATATTCATGAGGCTAAAGAAGCAGGGTGCGAGGGTTTTTGGTATAAAGACCATGCCGACATGGACCTGCTGTTAGTTATGGACTGCGTAATGGAGGGTAAAATATACTACCCTGAAGAACAACCGGTTATTAAGATAGGTGTTGCAAATATTTCCGATTTCACAGCAAGAGAACTTGATATATTGCAAGCAAAGGTAAACGGACACTCTAACGAAGAGGTTTGTGAGAAGCTTAATATAAAAAGCAGAACGCTGGACACACACCTTAGTAACATAAAAAATAAAACTGGGTATAGCAACCTGCTAAAACTTGTTGCCGATGTGGCATCCAAAAAATTTATTATATCAGGCGAAGACGATGATTATTAAATAGGCAAAAAATGTTTCATACTGTCGTGTATTGATACATTTTTAATAATTTGAGCACTGCTATAGTAAATGTGTTTAAGAGTTTATTATTTATTATATGCAATAAATATAAAATCAGCGGAAAAACACGATGTTTTGTTTTTGTTATTCTGGTATACTCTTTTCAAGAATTACGGAAGTTTGGTTATGAAAAAAACATTCTTGTTTTCTGCGGTGAGTGAACATTTTGGAGTAGAGTAAAAAGGAGGTAGTATATTGAAAACAATAGCTGTTTATATTCAAAATAAACTATTATCATCGGGAATAACCCATGCTATTGTCGAAAGAAACCCCAAAATTAATATAGAGATTATTCCAGGTATTGAAAGCTGCTTATCGGTTTGCAGAAGCAACAATGCTGATGTGTTGTTGGCCGAGCTTAGAGACTATTTTCCACTTACTTTAGATGATTGGCTAACGAGAGTCGAGAAAATTAAAGAAGCCGTTCCCACCTGCAAAACAGTTCTAATTGTGGACGAAGAAAGTTTTCCAAAATCAGCTTCGGTTGCCAATTCGGCATTTAAAAATGATGAAATAGATATGTTTTTATACAGCTCCTCAGGGCTTAACTATCTGGTAGATATGGTTTCCAGTTTGTAATTATTTTTTCCAATAACAATATAATAAGGAGAGTATTTATGGCTAAGTGTAGTAAATGTGGGCTTGAAATGGCCCCTTCATCAAAGTTTTGTGATAACTGCGGTGCAAAAGTTGAACCATCAGTTACGCCCACCCCTACAATTGAAACTCCCTCGTCGGTAGTCAATCAACAGACAACACAGGGCGGCTTCGCACCGCCACCTTCGCAGGACAGTTTTACACCACAACCGCCTTCACAGGG
>CAYJDA010000011.1:29356-66981 GCA_964368815.1 uncultured Oscillospiraceae bacterium
GCTTCGCACCGCCACCTTCGCAGGACAGTTTTACACCACAACCGCCTTCACAGGGCGGCTTTGCACCACAACAGCCTTCGCAGGGAGGCTTTGCACCACCACCTCCTTCGCAGGGCGGTTTTGCACCACCACCGCCTTCACAGGGCGGCTTTGCACCACCACCTCCTTCGCAAACTCAAGCACAGCAACCTATTCAGCAACAGCAGGGGCAATATCAACAGCAACAGCCTATGCAACAACAATATCAACCACAGCAACCGATGCAACAACAATATCAACCACAGCAACCGATGCAACCACAACAGCCATTTCAACCACAACCGCCTCATCATAGCGGTGCAAAATCAGCAACTAAGCTTAATATCAACAATAAAATGCTTGTTTTTATCGGAATCGGTGTAGCGGCATTAGCTGTTATAATTCTTGTTATTGTGTTAATAGTGAATGCTATTTCGGGTGGTGGATCTGACGATCCGAATATCGGAGTTTGGACGGCAGACGAGATAACCATGATGGGCATAACAATGAGCCCCACCGACCTTTACGCCGACGGTATAAGTTTAGAGTTAAAATCAGGTAATAAATGCACGCTTTCTTTAGATGGCGACAACTATAATGCCGACTATGAGATAGAGGGCACTACCTTCACCTTAATTGACGGAAGCGATGAATTCCTCGGCACGATTGAGGGCAATGTTATTACAATTATCAATATGCTTAACATGGGGCTTGATATCAGTTTTGTTAAGGATGGCATGACACCCGAAAGCTCGGGAGATACACAGGGCACAAACGGCGCAGGAGTTGCTATAAATGAAAATGATTTAACAGGAAAGTATATGCTTTCAAGCATGACAACAGCAGGTGCAGTCATGAACTATGATGCCATACAGCAAGCAGAAATTGAAATGACGCTTGAGATTACTGGTGATGAAGCACAGCTTACCGCTTATGGTGGTACAACACCGGTTGAACTTGACACATCAGCAAAAACAATGGTTTTACAGGGCATTGTTATGGACTATGTGATAGACGGTGAAAGTATCGTTGCATCAGGCGAAAACGAAGGATATGAAATAGTGTTTGTGTTCACCGCCGAAAATAGTTCTATTTGGGACGATGCTTCGGATGGCGGAATAAACGCAACAGGTTTTGTTGCTCCCGGTTACGGCGCAGAGCAAACAGTGCCGGTAGAGACACTCTCCAACCCTTCCGTATGGTATGGTATTGTTACGATTAGCGACTACGTTGGCGATGACGATATCTCGGGTGAGTATGAGGCGTGGGGCTATATCGGTTCCGATGAAATCGGTGACTTTTTCGAGCTTTATCTCAATGGATATGTAGACAATGAAGAACACATCGACTTTATGTCCTTTAACATAGAACTGCACGACTATTCCTTCTTCCCCATCGTAGATGAACATGCTTGGCTTTACGGTGGTGCAACATTAAAAGAAGAGGACAACACCTGGTATACCCCCAACATAACAAACGGAATTCTTGGTTCCACCTACAATTACGACTATAACGGTGAGAGTTTTGTTATCGACTTTCAACTTGCCATGGTAGCAGATAGCAATGCCTCCGACTCAACCGATAGCACAGACGCCGGTACAACCGATTCGAGCGAAAGTGCTGACGATGGCTCAACCGAGGCCGAGCCAAGCCCTGAACCGGAGACTAATGCACCAAGCCTTACCATGAACGAGTTGAGGGATGTGTATTTAGCAATTCAGGCACTTAGCATTGATGAAAAATTCTCGCTTACCTACGCAGATGTTTTATCCCAATATTTTAACGGAGTTGAAGGAAATATAACAAATCAGGGGGATACCTTTGTGTCCTACCAATGGATTTCGGTAGAGTCCGAAACCTCTTTGCTAAACATAACCTTTGATGAAGATGATGACGGTGGTGAGTTTACCTACAAATCCATGTCGATCAACAATATTGATTATGAATAAAACACATATATTAACGTAATAACCAACACATTTTGCCGAGCAGAAACTTTGATTATCAAGGCAGAAGCTTGACGACAATATATTGTCTCAAAGCAATTTGAATAATCAAAGTTTCTGCTCGGCAATTTTTATCATTTTTCAAATAAATTGGATATAATTTAACATAGTATATAGAAGGGATTTATGAAAAGATTATTGCTTATCATATTGTCATCCGTATGTTTAATGTTTAGCGGTTGTGCACAAGAAGCGGACACTAACGGCATTAACTCCGCACTCTCGCAGTTTGCCGAAAATATAACGGTAGATAGCAGCGAAGAGGTCAATTCTACTTATGAACCTGACTATGAAAAAATATTAATAGATACTCTCGGAGTTGATTATTTTGAGGGTAGAGCATTAATGAGAGCCGACGACGAGGAGATTTTCGGCGAAATTTGTGCTGTTTTTCAAATAGGCACAAATACCGATGAGCGTTTTACCACCGAAGAATGGCTTGCCGTATCTTTGGAGTCACAAGTTTATAAGTATGATGTGGCTCTCGATGAGTGGTCGCTGTTTATCGGCGATTCTCAGAGCGCTAATGAAACATCTTCTGTATCAATCGAGAACTGTATTTACGCATTAAACGATATTTACAGCGATGAGTTTAGTGCCGAATATTACGATACGCAGGACATGATTAAAAAAGCCGTTTACGAAAGCGAAGAGTCTTATAACAACTACGATCCTCCTACTATGTTAATCGGCCAAAACGAAGACGATCCGAGCGGTTATTTTGCTGACCCTTCCTATGCAGCTTATATGCCTGTTTATAATTTTAACAGCAAGGCCGAAATAAACGAGCATCTCAGCCTTTACTTCACACAGAAATATATAGATAATATACAGCCATCCATCGACCACAATTTTTTAGAGTTTAACGGCGAGCTTTATCTTGTTAGAGGCGGCATGGGCTATGGTGCATACAGTGTTGATTTTGATACGATAGATTATTCAGCCATGCAAAACAATACGCTTATAATCGACACTCTCTTTTTAGGCAATCCCGATGGTAAAACAAGGGTGAAATTTGCTGAGGAAAATGGGACTTTAAAAATTGATAGCGACAACTATTTACTAATGTATGATTTATATTATGTTAATGAAGAGTGGGCACACATTGAAGTTCCGGATTTCCTTGCATTAACAAGTGATAATATGCTACCTACAGCCCCTGATTTGTTTGAAATGAGTGAAACTCAATCCGACATATACAGTGTTACCTATTTAGGCGATTATTACGAATTGTTGCCGGAATATGTTAAACTACTGGAGATCATCGGCTTTAACATAATAATGGACGGATATGAGGGTTTTTATAGTGCAGAAAAATACGGGGATGATTATACCTTAACCGTAAATGCATATATGCTTAACGAGGTTGACGGTGTTACCGTAGAACTTATTAAACAGCAAGCAGTAGGATAGTTACAAACCTCGTATAACTCAATCTATTTAGGCTTGCAAAAATTTAGGGAGGAAGTTAATTGAGAAAAATGTGTTCTCGTCACTTTTGCCGGAAGACAAGGTAGAAGCAATCAAATCCATAATGAAAAAAACTACAGGTGTATGCATGGTTAGCGACGGAGTTATCAGCTAATTACTTGACTATTGTATTTAATTATGTATAATTATCTATGATTACTTTAAATATAACATAATAATAAACGGAGTGTTAATATATGGTTGCACCTTTAAATAAATCAATTAAACGAGCTATTGGTTTCATCTTGGTTATGGCTATTGTCTTATGCATTATGCCAACATCAAATGATGTAAACGCGCAAGAAAATCAAAACGTAACTTTTCCCGGTTTAGCAGGAAAAAAAGTTTCTATTTTAGGAGATTCACTTACTTCCTTCAAAGGAACAGCCTCTAACGGCACTCAAAGCACCAGTCACACCACCAGATTTCAGTCTTATGTTGGCACATATCCGAATGAGCGTAGCGGCATTACCTCTATAAATCAAATGTTTTATGGAAAATTTATTGAAGAAAATAATATGGAGTTATACGTTAACAACTCCATCGGCGGAACCGGAGTTACTATTAACTACACCTCGAGTCTTGATCAAAATATAACTTTTTTAGGTGGTACTGAAAGCCAGAACAGGATTTTAGGTCTTTGGGACTATGATACAAGCAACAACAGGGTTGACCCTGATATTATTCTCGTCTCCGGGTCAGGTAACGACTTTGACCTTGCGCCTTTAGGCGAGTGGGATGGTGACATTGCGGCTCTTAATGCAACAAGTCATCCCACTACATTTAAGATGGCCTATGCTGTGTTATTGAAACGACTAACAGCAGAATATCCCAATGCCGATATTTGGTGTATAACACTACAGTCTTTTTCTGATATATTGTCTGACCCTACAACGCAATTTCCCGACAAAAATCTATTTGGGGATACACTACTGACGTATAATCAAGGAATAAGAGATGTTGCAAATGCATTTGATGCATATGTGCTTGATCTTGAAATAGCCGTCACTCCCGAGCAATACAATACACATAAATATGATAATATTCACCCTAACTTACTCGGACACCAGGCCATGTATGAGCAGATGGTAAAAGATTTTTCTAAAATATATGAAACAAATTCCAACGCCGTTATTTCATCACTTGAAATAACAAAAGCACCCGATAAAACCGAGTACATAAAAGGTGAACATTTCAATTCTGAAGGTATGATCGTTCGTGCTATATATAGCAATAATACTACAAACGAAAATTTTACAGATTATAGTGTAATAGATGCAAATGATCTTACACTTGAAGACACTTTCGTTACGATCATGGCAAACAACAGTAATATTAGCATAACCCAAGCAATTACTGTAAAAAAGCCTCCGATAGCCGGTGATATTAATAATGACAGAATAATTAACGCTACCGATATAATGATTATTATTTCAGATGGAACATATAATTCATCCGTACCCACAGGCCATGTTGCAGATATAAACAAGGATAATAAAGTAAATTTTATAGACATTGCCATAATGAGAAACAGCGCAAACTTTGGAAAAACGCAAATACTATAATATTTCATTGTTTGCAAAATGAAATTTTGCGAAATAATAAATCTTAAATTTTACATCAACAATTTATTTTTGAAAAAATAATAAAAAGTATTGTAAATTGTTAATATCTGTGTTATAATGCTATAGTAAATATCGATTGACAATGGAGTCATGAACGCAGTGCATTTTTGAAATGCATGTATTGTGTTCTGACTTTTATTTTTTTTGGAGGTTATTAATATGACAAACACGCTTTATGATAAAAGATATGAACATGATGCCTGTGGCATAGGTGCTGTTGTATCGATTGATGGGATAAAAAGTCATGAGGTTGTTTCAAATGCACTTTCGATTGTAGAAAAATTGGAGCATCGCGCCGGCAAGGATGCACTCGGTGAAACGGGTGACGGCGTTGGAATTTTGACTCAAATCTCACATAGTTTTTTCTCATGTCTAGAGCTGGGATTTGATATTGGTGGTGAGCGTGATTACGGTATCGGAATGTTTTTTTTGCCCTCTAATCCTCAAAAAAGGAAACAAGCAAAAAATATGTTTGAAGTTATTGCTCAAAAAGAGGGTGTAGAAATTTTAGGTTGGCGAGCTGTTCCTACTAACCCTCGCGTATTAGGAAAAAGAGCTGTTGAAAAAATGCCCTGCATAGAGCAGTGTTTTATAAAAAGACCCCAAAATCTTAACCAAGGAATTGAATTTGACCGTAGGTTGTATATAATTCGTCGTGAGTTTGAGCACAGTTCAAAAGACAGCTATATCCCCAGCCTTTCATCACGTACTATAGTATATAAAGGAATGTTTTTGGTTAATCAGCTGCGAGCATTCTATCTCGATCTGCAAGATACTTCCTACAATAGCTCAATAGCTATGGTACATTCACGATTTTCTACCAACACTAACCCAAGCTGGGAAAGGGCACATCCTAACAGGGTTATTCTTCACAATGGTGAGATCAACACAATTAGAGGAAATGCCGACCGAATGATTGCAAGAGAAGAAACTCTTTTCTCAAACGTAATGGATGACGAAATAGTAAAAGTTTTGCCAATTATCGACAGTGAAGGTTCAGACTCGGCAATGTTGGATAATACTCTTGAGTTTATGTATATGAACGGTGTCGACCTTCCACTAGCCGTTATGATGACGATACCGGAACCCTGGAAAAACGATCCGTATATGGACCGAAACAAAAAGGATTTCTATCACTACTACGCAACTATGATGGAACCGTGGGATGGCCCTGCTGCCATCCTATTTTCTGACGGGGATATTATGGGCGCGGTGCTGGACAGAAACGGTTTGCGTCCATCAAGATACTATATAACAAAAGACAATATGCTTATATTATCCTCCGAGGTAGGTGTTCTGGAGATCCCCCCCGAAAACGTCGTTAAAAAATCTCGCCTTCAGCCCGGCAAAATGTTGCTGGTTGATACGGTAAATAAAAAAGTTGTGTCTGACGAGGAGCTAAAAAGCAATTATGCAAAACGCAAACCTTACGGCGAGTGGCTGGATAGAAATCTTATAAACCTAAAGGATTTAGAGCTTCCTAATAAAAAAGTTTCTATGTACAGCAAAAAATTTCGTGAGAAGCTATACAAAGTTTTCGGATACACCTATGAAGATGTAAAGCAGGTTATTCTTCCTATGGCAAAAAACGGCATCGAGGCTACTGCTTCGATGGGAACGGACATTCCTCTTGCAGTACTATCTGAAAAACATCAGCCTCTTTTTAGATATTTTAAGCAGATGTTCGCACAGGTAACCAACCCTCCAATAGACTCTCTTCGTGAGGAAATTGTTACCGATACTACTGTATACCTAGGATCAGACGGTAATCTGCTCAGCGATAGTGCTGAAAACTGTAGGGTTCTTGAAATTCAAAACCCTATTCTTAGCGGAACCGATTTATTCAAGATTAAAAATCTTAACGGAAAAGGTTTTAAAACTGATACCGTGTCGATTTGCTACTATAAAAACACATCCCTTGAACAGGCGCTTCAACAACTTTTCGTGAGCTGTGATAGAGCGTATAAAAAGGGTGCAAACATTATTATTTTATCCGATAGAGGTGTAGACGAAAATCATGTTGCTATTCCCTCACTTCTTGCAGTTTCTGCCATGGAGCAGTATCTGATAAGAACAAAAAAGCGTACCGCAGTTTCAATAGTTTTGGAGAGTGCAGAACCACGTGATGTTCATCAGTTTTCAACTCTTCTGGGTTATGGTGCACGTGCTATAAACCCTTACCTTGCGCATGAATGCATTGAGGAACTTATTGAGGAAAAAGTTCTCGACAAGGACCCCTACACAGCAATACAGGACTATAACCATGCTGTACTTCACGGAATTGTTAAGGTGTCGGCAAAGATGGGTATATCGGTACTACAATCGTACCAGTCGGCACAGATATTTGAAGCTGTGGGTATCAACAAAGAGGTTATTGACAAGTATTTTACCAATACCGTTTCTCGTGTTGAGGGAATAGGTCTATGTGAAATTGAAGAGGGGGTTGAGTTTAAACACTCCTCGGCATTTGACCCATTAGGGCTTGGGGTTGACAACACCCTCGACAGCACAGGTTTTTTAAGGTTGCGTAGCGGTGACGATAAAGAAGATCACCTATACAATCCTTCTACAATAATTGCTTTGCAGCAAGCGGTACAAGGCGGAGACTACACCCGCTTTAAAGAGTACACCGCTATGGTGGACGATGAACATAAACCTCACACTCTCAGAGGGCTACTTGCTTTTAACTTTAACGAAGCAACCTCGATATCTATAGATGAAGTTGAATCGGCAGATGAGATAGTTAAACGTTTTAAAACCGGCGCAATGTCGTATGGTTCAATTTCTAAAGAAGCGCACGAATGCATGGCAATTGCAATGAACAGACTTGGCGGTAAATCAAATTCCGGCGAGGGCGGAGAAGAGCCGGAGCGTCTTAAAACAGGAAAGAACAGTGCAATTAAGCAGGTTGCATCCGGTCGCTTTGGTGTTACATCTGAATATCTGTTGTCGGCAAAAGAAATTCAAATAAAGATGGCGCAGGGCGCAAAACCCGGTGAAGGCGGTCATCTTCCCGGTGCAAAGGTGTACCCATGGATAGCCAAAACCCGACACTCCACCCCCGGTGTGTCGCTTATCTCCCCTCCCCCTCACCATGACATCTACTCCATCGAGGATTTGGCACAACTGATTTACGACCTTAAAAACGCCAACCGTTCGGCAAGAATATCGGTAAAATTAGTTTCCGAAGCCGGTGTAGGAACAATTGCCGCCGGTGTTGCAAAAGCTGGCGCTTCGGTTATTCTCATTTCGGGATACGACGGTGGCACGGGTGCTGCCCCGCTTAGTTCGATTTTAGATGCGGGACTTCCTTGGGAGCTGGGAGTTGCCGAAACACACCAAACTCTTATACAAAATGGTCTGCGCTCACGTGTTGTTATAGAGGCTGATGGTAAGTTGATGAGTGGGCGAGACGTTGCAATTGCCGCAATACTCGGTGCCGAAGAGTTTGGTTTTGCCACTGCACCGCTTGTTGCCATGGGATGCATGATGATGAGGGTATGCAATCTCGACACATGTCCCGTAGGGATTGCAACCCAGAACGAATGTTTGCGCAAGAGGTTTAAAGGTAAGCCTGAATATGTAGAAAACTTTATGAAATTTATTGCCGAAGAGCTACGTGAAATTATGGCGAAGCTTGGTGTTAAACGCCTCAACGACCTTATTGGCAGAACCGACCTAATTAAAGTTAAGGAAAAGAAGATAACAAAACGTGCCGAACTTGTAGATATGCATAAAATAATATCAAGCGAATATGCAGACTGCGAGCAAAGATTGTTTAACCCTAACAATGCCTTTGATTTTATGCTGTCTGATACTGTAGATGAGGCAGTGCTACTTAAAAAATTTAAAAGTGCCATTGAGAGCGGAACTTCACATTCCGAGAGCATTAAACTCTCCAGCATTAACAGAACCGTTGGAACCATTCTCGGTTCTGAAATAACGGCGAAGCACGGTAGTTCCCTATCTGATGATACATTTATTCTTAAATGTTTAGGCGGTGTTGGGCAATCTTTCGGTGCCTTTATACCCAAAGGACTTACCATGAGGTTGGAGGGTGATGCAAATGATTACCTAGGCAAGGGGCTTTCGGGCGGCAAAATAGTTGTTACACCACCACAAAAAAGCACCTTTGCAGCAGAAGATAACATCATAGTCGGCAACGTTGCTTTTTACGGTGCTACCTCGGGTAAAAGCTTTATTAACGGCATTGCAGGTGAGCGTTTTATGGTTCGAAACTCCGGATGTGAATGTGTAGTTGAGGGATGTGGCGACCATGGTCTTGAATACATGACAGGCGGCAAAGCGGTAGTACTCGGTGAAACCGGCAAAAATTTTGCCGCAGGCATGAGTGGCGGAATAGCCTATGTGTTAGATGAAAAAAGAGATCTTTATTTAAAGCTTAACAAGGAGTTTGTTAGCATGCATGAGGTTGTTGACAGGCAGGACATTGCAGAGCTTAAAGCATTAATTGAAGATCATCACGACGAAACAAACTCATCGCTTGCCAAAAATATTTTAGACAGTTTTGAAGAATATTTGCCAAGCTTTAAAAAGATTGTACCAAACCGATATATTCAGATGCTTAAACTGATTGATGAGTTTAAGGAAAAAGGTTCTTCGCAGGAAGATGCGGTTATGGAAGCATTTACAGCCTCGCTCGCACATTAAACAGAAAGGAATTTACGCTATGGGAAAGCCCACAGGTTTTTTAGAATTTGAGAGAAACAGTAACGCTCGAATCTCGGTTATTGAGCGCATAAAAAACTACAACGAATTTTACGACATAAATTCGGTAGAGGAGCGTAAAAAGCAAGGAGCAAGATGCATGAACTGCGGCGTGCCTTTCTGCGGTTCGGCATTGCCTCTTGCCGGTATGGTTACCGGGTGTCCACTTAACAACCTCATACCGGAGTGGAACGATGAAATATATAACGGTAGGTTTTCGCATGGGCTGTCGAGGCTATTAAAAACAAGTTGTTTCCCCGAATTTACCGGCAGAGTATGTCCTGCACTGTGTGAAAAGGCATGCATAAACGGAATGGACAACAACAATGATGCGGTATCTATTCGTGATAACGAGCTGTTTTTGATAGAGCAGGGATTTGCAAATGGGGATATGTCGCCAAAACCTCCCTCGGTACGAAGTGATAAAAAAGTTGCTGTTATTGGCTCCGGACCTGCCGGTCTTGCCGTTGCTCAACAACTTAATCAGCGTGGACATAACGTAACAATATATGAGCGTGACGACAGGTTTGGCGGGCTTCTGATGTACGGCATACCCAACATGAAACTAGATAAAAAAATTATTGAACGTAGAATCGACCTTATGAAGTCGGAGGGTATAGCTTTTGTGCCTAACATGGATTTTGGTAAAAAGCTAAAGCTTGATAAATTAACTAAAGAGTTTGATGCTGTTGTGCTATGCTGCGGTGCAAAAAAAGCGCGTGATCTTTCGATAAAAAACAGAAATGTTGACGGTGTTTATTTTGCGGTAGACTTTTTAACAAGCACAACAAAAAGCCTTATAGAAAGCGACCTTTCCGACGATAAGTACATCAGTGCAAAGGACAAGAATGTTATAGTGCTCGGTGGAGGAGACACCGGCAACGATTGTGTCGCAACCTCTATTCGACATGGTGCAAAATCGGTGGTTCAGATTGAGATGATGCCAAAGGCACCAGACAAACGTCTTCCAACCAACCCATGGCCACAATGGCCAAAAGTCTGCCTAACCGACTACGGCCAACAGGAGGCAATTGAACTTTTTGGAAGCGATCCACGAGTGTATCAAACTACTATTAAGGAGATTATAGAAAAGAACAATAAAATTGTAGGTGTAATAACAGTAGGAGTAGAGTTTAAAGACGGAAAGCTTTGTGAAATTGATGGTACACAGCGCACACTTGATGCAGATTTGTTGCTGATAGCCGCAGGTTTTATAGGATATGAAGACTACTCGGCAAAGGGAATAAAAATTCCGGATAAACTTAACGTTTCCTACCAAACTGACAATGATGGAGTATTTGCATGCGGAGACATGAAGAAAGGTCAGTCACTCGTTGTTTGGGCGGTTGCTGACGGCATTAAATGTGCAAAGGAAGTAGATACATATTTATCAGCATTTTAAGTATTTAGTTTGATTTTACCTAAAAAAAATGATAAAATTTACAATATATATTATTTACGAAAGGAAGCGCGCATGATAACTGCTATTGTGGGAACAAACTGGGGAGATGAAGGTAAGGGTAGAATGGTAGACCTTCTTTCAAGTGATTATGATATTATTTGTCGGTATCAGGGTGGAAATAATGCAGGCCATACCGTAATAAACGAGCGTGGAAAATTCATTTTAAACCTGTTGCCCTCAGGAATTTTGCGCGATACAACGGTTAATGTTATGGGAAACGGCATGGTTGTGGATGTAGAACATCTTTGTCGTGAAATTAAATCTCTTACCGATAACGGCATTACAATAACACCCGATAACCTTAAAATAAGCAACAGGGCAACAATCTGTATGCCGTATCATGTTTTGCAGGACTGCCTTGAAGAGGATAGACTGAAGGACAAAAAATTTGGCTCAACAAGACGAGGCATAGCGCCGGTATATGCAGATAAGTTTCTAAAAAAAACACTGCGTTTTTCCGATTTGTTCGACGAGGTTACTCTTAAGGAAAAAATCATTGACATTGTGGAGTGGAAAAACATTACACTAAGCGGATACGATACAAAGCTTCTTAATCCTGATGAGGTTTTCGAGCAACTTGTGCAGTGTGCAAAACAATTAATTCCGTTTATCAACGATACAACTGTTTATCTGACACAGGCAATTGAAAAAGGTAAAAATATTATGTTTGAGGCGCAGCTTGGTGCTCTTCGTGATATTGATTTTGGCATATATCCTTATACATCATCATCCTCTACCTTAGCGGCATATGCACCGATAGGAGCAGGTATTCCGGGCGTAAAGTTAGAGGAAACGATAGGCATTATGAAAGCATATTCCAGCTGTGTGGGCGAGGGACCCTTTACTGCAGAGCTTTTTGGTAAAGAGGCAGAGGAGCTTCGCGGTGTAGGAAGTGAGTTTGGTGCCGCTACGGGCAGACCACGCCGTGTAGGGGGATTTGATGTTGTGGCATCACGCTATGGAGTACAGATGCAGGGTGCAACACAGATAGCATTAACCAAGCTTGATATTCTCAGTTACCTTGATAAAATACCGGTGTGTACCGCATATGAAATAGACGGCAAGATTGTTAACGACTTCCCGACAGGTGATGCGCTTGTTAAAGCGAAGCCAATTTATGAGTATATGCCTGGATTTGGCTGTGATATATCAGCCTGTAAAAAACTTGATGAACTGCCAAAATCGGCGGTGGATTATATCCGATATATTGAAAAACAAATGGGATGCCCTATTAAATATGTATCGGTTGGTCCGGAACGCGATAGCTATATAACACTTTAATTTTTGGAGCAAACTAAAATGAATAATACCATTAATGATGTTTTAAAGTTTATAAATGAAACCGATGTGAAGTTTATCCGCCTTGGTTTTTGCGACACCTTAGGAGCACACAAAAATATTTCTATTATGGCTAATGAGCTTGAAGACGCCTTTAAAAACGGTGTTGTATTAAAGGGTAATGCAATAAAAGGATTTGATGGCGGAACCCCTTTGCTTTTTCCCGATCCCTCCACATTGACAGTGCTTCCATGGAGACCGGGCCCCGGTAGAGTGGTGCGTTTTTATTGCTATATAAAGGATTCGAAGGGGAATGATTATTTTGGGGACAGCCGTCTTATATTAAAAAATGTTTTGAAAAACTTTGATCAACATGGTATGCATTGTAAAATCGGCACAGATTGTGAGTTTTATCTTTTTAAAACAGATGAAAACGGTGATCCCACACATAACACGCTGGACAATGGTAGCTTTTGCGACATTGCTCCTCTCGACAAGGGCGAAAATATTCGTCGTGAAATATGCTTAAACCTTGAAGAGATGGGACTACAGCCAAAGGTTTCACACCATGAAAAGGGACCGGGGCAAAATGAAATAGATTTTAAATATAGCGAAGCATTGGATGCCGCAGATAACTTCTTAACATTTAAGTCGGTTGTGAAGGCTATATCTGCAAGAAACGGACTTTACGCTTCCTTCATGCCAAAACCGCTAAAAAATGAGGCCGGAAGCGGGCTTAGACTTAACATCTCCATCTCCGGAACATCAAAAGGTGATTTTACTAATCAAGCAGACTGCTTTGTTGCGGGAATAATTAAAAAAGCTGTGCAAATTACCATGTTTTTAAATCCAAATATAAATTCATTTGATAGGTTAGATACCCATGGTATCCCCTGTGCTGTTAGCAGTGAAGATAGCAGCCTTAACCCGTTCATTAGAATAGTGGAAAAAAATAATGAAAAGATGTTGATTGAACTGCGTTCACCTGATTGCACCATCAACCCTTACCTTGCCTTTGCACTGATTATAGGTGCCGGATTATATGGCATAGAGAACTCACTCAGCTTAAGCAATGTTAAAGGTGAAAGACAACTACCGCAATCATTATCTGAAGCTATAGAATTAGCACAAAACTCTGTTTTTGTTTCAAGCACTGTCGGTGCTCAACTTTTAAACACAATACTGATTGAAAAAAAACTTCAATGCGAAAAATATAACGATGCGCAGGATAAAGACAGCTACATTAACGAAAGTTGCTTTAATCTTTATTAATTCGATATGTATTGACAAATAAACGCTGAGAGGAGGTGAGGATATCGAAAGTGCACTTATAATTTCCTCAACGGACAAAGGCACAGATTTTTTGTCCGAAATATTAAAAGAGTTTTTGATAGACAGGGTTGTAACTACCTCAACAGGGCAACAGGCAAGGCGCATTATCACGGAACAGGATTTCGATCTGGTTATAATAAACGCTCCGTTGAAGGATGAGTCAGGCGAAAAACTTTCTCGCCATATTATTTCAAAAGAAATAAGCCAGGTAATTCTTATCGTAAAAGGTGATTACTACGATGAAGTTTCCAGCCTTGTTGAGGATGACGGTGTTATTACGCTTTCAAAGCCTATTAACAGGAGTATGCTGTGGTTTTCCCTAAAACTTGCAAGGGTTTCACACAATAGAATGAAAAAAATACAAAAAGAAAACTCAAAATTAGTTGAGAAGATAGAGGATATAAAAATAGTTTCCAGAGCAAAAAGTGTGCTGATATCCTACCTTAAAATGTCAGAGGATGAAGCCCACAAGTATATAGAACACAAGGCAATGGACGGTAGAATTACAAGACGGTCGGTTGCAGAGGGAATACTGAGGATGTATGAAGACAAATGATAAAGTTCGAGAGGAATGTGGGGTTTTCGGTGTTAGCCTTATCACCGAAGATGCACATGGTGTAACATACAACGGCCTCCTTGCTCTGCAACATCGAGGACAGGAGAGTAGTGGCATTGCTGTTGCAGTTGATAACAAAATTTTTCATCAGAAAAACATCGGCCTTGTTGGCGAAGTTTTTAGTGATGAGGTTATGAAAAAACTGCCAAAGAGTTATGTCGCAATAGGACACAACCGCTACTCTACCACCGGTGGAAATGTGAGGGCTAATGCCGGGCCGTTTGTATCCGAATTTTTAACGGGACGAATTGCGGTAGCACACAACGGCAACGTTACAAATGCCTCCGAAATTAAAAAAATGTTGCTGAGCTATGGCCTTCATTTTGTGTCCGGTAGTGACAGCGAGGTTGTTGCCTCGCTCATAGCTTATCGCGCAATGCTGTGCGGTGATAATTTAGAGGGCATAAAAACGGCTGCGTTAGAGTTAAAAGGCGCTTTTTCTCTTGTGATTTTATGTAACGACAACAGGTTGATAGCCTTAAGAGACAGGGATGGCTACCGCCCATTATGTATTGGCAAAAACGAAAACGGAATAGCAATTGCCTCCGAGAGCTGCGCACTAGATAGCTGTGATTTTTCTTTTTTAAGTGATGTTGAGCCGGGCGAAATGGTAGTTGTTGAAAATGCCATGATTTCACAAAGAACTAAACTTACAAAAAAAACGGCTTCAAAATCCGGTCTTTGCATATTTGAGTATGTTTATTTTGCTAGGCCGGATAGTACTGTGGACGGGATGAATGTTTATAAAGCAAGGTATAATATGGGTTCAACGCTTGCAGTGGAACACCCGGTAGAGGCCGACGTTGTTTGCGGTGTTCCCGACAGTGGTCTCGAGGCAGCAATCGGTTACAGCGCCGCAAGCAAAATCCCTTTAGTATCTGGGTTTGTTAAAAATCGTTATATCGGCAGAAGTTTTATCTACCCTACCCAGAGCCACCGAGAAGGGGCTGTTAAACTCAAACTTAATCCGCTTGCATCAAACGTGATGGGCAAACGAGTTGTTTTGGTGGATGATTCAATAGTAAGGGGTACAACAATAGGTCGCATCGTTAAAAGTTTACGAAACGCCGGGGCATCCGAGGTTCATCTGCGTATATCCTCTCCTCCATTTAAATATAGCTGCCATTACGGTACCGATGTTGATGATGAGTCAGCACTTATTGCAAACAAAATGGATAGCCAATCAATATGCAGTAGCATCGGTGCCGACAGCCTTGGATATATAAGTGTTGATGGGTTAAAAAGCGCCTGTAGTGATTGTGTATTGGGTTTTTGCAGTAACTGTTTTACAGGAGACAACTCGGTAGAAAATGTTACAAAAAACATGTTGGAAGACAGCGGAGATGAATAGATGAAAATAAATTTCACAAAGATGCATGGATGTGGCAACGATTATGTTTATATTGATTGCTTCAACGAAGAAAATACCGGCGATTGCCTGCTAGATTCCCCCGAGTCGTTTTGCAGGTTTATGTCGCATAGGCATTTTGGTGTAGGGGGCGATGGTGTTGTTTTAATAATGCAATCTCCTGTTGCAGATGCAAAGATGAGGATGTTTAACCTTGACGGGAGCGAGGGTAGAATGTGCGGAAATGCTATTCGGTGTGTTGCAAAATACCTTTACGACAACAATATAGTTCTTAATGACCAGATGTCAATAGAAACACTTTCCGGTGTGAAAAATTTGCAGCTTTTTATTCAAAACGAGCAGGTGAATGCCGTTAAGGTAGATATGGGGAATGCGCAGTTTACACCAAGTCTAATTCCGGTTAAGTTTTGTGGGAATAAAATGATAAACCAACCGATAGAGGTTGATGGAAAAACTTATAATGTTACCTGTGTATCGATGGGAAATCCCCATGCTGTGATATTTAATTTAAATGAAAATGGTTCCCTTGAAACACTTGACATAAAAACAGTAGGGTCGGCAATAGAGGTAAGCGATTATTTCCCTGATAAAGTTAATGTTGAGTTTGCACAGCTGCTCACAAGAAATCGTATAAAAATGCGTGTTTGGGAGCGTGGTAGCGGTGAAACTTTTGCCTGCGGTACAGGTGCATGCGCAGTTGTTGCTGCTGCTATCGAAAACGGTTACTGTGATAAAAATACCGACGTTACGGTAGAGTTGCTCGGCGGGGAGCTGATTATACACTGTACCGATAATACAGTGTATATGACCGGCGAATGCGTTAAAGTTTTTGATGGGGTTGTAGAGATATGACAAAGTATATATTTGTAACCGGTGGCGTAGTGTCCGGTCTTGGCAAAGGCATTACCGCTGCTAGCCTTGGACGGCTTTTAAAACAACGAGGATTAAAGGTGTCGGCACAAAAGTTAGACCCCTATATGAATGTTGACCCCGGAACAATGAGCCCTCTGCAACATGGAGAGGTTTACGTAACCGACGACGGCGCAGAAACCGACCTTGACCTAGGTCATTACGAAAGGTTTATCGATGAAAACCTAACAAAACTCTCAAACCTAACATCAGGTAAGGTGTATTTTAATGTACTGAATAGAGAGAGACAGGGCGGGTATCTTGGTGAGACCGTGCAGGTTATACCTCATATCACCGGTGAAATTAAACGTTTTATATACGACGGGGCCGCTCTATCAAATGCAGACGTTCTGATAACCGAAATCGGTGGAACAACAGGCGATATTGAGTGTCAACCCTTTCTTGAAGCTATACGCCAGATATCGTTAGAGGTAGGCCCGAAAAACTGTCTTTTCATCCATGTTACACTTGTGCCTTATTTAAAAGCAGGCGGTGAACATAAATCAAAGCCTACACAGCATTCCGTTAAAGAGTTGCGCTCGATAGGAATAAATCCAAACATAATTGTTGCACGCGCTGACGAGTCAATAAATCGTTCCATTCTCGATAAAATTTCGATGTTTTGCAACGTTAAACCGGACTGTGTGATAGAAAACTTAACATTACCTTATTTGTATGAAGCGCCTATAATGCTTCATACGCAAGGCCTTGATGCAGTTGTTTGTCGTGAACTTGAAATCGATTATAACGATTGTGATCTTGCCGAGTGGAACGAATTAATTAAAAAAATAAAAGCTCCGAAAAGCTCGGTAGCCATAGCTATAGTGGGCAAATACATCGAGTTACAGGATGCATACCTGTCCATCGTTGAATCGTTACAACATGCCGGCTTTGAGAGTGGAACTAAGGTGGAAATAAAATGGGTTGATAGCGAGACGGTAACTGCCAATAATGTTGCTAAACTTTTAGCCGATGTTGCCGGATTAATAGTTCCCGGAGGGTTTGGAGATCGGGGAATAGAGGGTAAGATAGAGGCATGCCGCCATGCTAGGCAGACTAATCTACCGTTTCTCGGAATCTGCCTCGGCATGCAGGTTTCGGTTATTGAATTTGCACGCAACGTATGCAACCTTGATGATGCAAACTCCCATGAATTTAACGAAAAAACGCAGCATCCCGTTGTACATATTATGGAGCATCAAAAAAACATAAGCGAAAAGGGCGGAACAATGAGGCTCGGTGCGTTTCCCTGTGTTGCAAAAAAAGACAGTTTGCTTAACAGATTATATTGTAATGAAAATATATCTGAGCGCCATCGCCATCGGTACGAGTTTAACAACGATTATCGTAAAATAATGCAGGAAAACGGGCTAGTAATCAGTGGCTTATCGCCTGATCAAACACTTGTGGAGGCTGTGGAAATACCTGCGAACGATTTTTTCATTGCAGTTCAGTTTCATCCCGAATTTAAAAGCAGACCCAACAAACCACACCCGCTGTTTTTAGGGTTGGTAAAAGCAGCAAAAGAAAGGAGTAAAGCGCAATAATGAAGATTAATAACAATTATCTTAATTTACAGCAGAGCTATCTTTTTTCTACCATAGCTAAAAAAGTAAATGAGTATAAAACAGCAAACCCTAACAGCGAAATAATACGCCTTGGAATAGGCGATGTTACGTTGCCACTTGCACCTGCAGTTGTTGAGGCAATGAAAAAGGCAGTTGACGAAATGGCCGACAGCAAAACCTTTAAAGGGTATGGCGAGGAACAGGGATATGAATTTTTGAGGAGTGCGATATCTGATTATTATCAAAAAAAAGAAATCATACTTGCAATTGATGAAATATTTATAAGCGATGGGGCAAAAAGTGACCTCGGAAATATTCTTGATATTTTTAGTGCCAACAATTCGGTGCTAATTCCAAACCCCGTTTATCCGGTGTATGTAGACACAAACATCATGGATGGCCGTGAAATTATATACATGAACGGTAGCTTAGAAAACAACTTTCTGCCAATGCCACAGGAAGGAGTTGCAGCGGATATTATTTATCTTTGTTCACCAAACAATCCTACCGGTGCCGTTTATACCAAAACACAGTTAAAAGAATGGATTGATTATGCTATAAAAAACAATGCAGTGATTCTGTTCGACAGTGCATACGAAGCGTTTATTACCGATGATTCATTACCAACCAGCATTTATCAGATAGAAGGCGCAAAGAGTTGTGCAATTGAATTTTGTTCACTCTCAAAAACTGCCGGCTTCACCGGAACTCGCTGTGGATATACCGTTGTTCCTAAGGAGTTGACGCTTGATAACGTTAGCCTAAACTCTCTGTGGTTACGCCGGCAAACCACCAAATTTAATGGTGTTCCCTATATTGTGCAGCGTGGCGCTGAGGCGGTATTTAGTGCCGAGGGCAATTCGCAAATCATGGAAAATATCCGCTACTATCTCGAAAATGCAAAGATAATTACCGAAGCGCTCACCGCTAAGGGAATAAAGTTTACCGGTGGAGTTAACTCGCCTTATATATGGCTAAGATGTCCCGAAGGGATGTCCTCATGGGAGTATTTTGATTATCTACTTAACGAATATAACATAGTAGGTACGCCTGGCAGTGGATTTGGCTCTGCCGGTGAGGGGTATTTCAGATTAACGGCTTTTGGAGATAGGGAAAATATTATAACAGCGGTAAAGAGAATTACCAAATAAATAAAAAAAGTATTGACAAGAAATATATTATGTGATATACTGCATAGCATAGACAGCAAAGACGCTGTGGGAATTTACCCGCAGCGTCTTTTTTTGTTATAAAACCCATAGAAAGGATTGAATTATGAAATACTGTACTAAATGTACCATGCCGGACACAAGACCCGGGATTACCTTTGACAAAATCGGAGTATGTTCTGCCTGTAATCACTACGAAAATCGCAAAAAAGTCGATTGGGACAAGCGTTTTAAAGAATTTGAAGCTTTATGCAATAAATATCGTGGATGCAATGGTCCCGGAGGATATGATTGTGCGGTTGCTGTTTCCGGTGGTAAAGACAGCCACTTTCAGGTTTATATGCTAAAAGAGGTTATGGGTATGAACCCGATACTCTTTACGGTAGAAGACAACTTTCCGATGACCGACGCAGGAGTCCACAACCTAAAAAACATAAGCGAAACTTTTGGATGTACGCTTATCAGCTGTAAACCAAACATAAAGGTTCAAAAAATTCTAATGCGCAAATTCTTTGAACAGTACGGCAAACCCACCTGGTATGTTGACAGACTTATTTACACCTTCCCACTGCACATGGCGCTGAAATTTAACGTTCCAATGCTTTGTTACGGAGAAAACGTAAGCTACGAATATGGCGGCTCCTCCGACGAAGAAACCTATTCGGCAAAGGCACAAATAAACAACGGTGTTGCTGTTGGTGTGGACAGCTCTGAACTTATAGGCGATGGTGTTACCGAAAATGATTTAAGCCTTACAATTGCACCAACTGCAGAGCAGCTCGACAAGCTTGACCCATTCTATCTATCATATTTCCTACCTTGGGACAGCTTTAAAAACTATCATTTTGCAAAGAGTAGAGGATTTCATGATCTTACCCACGAGTGGGACAGGCAACATCACGTTGAGATGTTTGATCAAATAGACAGCCGAGCATATCTTATACACAGCTGGATGAAATATCCAAAATTTGGTCATGCTGCCGCCACCGACTACTCCGCACGTAGTATAAGATACGGACTTATGACACGAGAAGAGGCCATAAAGCTAATAAATGAACGTGACGGAAATATCGACCCTCTTTGCGTACGAGATTTTTGTGAATTTTGTGGTTATTCTGAAGCAGAGTTTAATGCAATAGTAGATAAATTCTACAACACCGAAATTTTCGAAAAAAACGATCGACTAAAATGGACACTAAAAGAACCGATAAAATGAGTATAGGTTGGATGAGTAACAAAATGTGTGTTCCAATTATGCAATGTTACTTTAAAATATAAACAAGTATTAAAAATCACAATGGTGTGAGTTTTCGATAACATCGAGAATTCATGCCATTATTTTTATTAAAGGAGGATAATATGTTTTCAGCAGTAGACACAATTTGGACGCTTCTCGGGGCGGCGCTTGTATTCTTTATGCAGGCGGGATTTGCAATGGTAGAAACGGGATTCACAAGGGCAAAAAATGCCGGCAACATTATCATGAAAAACATGATGGACTTTTCACTTGGAACAATTATGTTCTGGCTTGTTGGTTTTGGACTTATGTTTGCAGGTGATGGCTTGTTTGCAGGTGGTTTCGACCCATTTATTCAGGGTGATTACAGTTCAACAATCCCCTCGGCGGCATTCATTATATTCCAAACAGTATTCTGTGCTACAGCAGCAACAATCGTATCAGGTGCGATGGCGGAGAGAACAAAGTTTTCCACCTACTGTATCTACAGCGTAGTGCTAAGTGCGTTGGTTTATCCAATATCAGGGCACTGGATATGGGGCGGCGGCTGGCTTTCGCAGATGGGCTTTCATGATTTCGCAGGATCTACAGCGGTGCATATGGTTGGTGGTGTAGCGGCTCTTGTTGGCGCAAAAATACTCGGTCCACGTATTGGAAAATATTCAAAATCAGGCAAATCAAGGGCTATTCCGGGACACAGCCTCACGCTCGGAGCACTCGGCGTATTTATACTCTGGTTCTGCTGGTTTGGGTTCAACGGTGGTTCCACCGTCTCCATGACTGATGGCTCTATCGAAACAGCGGCCAACATTTTCGTAACAACAAACATAGCAGCGGCAGCGGCAGCAGCAATGGTAATGATAATAACATGGTTTAGATACAAAAAACCTGATGTTTCTATGACCCTAAACGGCGCGCTTGCAGGTCTTGTTGCAATAACCGCCGGTTGCGACGTTGTATCCCCGATGGGTGCATTCTTCATCGGTTTAATAGCAGCATTTGTAGTAGTATTCGGAATAGAGTTTATCGATAAGGTATTAAAAATTGATGACCCAGTAGGTGCTGTCGGCGTTCATGGAATGGCCGGCGCAGTCGGAACCATATTAACCGGTGTGTTTGCCCTTGACGGTGGCCTATTGTATGGTGGCGGATTTCATTACCTTGTCGTTCAAATCATCGGAGTTCTTGCCGTAGCGGCTTGGGTAGCTATTACAATGTCAATTGTATTTATTGTTCTTAAAAAGACAATCGGATTAAGAGTATCTAAACAGGAAGAAATAGCAGGTCTCGATATAGAAGAACACGGTCTTGCAAGTAGTTATGCCGACTTTATGCCGGTAACTTACGGAACAGATTTTAAACCCGCAGTAACAGAAATCGACATAACAGAGGCTGAGCCTGTTGATCTTGCAATACCTGTACAAAATTCTGCACATCCTGGCGCAAAGATGACCAAGGTTGTTATACTTACAAAGCAGAGTAGGTTCGAAATACTTAAAAATGCGCTTGATGGAATAGGTATTACCGGTATGACCGTAACCGATGTGTTGGGTTGCGGGATGCAAAAAGGCTCTACCGAAATTTATCGTGGTGTTCCGCTCGAAACAACACTACTTCCAAAAATAAAGGTAGAAATTGTTATATGTAAGGTTCCACTTGATCTGCTGATTAGCACCGTTAAAAAAGCGTTGTACACCGGTAAGGTTGGAGATGGAAAGATATTTATCTACGATGTTGATAACGTTATAAAGGTAAGAACAGGAGAAGAAGGGTACGAGGCATTGCAGGATAACGAATAGAATAAAAAGCACTTTGTGTATATATTATGTTTAGGCAAACAATTAATCCCTTCCTTTAGAAAAGCCCCAAAAACTCCGATGGTATCTTTTTTTGCGGTTAATAATACACTGTACCAACCTAAAAAAAGTATTATATTCTACCATCTGAGCATATGATAAAAAAAGATTTAAATAAAACAACGCCCTGTAACCATTAACGGTCGCAGGGCGTTGTTATCACCTTATAAAGATTTTAATGTGTATTGTAATAAACCATATCACTTTACAATAGTTTGTGCAATCTCGATTTTTCCGCTAATTACATCAGCAAACGGCTTACCGTTTTTTATGCCGATATTTGCATAGCCGCTGTCGGTGGAAAGGAACGAGGTGAAGTCTCCTTCGATTTGCGATGCTATATACTTTGCAACATCTTTCATTGCAAGCACATCTGAAACAGTTGTACTTGTTAAGCTGCCAACGGGTAGCTCAAACTCAAATGCCTCTACAACTGTTTTGCCGTTTGCATTAACAAATTCTAAGTTTACTTTTACAGTAGCATTTGTTTGTGTGTCTTTTTTGTAATAAATATTGTTTACAAGACTTCCGTCTTTGTAAACAAGTGTAATCTCTGTTGTGCCATCAACAACTGACGCGCCCTCTACCTCGGGCAATTGGTGTTGAACATTTGTGCCGTCAGATGCTACTGAAACTTCATCGCTTGGATATGCTACTTCTGTGCCGCCCTCATAGTAATAATTTATGGTAAATGTTTTATTATTACCTTCCGTAAAAAGAGGCTTCTCATAACAACACACACAGCCCGCTGGACTGTGTGTGTTAAGTTATATTGTGTAACCAAAGAATCCCCTACCCATTTATAATGAAAATCTAATATATCTCTTTCCACCATTTTGTCAGCCATTCGTCGGGGAGTGTGGCACCTACTAATTTTTTGTGCTTGTACAAAGCACCAATTTCTTCAAACCGCTCAACCATGTTGTCGTCGATTAGGCCGTATTTGTTCGGTGAGGCGTTTAGTAAAAACGCGCAGTTATGCGAGTTGAATTCTCGGATTTTTTCTATTGCCCACTCGGCGCTTTTCAGTTCGGCTTCGGGGTGACGCTCTTTCCAAAACCATGTATCGGTCAGCACGTTTCCGCCGAGTCCCGGCCCCTCGAACCATTTTGGCACATTCTGTCCGGCAGCGTTTTCGAAAAACACCATATCTGTATGGTCAAGGTTTACTTCGCAACTATGATTGAGAATAAGGCAGTTCGGCTGAAAAGATTTTATGAATCGCTCCATACCTTCGTATTCCATTCTCTCATACCGTGGACCTCCCCAAAAAGCGTGCCAACCGTCGATAACCATGAAAGGTATATCACCATAATTCGTTAAAAGTTCTTCGAGCTGTGCTTTTGTAAACTCCACCTGTTCTTTTGTGCAGTTGTGGCGGTTGATTCGCTCCTGTATATCGAGCATGGAAAAATAGAGTCCGGCTTCAATGCCTGCACTGCGGTAGGCTTCGAGATATTCGCCAACAACATCGGTTGTTAACGTTGCATTTCGCACACAGTGTTCTGTGGTTTTTGTAGGCCATACGCAAAAACCCTCGTGATGTTTTGCCGTGAAAGAAGCGAAACGAGCTCCCAGCTTTTTACTCGCCGCCGCCCATTGTTTGCAGTCGAGTTTGCTCGGATTCCATGTTTTAGGATCGAACGGATATTTTCGTACCCCTGTTCGGTTTTCCATTATCCATTCCCAGTCCTTCTCCCTCGGGTCGTCCTCTATGATGCAAAATTGCTCCGTTGCGCTGTTAAAATGTATAAACTGTCCAAGCCCGTAGTTGACTATCTTTTTTTGCAGTTCGATATATTTTTTATCCATCAATATCTTCCCCAAAAAGCACTGCCCATGCGGTGTTTTTCATCGTCCCATTCGTCTCTGTAGCGTTTCATTAGTTCGCACAATTCCTCTATTACTATGGAATATTTTGAATCCGTGTAGAGGTCGCAGAGTTCATTAGGATCGTTTACAAGGTCAAAAAGCTGCGTTTTTGTTAGCTTGTTTGTGCGATACTCTATCAGCTTATATCGGTCGTTTTTCACGCTGCGAAGCATGTCGGTGTAAGCAAAATACAGATTATCTCTTGTTTTTATTTCTTTGTTTTTAATTGATGGCAACATCGACTTTCCCTCGACACTGCTCGGCGAGCTCACTCCTATCATGTCGCAAAGTGTCGGGTAAATATCGAGTAAATATGCATATGTATCGCGTGTTTCGCCCGCGGGGATGTTGGGTCCCGCAAAAATCAGCGGCACTCGGATACTATGTTCATAATGATTTTGTTTGCCAAAAAGTCCGTGCTTACCGAGAGCTAAGCCGTTGTCGCCGGAGTAGACGATAATAGTATTTTCAATCTCACCTTTTTCTTCAAGTTTTGCTAAGATTTCTCCCACCCTGTCGTCAAGATGAGTTATCATCGCGTAGTACTCTTTAATGTGGTGCAGTGTATTTTCCTTTGTGCGCGGATACGGTGCGAGCACCTCGTCACGAAGATCTCGGATACCGAAATCGAACGGATGCTCCTCCATATAGTTTTCCGGCAAGGTTATATTATTCACATCATACATATCAAGGTACTTTTGCGGCATGGTGCGTGGGTCGTGCGGTGCCATAAAGGATACATATAAGAAAAATGGATCGTCCGACTCGTAATTATCGAGAAATTCCAGCGCACGCTGAGCAAAAATATCGGTCGAATGTTCGCCAAACTTCATATACTCAACATGATTTTGTATAACTTTGTTGGAGGAAAAGGGTGCGTTGCAGGTATTGCTTGTGGGATAGACTCCCTCGGCGTTATAGTCGCAAGACGGCACGTTCCAATGGTCCCACATTCCACCAAAAAACACACTTTTACCCTCGTTAAAACTTCTTGTGTAGGAATCCGTTCCGTTATGCCATTTGCCGGTACCAAATGCGTGATAGCCGTTTGCCTTGAGCGTCTCACCAAGTGTTATGTGTTCTTTCGGAATCTCCTGTCCCTCGCCTTGCAGGTGAAAAAGTGTCCTGCCGGTGTGGAGCATCGCGCGCGACGGCATACAAACAGCACCCGACGTGCCACACGGAATATGTGCCTGCGTAAAGGTCGTGCCCCGTGCAACAAGTTTATCTAGGTTTGGCGTGATGATTTCAGGATTGTTCACTGCGTTTACAGTATCAAAACGCTGATCGTCTGCAAAGAGAAATAAGATGTTCGGTTTTTTCATAATTATACCCATTCCTTTTTTAATGTTTGCACCTTTTTCATTTTAAAAAACTATTTTGCCATTCGCAATCTTTTCGCCTACCGATAAAATCGCGGCTTTGTCGCACACTTCTATCGCGCCGCTCGGAGTTGGGCCTACATTTAACAATAAATTATAGCCTTTTTCGATAGCACCGCGTAGTTTTTCCTCAACCTGCTCAGCGGTGAGGTGGGTGCAGTTTTCGCCCTTATATCCCCACGACACGGGCGAGGTTATCATTGTTGTACACATCTCTATTGTTTTTTCGGGTGCGGTGGCTATTTTCCCGACAGCACTGATGTTTTTTTGATGTTCCTGAGTGTTGGCAGTACTCTTGTCGAGGGTTGGAATTTTGTGCTCCGGTGCAAAGAAATCTTCCGTTCCGAGCAATCCTTGTTTATAGGACAGGATAGCATGAGGGGACAGCTCCTGAACAAGGTCATAAAGTTCTTGCGTTTTAAAAGCCCTTGCATCGCCCGACATCGGGGTTGCTATGCCGTCCAGCCATATGCCGGCAATTGTCGGGTACTGTGTTAGAAGCTCTGTTATCTGGGCTTTCATAAAATCGAGATAGATGTTAAGGTCATGTTCCTCGCCGTATTTATAGTGAGCTTCTGCCTTTTCATATTCGGGACGTGCCGCACCGCCGTAGCTATCGTTGTTCGGTGCGTGCGGATGTCGCCAATCTCTGCCATGAGAATAGTATGTGAAAAACGCAAGCCCTTCTTTTTCGCACTCCTCGGCAAACTCCTTCACAAAATCACGTTTTGCGGGAGAATTGAGGCTGTTAAACTCGGTCTCTTTCGTGTTAAAAAGGCAAAAACAGTCGTGATGCCGTGTAGTCAGGTTAATATATCGCATACCTGCTTTTTTTGCAAAGGCGACAATCTCTTTTGCCGAGAAATCCTCGGCGGTGAAACCTTTTTCGAGCAGTGCATATTCGTCTACATGAATTTTGTTGTTATACTGAACCCATTCTTGCGGACGGTCGCAGACACCGTATTTTTCGACACTGAGGGAGTATAACCCGTAGTGGATAAAAAGTCCGTACCGAGCTTTTTTAAACCATTCTCTGTTAGCTTTGCGAGGGTCGGTTTTATAGAGGTCAGCATAGTTTTTTAAATAGCTTGGAAACATGTTTCATACTCCTTGATTTTATAACATTAATTTAAAAATGTCAATTACCACCATTCATAATTTTCTTTTTCGGGGTTTTTGCCTCTTTCATAACTTTCATTGTTGTTTCCTTTATATTCTCTTATCCGCAACCGCTTCGGATATTCGTTCGTTATACCGATATTTTTCATGTCGATAGGCTTGATACCCATGGATAGGGCGGGAGAATTTGGCAAAAATGAAAAATCGCCTGCACGTACATCACGAAAAAGAGGATTTGCAACTACACTGCCCTTTTCGAGCTCTGGGTTTAGCCCATGCATTTTCTCGATATGGGAGTAACAGTCACGCTCGTTTTTTTCACAATAATAGATGTTGCTGTTAATGTCGCAGTGTTGGGGCAAGCACGCACCGTCTGACACAAGATAGCCGTCGGTGAACACCTGCATTTCATCGTTGGTGTCGAGCATGATATTTTTTTCAATCTTCGCACCGTAGTTTGGTTTCTCGTTCGGGTATGAGGCGAATCGTAGATATCCGTTTTTACATGTTACATCGACTATGAAATTATTGATTATGTTGTTATAGTTTTTCCTCGTGATGCCGATAAGATTGCACATATAAATAATGTTACTGTCAACCGTCGTGCCGCATTGCCAATCGTCAAATCGTATTGCCGCACTTGCGTTATAGGTTGAGATGTGGTGAACGTAGTTGTTTTGAATAAGATTGTCGTCGCCTGCGCCTGATATGTTGATAGCCGAACCATCACCCATTTTTTCGAGTACGTTATAACACTCGTTGCCGATGACCTTGTTTCCTCGTGCATGTAAAAACGGCAGATATCTCTCGAACTCGTCGTCGGTGTCCTTCATCGCACCGTGCATCTCAGCCCATCGTACCGTGCGCGATGCTTCGTCGAATTTATGATCGGGGCGCTGTAAAATGGTTATTCTCACACCGCAAAGCCCTATCGCCTTGCGCGCACAGTGGTGAATTTTATTGTGTGCTATCAAGTTATGCCCGCTTTGCCACACGAAAATTCCATGCCCATGCCAGATTTCTTCGCCGCAACGAGTGATAATATTATTGGTTATCTCGTTATGGTGGTTTTCGTCCTTTGTTCCGGGGCCGTAGCCACATAACAACACGCCCATGTTGCCTATATTGTCGAACATATTGTTGTGGATTTTTATATTTTGGCATGATAGGTCAAGGCGCAATGCCGTTGCCGAGGTGTTGTGAAAATAACATTCGCTGACGGAGCAGTTTTGAGCGCCTCTAAATCGCACCAGTGAATTGCCCCTGTCGAACATCTCCCAGTCATGCTGTATACCAAGACCCTTGTATCCGTCCTCGGTCGTGTCACGCATGCCGTGGCGAAAAGCAAGCCCTTTGAAGTGTAGGTTTTGCACAAGCACATCTTTTGGATCATCGTAGCAAATTTCGCCCTCTACTAAAAAATATTGTTTTAGTGTCGGTGCATATATGTTTTCCTCCGGCTCTTCTCCGCTCGGAATATAATATATCTCTTTTTTCAGACTATTTGCACACCATGTTCCACTCTGTGTGAGGTATGCAATATCGTTTTCAAGACGCATTCCTTTTGGTTTTGCCATGAGAGGGTTTGTTGCCTCGACTGTGAGGGTTGCCACCGAGTTTATCTCATCTACGCTCGCTATCGGCAATAAATTCATTGTCCACGGCACAGGCATAAAGCGTAACTCAATATCGTCCATGTTGTCACGCGCTTTAATCATATCGCTCGGAAAATCCACTCGGCGAAGCAGAGGACGCTCCTCCTCTTTCTCAACATTGAGGCTGTCCATACGGTTGTATTTAATCTCTTTTGTTGGCATAACCAGATCACTGTGGCATCTTTGAAGTGCCGTGTCGTCGTTAAAGAGCGTTAATATTTTTTGTACTCCCTGCGGAAATTTTGCTTTCCACACTTTTCCTTTTGCTTCGAGTGGCAAAAACTCTATGTCGTCTGTTTTAACCCAGTCTTTTATCTGAACGGACGAGGAAAATACCGGTTCCTCGTTTTCGTAATTTTCATATGTAATTTTTTTATTGTCGTTGCCACCGTCCTCAATAGAGAAAACAATGGTTTTGTCGATAAAATACACTCCCCCTCGGAGAATAACGTGAATATCACCCTCGGTGATTGTGCGTGCTTCTCTTTTTGCACACTCGATAGTTTTAAACGGCGTGTCGAGGCTTTTTCCGTCAAAGCTGTCATCGCCATTCACAGAAACGTAGTAAACGAATTTTTTCATTATCAGTATCCATTCAAAATATAAAGATGGTGGGGCGAGGGCCTTGCCCTTGCCCCACTTTGTGATTAACTAAAAGTTTGTCAATGCGTCTTCACCGTAAGCATATACATAGGATTCGTTAAGAACTTCCATAAATCTCTCAAGGCCCATGTCGTTCAAGGTGGATACATATTCATCCCAGTCGGCATCTATATCACGTGTGCCGGTTATGAATTCCGAGGTCATCTGATCAAGGTAGCCGGAAATCGGAGTGAAGAGGTCGACGTATTCCTGAACAAGATCTTCTTTAAGGGTGAGCGGCAACAGATACTTGCCGTCTGAGGCCGGCTCGTATTTTTCTTTTGTATTGTCGTAAAGGTTTACTTCCGTGTCGAAAGAGCCGTCCTGCTCTACTGCCATGCCGTTACGTAGTGCATCAGGCATAATTTGAGGAGCCATTTTTGCCCAGTGAGCACTTGTTTGCTGACCGAACTCAAGAATTGTTTCAAATACTGCGGGTTCGCCGTTGAGACCTAAGACAGACTCATCTTCCACGTATCTCCAGTCGCGATCTTCAATTCCATAAAGTGAAGTGAGTGAACCCTCCTCTGATACGAGGTAGTCAAGCAGGCGAACTGCTGCTTCAACATTCTGGCACTCGCTTGTAATTACATATCTGCCGGAAGATGCAGATATCGGAGAATAATATGTGCTTATAAAACCGTCGGGACCTTCAAGCGGGGGTAGTGCCACTCGATATTCTTCTTGAATTTCCTGTGAGGGTGAGATAGCACCGGTAGCGCCGCCTGTGGCTACACCAACAATTCTTGGGTCCGCTGCTATGGAATTTTTGAGCTGGTTTTGATCCTGTGTAAAGGCAAGAGGATCCAGTAAATCTTCGTTTACTAAATCGTTGAGATATTTTAATCCCTCTTTCCAACCGTCTGTTGTAAAGCTCGGGACAATCATGCCGTCCTCAATGCCGAGAGCCATTTTTGTGACAGATTTATCGGTTGTACCTGTGACGCCGGTGGGTTGCATGTACTCAACAAATGCAGACATTACGTAAGGAACGATAAATGTGTTCCAACCTGTGATAGCTCCACTCATCGGGATTTCGTCCGCTACGCCGTTGCCGTTTGGATCTTCGTCACGGTATGCTATGAGTAGGTCTTTAAATTCTTCGGTAGTTGTCGGCACTTCCATATCAACAGCCTCGAGGAAAGCTGCGTTTGTCCATGCTTTTTGTGGATATTTTACGTGAAATGTTTCCTCTGCGCCTACCATTCCAAGCAGTTTTCCGCTCGGAGTTTTGGCTACGAGCTCAAGAACAGGGATGTCCTCAAATACCTTTTGGATGTTCTGTCCGTATGTATCGAGGTATGGCATCATGTCGACGAACATTCCCTGGCTTTCGCCTAAAGCTATTTGCTGAGACATATTGATGTCGAAGCCCATGATGACCTCCGGCATATTCGCACCACTCGAAAGTGTCACGTTGAGTTTTTCAGCGGCACTCGCCTGCGGAACTGCATTCCAGATGATGTCGATATTTGTCATCTCTTCGAGATACTTTGTAAAATCATTCTCTTCAAGATCAGAGATTTGTGCCTGTTGTGCCGCCATGATGTTAAGCTGGATAGGTTCTGCAACTATCGGAAATTCGCCGCTTGGGGCTACGCCTGAATTCTCCTCTGCCGGTTGGGTTGATGCATCACCCTCTGCCGATGATTGCGAGCCTGCTTCAGGCTCGGCCGGTGCACTCGAACAACTCGCAAGCGTTGTTATCATAACAGCCGCTATTAAAAGTAAGCTTAAAAGTTTTTTCACAATTTCCTCCATTATAAATTTATCTACTAACCTTTTACCGCACCTGCCATTACGCCTTTTACAAAGAACTTTTGGGCGAATGGGTAGATACACATAATTGGTAGGGTAGCTACTACGATGACGGCAAACTTAAGCAGTTCCGCCATGCCAACAATTTTTTCAAGCGTGTCTTGATCCACCATTGCACTGCTTGTGTCGATGTTACCCATCACAAGAATTTGACGTAGGAAAAGCTGTAGCGGATATAGCGACGAATCGTTTAGGTAAATAAGTGAGTTGAAGAATTCGTTCCAGTAATCAACAAAGGTAAAAAGTCCGATAACGGCAAGTATAGCTTTGGAAAGTGGTACGACAATTCTTGTCATGATATGAAATTCGTTTGCGCCGTCAATTTTCGATGCCTCAATCAGCTCCTGACCGATAGAGGAGGTGTAAAAGCTTCGAGCAAGAATGATGTTACGAACGTTGAGCAGTCCGAGGATGATAACCGCCGCCCTTGTATTAACAAGACCAATGTCGTCCATCAAAAGATATGTTGGAATAATTCCGGCATTAAACATCATGGTGAAGGTTAATGCAAAGGTGATGAATCGTTTACCGAATAGGTCAGGGCGTGATATCGGATATGCAATCATCACGGTAAGAGCTATATTGAGTGCTGTGCCGCTTACCGCATTTATTATCGTGTTGCCATATCCCGTCCAGATATCCTGATATTCAAACACAGCCTTATACGCTTCAAATGTGAAATCAACGGGCAGCAGGAATACCTCTCCCGCTATAACGGCATCGCTCGATGAGAGAGATGAACTGACAACATATATCAGTGGGTAAAGGGTGACTATACCCGCTAATAACAGCAAAAAGTAGTTTATGGAGACAAAGACTTTATCACCTCCGGAGGCATGCTTTTCAAAAAGTCTGTTTGAAAGACGAGAGCCGATTTTTGCAGCGGAAGTATTATTGTTTATGGTATTTGTCATCTGTGCATGACCCTTTCTTATGTATTACTTACCAAAGACTCGTATCGCCGAGCTTTCTTGCGATCTTGTTTACCGTTACTATTAGTATAAAGTTGATAATACCGGTAAAAAGTCCTATAGCTGTCGAGTAGGAAAAATCAGGAACGGGAGATGCAAGACCGATTTTGTAGACATAAGTTTGAATCACTTCCGATGCGGAGAGGTTTAGCGGAGTTTGAAGTAGCAATACTTTTTGAAAACCAACCTGCAACATACTACCGACATTTACAATCAGCATTGTAATAACCATTGGGAGAATTGTCATAAGGTCGATGTTTATAACCCGTTGAAAAAGCGATGCACCGTCAATTATTGCCGCCTCATGCATCTGGGAGTCAACACTTGAGAGGCTTGCGAGGTAGATAATAGTACCCCAGCCCGTACTCTGCCAGATACCGGACCATACATATATGCTACTGAACAAATCCGGCTCGCCCATAAAGTTAATCTCGGGACCGCCAAGCATAACAATAATATTATTGATTATACCGGTTCGCGGTGAGAGCATCTGAAGTATAAGTCCACACATAACAACGACCGAGATGAAGTGTGGTGCGTAGGTGATAAGCTGAATCGATTTTTTAAATCTGCCGTTTTTAATCGTATTAAGTGATAAAGCTAAGATAATCGGAAACGGAAAACCGACAAGAAGTTGATAAAAGCTGAGTGAAATTGTGTTCCACATTATCTGCCAAAAGTTATAGGAGTCAATGAATCTCAAAAAGTGTTTAAATCCCACCCACGGACTACCATCGATACCGTCGACCGCACGATAATCTTTAAATGCAATTTGCAATCCGTCCATCGGTGCATATCGTGTTATGAAAAAGACGGTAAGAGGTATCAGCATAATTATGTATAAAGGAATGCTCTTCTTGAACATCTTTAAATTTGCCTTAAATCTTGTTTTTCGATCAGTCATGCATAATTCTCCTTGATTAGATCTCTTTTGTTCTATTTAAATCGAACAAAAGTCGCAGATTTTTTTCGATGTGTTCGATTTAGTTTGCAATCATATTATACAAAAAGACAGCTAAGTTGTCAATATAATAATTCAAAAATAGCAAAATGTACAAGCAATTCCATGTTTTATGGCAAAAACGCATAAATGTTTGTTCTGATTAAATCGAACGCAAGGGGCATATTGTTCGATTTTTAATGCAATCTATTGACATTCTATCACATTTGATTTATTATATTAACAGAATATTAAGTGTAAGGGAATCGAACATGGCTACACCGACATATAGAGATGTACAAAAATTGACGGGACTATCACTATCTACTATCTCTCGCTATTTTAACGGGGAGGTGCTGAGAAGTAAGAGCGTCAATCTTATAGAAGATGCAATATCAACCCTAAACTACAAGCCACATCACACGACCTACGTGAGCAAAAAGCAGAAATCGAATGTTGTGGGTTTGTTGTTGCCGCACCTTACAAACAGTCCCTTTTATATGTGGCTATGTTCAGAACTCGAAAAAGCTTTCGGTGAGCGTGGCATGAGAACACTTGTTTGTAACTTCGCGGGACAGAGCGACTACGATGAAAAAGCGGCTATTGAGTTGCTGCTTGGCAATCATGTCTGTGCTATTGTTGCTATCCCTAACGACGACGAGACCTTAAATCTCATAAATCTGCAAAATCGAAATATTCCAATCGTATTGCTCGACAAGTTGAGCAGCGACATAAAAACGGATGCCGTTATCGTAGACAACAAGCTATCGTCAGCGATGGCTGTCGACGAATTTTATGCACATAACCATAAAAGGATAGCAATTATTGCAATGGGTCAGGCCTACACATCAAAGCTTCGTATCGAAGGCTTTACCGAGGCACTGCAAAAAAACGGTCTACCCGTAATAGAACAATATATTTTAGATGTCAGTCTCAATGAAGATGAGATATTTGCAGAAATAGCACGTTTTTTATCGCAAAAAAATCTACCTACGGCAATTTTTTGTGCCAACTGCAAAGTGCTCAACGCTTGCCTTCATATTATGAAAGAGCGTAAAATAAAAATCCCGGGCGACATCTCTATCATTGGGGCAGACGATCGCAATATATCAAAAATAACAAATCCGACACTCACGATGATAATGCAACCAGTGGAAAAAATAGCAAATTCTGCCGCGGATATCACAATAAGTAAAATAACAGGCGCACAAGAACACGACACTTACTATACGCTTGAACTCCCTGCTGTGTTGATAAAAGGCGAGTCGGTGAAGATGTTGTGATCATCAAATTAGTCGATGAGTTAATTGATAGCCTTACAGATAAGTTCATAAATAAATTCATTAGCTCTTTTTTCGATAGTGTAGGTTATACTCCTTTGCTCGCTTCGCTCATCACTCCACGCCGGTTCGCATTTCACTTCTCCTCACCAAAAACACAAAAAGGATGTTTTTGCTTTAATTGAATATCGCCCGACCGGGAACGAAAACGAAACATTTCCCACAAGGTTTAACAAAACATTAGAAGCAAACAACCTACCCACAAACCTAAATATACACAGCCTTCGACCCCTTGCAGCAAGTGTTGTCATTGAGAAATGTGCAGACGTAGCAACGGTAGCAAGCCTACTCGGTCACGCACAGGTTAGCACCACCCTTGATATCTATACTCATGCGTTTGATAAGAATAGGAGAGTGGCGGCAGAGCTGTTGCATAATGGGGTGGGGGTGTGAGGTTAGCCTGTCGTGTAAGCAACAAGAGGTTTGTGTATTATTTGATAATACGCAATTGGAAGAGAACAACTAATTGTTTCTCAATTAATTACATGAGTGTCGTTATCTATTGTTTTCTTGCATGTGACAAAAGTATAAAATAATGTCTGTAACTTGATTTTACACTTTAATCAACATTAACTACTTCACCATTAACATAAATCTCCGATAAGTTAGCTAAACCTGCAAGAGGTGTAAAGTCTGTAGCGGGAACTTCCCATAAATTTAAGTAATTCAAATTAGCAAGCCTATCGAGAGGTGTAAGGTCTGTAATGGGAGCATCCCCTAAATTTAAGTAATTCAAATTAGTAAGTTCTGCAATAGGTGTAAGGTCTGTAATATCAAGCCCCCCAACGACAACTCAGTCAGATTAGCAAGCTCGGCGAGAGGTGCAAGATCTGTAACGGGAACATACAATAAACCTAAGTAATTCAAATTAGTAAGTCCTATAAGAGGTGTAAGGTCTGTAATATCAAGCCCCCCAACGATAACTCAGTCAGATTAGTAAGCTCTACAAGAGGCGTGATGTCTGTAATTGGAATAGAACTCAAGCGCAATACACTCAGATTAGTTAGCCCAGCTAGAGGTGTAAAGTCTGTAATGGAAGCCGCTTCCATGTGCAAGGTGGTCAGATTATTAAAATGATGTAAGTCTGAAACAACCGATGTCAAATCTGTCGTTTCAAATACCTGGGTATATACATTTTCTTCTTGAGAAAGAGCAACTGTGTTTTCCGTTAATAAACACTCGATAATACCCAACAGTTCGCTTCGCATTATATCACCCTCAGGCTTATTAATTAATTGGCGAACGGCATTTTCAAAATCAGGATTTTCCCAATCAATAGCATAATCAGCAAAATACGGCTGCCCGTTAATTTCGCCATTCATATTCTCGAAATTAATAGACGTACTCCATGTTCCTAATGAACGATGGTATGAATCATGGGAGTAATCAAACTCATATTTAATGGTTATAGGACCTTTAATAGACAATGCTATGGTTGTTGTAGGATCTTTAGCAGACAATGCTACTGGAGGAAATTCAATTTTTACATCATCGTAAACATAGGCGAAAATCAAACCTTCTTCTTCACTATGTTCAATTATAGGGATTATATCTATTGTAGGATCACTAAACCCTGTAATAGTGCCTGATTCTAATGCGGATGAGTTTAGTTGAGGATCATAATAAACAAAGGCTTCAAGTAATGTTTCTTCGTTAAATTCAACCTGTGGGGGTACTGAGGTTGCCGTAACAGAATATTCAGAATCATCCTCAATCATTGATTCATACAGCCACCCTTGATCATACAATTCATAAAAAAGTCTTAATTCTCTTTTAACTGAAAAATATTCGTTGCTTTGTATCACAGTGCAAAAAATTTCGTCCTCTATTTCGGTTGTTTGCCGTTTATCAATAATTAAATCGGTTATCGGCATCGTCACCTCATAATTGTCATGTTCAACGTAACTCTTAACACTGAAGTGTTTATCGTTTGATACCACCTCGTTTAAACTTTCTATCAATTCCCTTTCTGAAAGCGGAGCATCGCCGCAGGAAACTAAGATCAACGATAGAATTAATAAAAAGAGGGAAATAAATGTTTTGTTAGATTTTTTAATCATGATAAAAATGCATCCTTTCATTAAATATAATTTAAACGACGGAAAGAAGTTTTTGGGTGTAGCATTACACTATTTGGTACGCTCGTCGAGACTCGAACTCCAATTAATGGCGTCGGAGGCCATCGTGTTATCCGTTACACTACGAACGCATATTTGTTTTGTAAGTAATAAGTTGAAATCAGTAGTCAAATAGTAGTCATTTACCTTTTCTGCCTGTCCTCCTATGCCGCTAAATCCGCTTGTCTACACCCTTTGCACAACCTCACCCCACACCCGGTCAGAGTAGTCGGAGGCCTATGGCAAAATTTTGCAAAGCCTTTATTTATGCAGTTTTGTTAGGTGTGTACAAATTCAGATGGAGCATGCAAAAGTCTGTAAACCTTTATGACAACAAGGTTTACAGGCGGTTTTTATATTTTGGGGAAATAGTAGTCAAACAGTAGTCAAGGGCGGTCAAAATAGAAACATATTCTAAGTATAGTCAATCAACTTGAAAAACGACACGAGATTATCGAGCAGAAATTTTGCCTATCAAGGCGGAGGATTGAGGAATACTTTGTGTATTCCGATTGACGACAACGAAGTTAGGTGGAATTTCTGCCGGGAAGATGTAGTGTTTTTTAAGTTGAATGACTATATTTTTCAACCTATAAACACATAGCCATATATATCGGAAGGTAAATAATATCATCTTTAATCATTACATCTTTAGGGTACAACACATATTTTTCACCGATATTTCGAGAAAACCTTTTGCTAAACTTTGTCAGCGATGAATGACTAATCCTCTTACCTGATTTAACCTCGACAGGGCAAATCTTTTTATTTCTTGTAATTATGAAGTCAATTTCCATATGATTTTCTCGGTTTAGCGCATCACTGCGAGAATAGAAATACAGTTTATGACCGTTTCGTCTTAACATTTGAGCCACCACATTTTCCATAATCATACCTTCGTTAATCTCTATCTTATCAAATAGTACAGCTTTGTAAACCTCATCTTCAGTTAATATGTTGCTGATAAGTGACTGAGTAACTAAAAGACCTGTGTCTGCCATATAACATTTCTGTGTGGCATAGTCTGCACTTAATGCCAGTGCCACAGTAGTGTCGGTAGCATTGTAGCAGGTATTCACTATCATAGCTTCGCTAAGCCAAATAAAAGAATCCTCATAACTCCTAA
>CAYJDA010000012.1:0-63568 GCA_964368815.1 uncultured Oscillospiraceae bacterium
CTGTAGCAATCTCCTTGATGGTTACCATAACTCCTCCATACTTTACCGTTAAAGAATAACTTTTTTTCTAACTTTAATGATAACACATGATATAAGGTAAAGTCAATGATATTGCCTTGCTTATTGTTTACTTTAACGTTGTAGTGAAATGATAACACTTAAAGTTATAATTGTCAATAGAATTGACTCATGTTTTACTCTTTTTACAATTTAGTCAATAATATATGTGCATAATGACTAAATATGATTTCATTTTTTTATTTTAACGTTAAAGTTGATTTTTTCGAAATTAATACTATATTGAAACTATTATTAAAAAACACTGGACAAAAACGAATTTTTATGAGAAAATATATTAAACACGTGTGTAATAACACAACTTGTTTAGGATTCATACAATTTTGAAGGGAGTTATAGTATGATTTATTCACATGAAGTTGAAAACATGTGCACAATCGCGCAAGGTGTTAAGCATGGCGCTGCACCAATACCACAGGAAGCAAAATGGGTAAAATCAAAACAGGTTACCGACATTTCCGGACTCACTCATGGAGTGGGTTGGTGTGCACCACAACAAGGAGCATGTAAGCTAACACTAAATGTAAAAGAAGGTATAATACAGGAAGCTTTAGTTGAAACAATCGGATGTTCAGGAATGACTCATTCAGCAGCTATGGCATCAGAAATTTTACCGGGCCTTACAGTTTTAGAAGCTCTTAATACCGACCTTGTTTGTGATGCAATAAACACCGCTATGAGAGAGCTATTTTTACAAATTGCTTACGGAAGAACTCAAAGTGCATTTTCTGAAGATGGTCTTCCTATTGGTGCGGGCTTAGAAGATTTAGGTAAGGGCTTAAGGTCTCAAGTCGGCACAATGTATGGCACACTGAAAAAAGGTCCGAGATACCTTGAAATGGCAGAAGGATATGTAACAGGAATTGCTATTGATGAGGAAGATCAAATTATCGGATATCAGTTTGTTAGCCTTGGCAAGATGACTGATTTCATCAAAAAAGGTGACGACCCTACAACTGCTTGGGAAAAGGCAAAAGGTCAATATGGTCGTGTAGATGATGCGGTAAAAATCATTGACCCAAGACATGAATAATTAAAAGGAGGAATTCAATCATGCCACTATTTGAATCATATGAAAGACGTATTAATCAAATTAATACTGCTTTAAACAGCTATGGAATAGCTTCTATTGAAGAAGCTGAAAAAATCACTAAAGAAGCTGGAGTTGATGTTTATACCTTGGTAGAAAGCATTCAGCCTATTTGTTTTGAGAATGCTAAATGGGCATACGTTGTAGGTGCAGCTATTGCAATTAAAAAAGGATGTAAGAAAGCTTCTGACGCCGCCGCTGCAATTGGCGAGGGGTTACAGGCATTCTGTATTCCGGGTTCTGTTGCAGATCAGCGTAAGGTTGGTCTTGGCCATGGTAACCTTGGAAAAATGCTTTTGGAAGAAAGTACTGAATGTTTTTGTTTTTTAGCAGGACACGAATCCTTTGCTGCAGCTGAGGGAGCTATCGGAATTGCCGAAAAGGCTAACAAAGTTCGTAAAAACCCATTGAGAGTTATCCTTAACGGCCTTGGCAAGGATGCAGCTCAGGTTATTTCGAGAATTAACGGATTTACCTTTGTTGAAACCAAAATGGACTACAGCACCGGAAAGGTTGAGGAAGTATACAGAAAGTCCTATTCTACCGGACTACGTTCTAAGGTTAACTGTTACGGAGTTGATGATGTTACCGAAGGTGTGGCTGTTATGTGGAAGGAAGGCGTTGACGTTTCTATTACCGGTAACTCAACTAACCCAACACGTTTTCAGCACCCCGTTGCAGGAACCTACAAAAAAGAATGTAACGAAAAAGGCAAGGATTATTTCTCTGTTGCATCAGGCGGCGGTACCGGTCGTACCCTTCACCCCGACAATATGGCCGCTGGCCCCGCATCATACGGTATGACAGACACAATGGGTCGTATGCATTCCGATGCACAGTTTGCCGGATCATCTTCTGTTCCCGCTCATGTTGAAATGATGGGACTTATCGGTGCAGGAAACAACCCAATGGTTGGAATGACGGTTGCCGTTGCTGTAAGCTTGGAAGAAGCCGCAAAAGCAGGAAAATTTTAATTTAATAATTATTTCCTGCCGTACAACGGATTATTATTTTAACTGACAATACTATTAAAATGTATTTCCCGCAAATGACTTTTTACACAAGCCATTTGCGGGGAAAATTATTTTATGAATATTTCTTTGGTTATTGTAACAGTATAAATATAATCAAGCAATGCTTGATTTTGAAAAAAATATTGTTTTTCAAGTTTAACTACTTTATACGGTTGCATTTTATCTTTAATATTGAAAAAATGATGTTTTCATGATAAAATATACTTAATATAATTCAATTAGGAGATAAAATGGTACGACATATCGTAATGTGGAAACTGAAGGATCAAAATCATGAAATTAAAAAGGCTAACATGAATAAAATGAAGGAAATGTTAGAAGCGCTTGTTGGCAAAATAGAAGGGCTAAGAATTATGGAGGTTAATCCAAACATTAAAGAAGATGGATATGACCTGTGTCTATATTCAGAATTTGATAATATTGATGCACTAGAGTATTATAAAACACACCCACTTCATAAGGAAGTTCAAAAATTTGTACATAGTGTTATTAGTGAGCGAGGTTTTTGCGATTCCGAAATATAAACTTGCATTGCAATCTGCGTAAATCATAGTTAATCGGCAGTTGTAAAATAACATTAGTAGCTGCGATTATTCTTTATTTTTGCAGTTGGAACATCTTCGACTATTGCAAACACAGATTAATTATGATAAAATTATTTATACATTATACACTGAATTGTGTGGTAAATCATGTCAATACTAATTACCGAAAGCAAAACTCCTCTTGAGCCTGATACTCTCGGTGCAATCAAAATATCTGAATTTCATGGAGATATTACGCCCTTATATAGTTACTTTCGTATTTACTGTTACGACGGGGGGCTTAATATCGGTTTAAAGTTATTTGAAAGGGTTGATATTGCTCGAAATAAAATAACCTTTATGATAACAACACAAGATGAAGAAAAGGTTCTTTTTGCTGAACTTGAAAACAATAAGCAGCCGATATGCTATCTCAACAGCGCAAAGAATGGTAACGACATAAATTCTCCGCACGTTACCTTTATTTCGGGAGACGATAATCAGGGATACTATTGGGGCGCTGAGTTTAGATTATCATCCGAACAGCTCAACCCGATAGGGTTAAAGTTGAAAGCAGGCGTTGGCTTTCTTGCTAATATAATGATAACTAACTCTTTTGAGGAAGGCTATGGGGTGGCATATAAAACCAAGGATGAATTCTGCGATTTTTTAATAGTACCTTACTAAGATATTAACAAAAAAGAAAGGGCGGTAGTAATGGTTAGGTTTTTATTAACAATTTTATTTGTAACATTAACCTTTATTGCAATAAAGAAAATGCTACACAAAACCTTATTTAAAGATGCGTATGTCGACATATCAACTACTTCTTGACTTCTAAAATCACTACAACTGCTGTAAACAAGGGCGATTAGCGCAGTTGGTAGCGCGCCGCGTTCGCAATGCGGAGGCCAGGAGTTCGACCCTCCTATCGTCCACCAAAGTTTAAAGCAACGGTCAATAAACTGTTGCTTTAGTTGTTTTAGTGAGGTTTATATGAAGTTTGATATTACGAAGTTAAAATGGACAAACAAGCCTAAAGAATTTACAATTAACGAGACAAAGATTGAAATCGTAACCGAAAATGGCACCGATTTATGGCAAAGAACATACTATAAATTTAGAAACGACAATGCACCTGTTTTGCAGATGCAAACTAATGAAAAAGAATTTTCTTTTACCGTTAAGGCGTCTTACAACAGTTCTGATAATTTCGATCAGGCAGGCATCGCTCTTTATCTTGATAGCGAAAACTGGATTAAGGCATCGGTCGAATATGCAGATGAGAATAATGGATTTCTTGGTGCCGTTGTTACAAATAACGGTTACTCTGATTGGTCTACCACAAAAATATCTGCAGATATTAAATCAATGTGGTTTAGGCTTAGCCGTAGAGATGATGATTTTTGCATTGAAACTTCTTTTGACGGTAAAATTTATGAGCATATCAGAATTTGTCATATGTTTAATGTTAAAGAAACAATCAGCTTCGGCGTTTATGCCTGCAGTCCAGAAAACGGAGCGTTTAAAGCTACTTTTACCGATTTTGAAATGACAGAGTGCAGATGGGCATTGCACGAAGGGCAACCGCCGGACGAGGACTTACTTTAAAAACGCATAACAAGCTTTGTTAGCTTGGCATGCTGTTACCAAAAGTGTTATCCTTTTTTTTCTTAAAAAGTTTTAAACCAAAATATACAGCAAAGATGATGCTGTTGATAGTATATATACCCCTTGATACAATGTTGAAATAATACATAAAAACTAAAACCGAGTTAGGGGGAGTTAGCATATCTTGATGTCGCTCGTAATATTCGTCCGGCGGGACATATCCCGGTTGTTCCATTAAATCAGGATATTCTATTGAAAAAAGCTCAATCAGTAGCAATATTACAGACAGGGCAAAAAATATCACTAAAAAAATCTGAACTCTTCTGCCATCCTCATAGCGAGAAAAAAACAAATACACACTTAATACAAAGCAGACAAGCGCCAGCACAATTCCGAAAATATAATCCGCGGTAGGAAAGAATATTTTAATGAAATTAGATAATGCCGAGGCGGCCAAAACAAAATAAAAATAATTGGTAGCTGCCTGTTTCATGAACGCTCCTCCTTTTTACGGTTGCCAATAATCGGCAATGCATTCGCGAAGTATCTGCACGTATCTTTTCCCTCTATTATAATCATTAAAAATAGTTCCAACTTCACGTTGTGCAACCTCAAATAAACAGCCGCTCGCAGCCTTACATATCATTTTAAAATTAGCTCTCAACGCCTCCTCATCCATGTCGCCTTTTAGGGTAACAAATTCGGCGCGAGGCTTGCTGTAGTATACAATATTGCTTCCTCTCAGGTACTCTCCAACCTGTTCCTCGTTATTAAAGGGCGACACCGAAAGCTTCCTAAGGTTTTTCCATCCGGATAGATAGGGTTCAAATATAGCGTCCACCCTCTCACAGCATCCGTAAGACAACAGTCCAAACCGCTTTACGAGTCTATCCTGATACGGAAATACAAACTCATTAAATGTTTCGGGTGAAACCGCTGTCGTCTCCTGTGATTCTAAAAATCCCCAGCAATCGGTTGTTTTGTTCGCTTTTTCAGTTGGTAACTCATCAGTGAAGCAAAAACTTTCCTGCGCCAATCCATCAAAATTGTTTGTAGGAAGTAGCAATTTTTCGTTTTCTAAGTAATCAAAATATCGTTCATATAAAGCTGTTGTCATCTCCATTACTGCGTGCAATGTCTCAGGGCAGTCGTACATCGACATGTAGTAATTTTCCATACCCATAAGGTGAACTAGCGGATTTGTTATAGCCCCGGTCAACGAATTCATTGTTGGTTTCACGGGTAGGATATCTGTGAACAATTCAGATAAAACAGCTGCCTCATCTTGTGAGCCTTTTAAATCGACACTAAATGCGCCGCCCTTAAGCTTTTCGAAATCCTGTTCCAAATCCTCGATAACATTTTCAATATGATAACCGATTGAACGCTCGCTGGAGTTTTGATTTATTCGTTTTGCATCAATGCCAAAAGGCTTAACCTCTGCTTTTAACAACAATGGGTAGTAGTCCGGTATAGGGGTATCATCATCAAACAACTCCCTGCCCACTAAAGTACTAAGCAACTTTGCCTCAACGTCTCTTGCAAACTCGCCTTCACATTCTAATCTATTGGTAATAACTTCATTTCTAAAGCCTGAAAACAACAATCTAACTGTAGGAGACTGCCGTTCTCTTTTGGAAAGCGCTTCCCATTTTTTTAATATTATTTTGTTTTGTTCGGATAATGCAAAATCTAACTGCTTTTGCGCCAGAGCGCGAAGTCTTTCCCTATCCTGTTGTACAATTCTTTCCACAATAACGACTGTTCCTTTCTAGAAAGTTGATAATAATATAAAATGCTACACTACTTGTTCTGATGAAATTATACTATTTTCTATCCATCATGCTGTAATGTTCCTTTCGATATTTAAGCGGGCTCATGCCTGTTATTCTCGAAAACTGAGTCGAAAAATTGCTCTCGCTGCTAAAACCTGTTTTTAATGATATCTGTGCTATGGACTGATCGCTTAAACATAGCTGTTGTTTTGCCTTTGTTATTCGATAATGTAAAAGATACTCATAGGGCGAAGCACCCATATATTTTTTAAACAGTCGTATGAAATGATACTTCGAAAGATGTGCTCTCATTGCCATATCTTCAAGGCTTATTTTTGTTTCATATTGCTCTTGCAGATATTTTGCACATAGAAGTATTGATTCCCGTCTGGAGTCGCTATTTTCACGATTCAGTTGTTGAGCTTTAAACAGTGTATGAAGTAGATTATGAAGCAGATTCGAAATTTCAATACTGTCATCCGTGGTGCTTTGTTTTGAATGATACAGCAATGCCTTAAAAAGTTCTTGAGCATATAAATCTACTAAAACCGCATCGCATGATAAATCAAGCTTCTTATTATATCCGTCAACACCACACCCATCAAGGTGAATCCAGTAATGATGCCATAATTTTTTGTTAGGAGCTGTGCGATAACATTGATATTCCCTACAATCCATAAGGTAACAACTGCCGGTAAAAAGGGTTACATTATTTGAATGATATGCCAACTCCCCTGCCCCATCTACCGTATAAACCAACCAGTAAGAATTCTTGCTATCCCTCTCGGTATAAAAATTTTCCCCTGCATAGAACTCCCCGATTTCGGTACAATAAAAGGGCAAACTTCTTGCAAACGAGCCGGGAGTTGTGGTAACCCAGGTTGATTTTTCACCGATATCCATATTGTAATTTAACATGTTACCCTCAAAAGCAATATTTCAAACAAATGTCGCAACATTTCATATGGAATTTAAGCATTAAAAATATTATAATATAAATAATTAGAAAAAGCAATAAATAATATTTTTATTTAATTTTATTAAAAAAGTAGTTTTATTAAATTCCAGTAACTAAAGAAAGGGTTGAAAAAATGGGGTACCAAGAAGCAAAGCAACGTTATGCAAAAATCGGCATAGACACAGAAAAGGCACTGTTACTTTTAGCTCAAACCCCTGTTAGTATTCACTGTTGGCAGGGTGATGATGTTACTGGTTTTGATAACAAAGACGGAGGGGCAGGAAACGGAATTCAAACAACCGGCAACTACCCCGGAAAGGCTCGCAACTTTGAAGAACTTACCGCTGATTTTTTAAAGGCCGCATCACTTATTCCGGGGAAAAAACGTATTAATTTACATGCCTGCTATGCAGTTTTTAATGATGAAAACGGCGGCTGGGTTGATAGGGATAAACAGGAGTACAAACATTTCACTGCATGGGTTGATTTTGCAAAAAAGAACGATATAATGATAGATTTTAACCCAACTCTTTTCAGTCATCCCATGGTTAAAGACGGTTTAACGCTTTCAAGCCCGAATGATAGCATTCGTGAGTTTTGGATTAGGCACTGTATCGCCTCACGTAGAATTGCAAACGAGATAGGTATTGCCCTCGGCGCTCCTGTTCTTAATAACATATGGATTCCGGATGGTTTTAAAGATGTTCCTGCCGACAGAATCGGTCCACGTCTTCGTTTAAAGGATTCGTTAGACAAAATCTTTAAAGAAGAGCTTGCAAATGTTATCGACTGTGTTGAAAGTAAATTCTTTGCTATTGGAGTTGAGGCATATACAGTCGGCTCAAATGAATTTTATATGGGATATGCAACATCAAAGAAAGATGTTTACTATCTACTTGATGCGGGACATTTCCATCCAAGCGAAATGATAAGCGACAAAATTTCTTCGCTACTTTGTTTTTTCGATAAAGTTCCGTTACATGTTACTCGTCCTATGAACTGGGATAGCGACCATGTTGTTAACTACACCGATGAAATTTTAGAAATTTGCAAAGAGATAGTTCGAAATAATGCATTAGACAAGGTTCTTGTTGGGCTTGACTTCTTTGATGCATCCATCAACCGTGTTGCAGCATGGGCGATAGGCACAAGGGCATTTCAAAAAGCAATGCTGTTTGCACTATTGCAACCTAACGACGAGCTAACAAAGCTGCAAAACGAAGGCAACTTTTCTAAAAAAATGATGCTTATGGAGGATGCAAAGATGATGCCTATAAGCGATATCTGGGAAGAATTCTGTAACCGCCAGGGTGTAAAAGGTGACATCGAATGGTACAACGAGGTGGAGAAGTACGAGAAAGAAGTTTTATTTAAGAGGTAAACAGTGAATAAATATTGCATTATTGTTGAGGTTAAAGCAGAACGAATTGAGGATTACATAAAGCTACACAAAGAACCATGGCGTGAAATGCTTGAGGCTATCCGTGAAAGCGGCATCAAGGATGAAATTATTTTCTTCCATCGCAATCAGTCCATAATTATTTTAGAGTGTGAAGACAACGCATTCTGTGATGCAAAGCTTCGTGCAACCGAAGTTTGTAAAAAGTGGGATGAGCTTACCCTTCCTTGGTTTGAGTCAACAGGATTTGAACAGGCCGAGATGATATTTGATCTTAACAAACAGCTTGCAGGCAAAACAACTAAGTTATAATTCATTTTTGCTCCGCCATTTTTCCCACTGCTTAAATTGCGAAGTAATTGGAAAGGAAACAATGTACGAACAACAAAAAAAAGAGATGAAAAAAATTTCTAACTATGCCGGTTCGCGCCTCGACTTTGTTCAGGGCGGCGGTGGCAACAGCTCATATAAATTCGACAACCAAATTATGGCGATAAAAGCGAGCGGATACACCATGTTAGACATTACCGAGTACAGTGGTTATGTTACAGTAAATTATGCAAAATTACTATCCGATTATGCTAAACTATCAACAAAGATGGATGTTGATGTAGAGGCTGAAACATTAAAAATAAACCTTGAAAGTATAACACCAATAGATGGTAACCCATCAACTGAAATAAAAAATGTAAGACCCTCGGTTGAAGTTGGATTTCACTCTTATTTAAAAAAAGCAGTTATTCATACTCATTCGGTATATTCAAACCTTTTGTGTTGCAGTAAAGAGGGAGAAGATAGGGCAGAAAAAATATTTAAAAATAGTGGACTTGGATATGTATTTCTTCCCTTTATCAGTCCGGGATTCACCCTTTCACTAAAACTTGCAAAAGCCGTTACCGATTACGAAAAGAAATACGGCAAGCAACCCGAGATAATATTAATGCAAAGCCATGGGATAATTGCACATGCCGACGATGCAAACACCGCTATTAATATTCATGAAAAAGCAAACAACCTTATTATGAATTACTTTAAAGTTTCTTTGTATCCTTCATGCAGTATTGAAAAAAAAGGCGATGACTATATTTCGAAATCAGATTTTTTGCAAAAATTTATTATTGATAACTGTATTGATACCAAATATTTTGACGAGGTAATCCTCTACCCCGACCAGATGGTATATCTCGGTAGCAACCTATTAAAAACAATTATCATAAACACCGAAAAAGGTGAAGTTGTTTTTAAAATGTCTGAAAAAAAAGCCTTAACCGCGCTTGAAGTTATGATTGGAGCTGCTTATATTATATCAGAGATTAATAGCCAGTCGCTCACACTAAAAACTTTATGCAATGAGGGAGTAGAATTTATTCGCAACTGGGAAAGTGAAAAATATCGGGCTAATCTTTAAACGTATAAATTTATTAAACCCCAACAACAAAGCGAGCAACCATGTTGTTGGGGTTTTTATTGTTTAATAACAAATAAATTTATGTACATTTCCTTTGGTTTTCGAATACATTATAGTATGCATAACTAATGGAGGTTTTATGGATAGCTATATTAATCGATTTATAGAGATAGGTTGCCTACGACCCGGCGAGCTACGCAACAGTTTTGCCGGTGTTACTCTCCACGAAAAAAATGGTGGTCGTGGTGAAGATGCCGCTTTTTTCGCAAAGATAGCCTTTAACAGTAAAAATAGAAACAAAGTCTTTTCATCACATTATTATGTCGATGATGTGCAGGTAATCTACACACTTCCCGAAAAGGAGGTAGCGCTACACTCCACCGAATATGCCAACAGTAACACCATAGCTGTAACACTATGCACTTATATCGATTGTGATGCTGAGCAGTTAATTGCTAATGCCGAAAATTTAATAACTGATATTTTGGTAAGAAATGGCATTGTAATGTCCGGCGATAAAATATTTAAAGCTGAGGACTTTACTGAACAGGCAAAATACGAACAAGGATTGTTAGATAGCGAAAATCGCTTTGCAACACTTGCAAAAAACATTCAAAAAAATTTGCTTTCACAAAGTAATACCACAGAGGTAACGCCGGCTGCTATAGTACTTGAAAACGAAATTGATATACCTTTTTCAATAGGAACCAAAAGCTACCCACCGGCAGATACAGAATCTGAAAGTTCAGATGTAATAGAGCTATCAAGGTATCGAAATCTTGATCTCTATGGGGGCCAGGTAATCTATAAAGAGGTTACTCTATCGGAAGAGCAGCAATGATACGCCGCTAATAACCAGATAAAGGCCTAAACTTACAACCAACAGTATATCGGTAGCGAGTGGCATTGCCAAAAAAGCTATCGCAATTAACAAAATAATAGCGCCAAATACAAGGCCTGATTTCCAGCCGGGGGAATTATACTCACGTTTTTTAAGTGACGACATGATTTTAACTAACCCAACAATCAACAGTATAACGGTAATCAAGCCTGTAATAAAGCTTACCGTAAAACCTGACGGTAGGATTAAAAAAATTAATCCAATTATAACATTTAGTACACAGCTCGTTAACAAGGAGGGATATTTCGCTCCTTGTTTACTGTAGGATAGGTATTCAAAGCCTCTAAACAAACCATTTGAAAGTATAAATACAGCCGCAATGGTTTCCATAGTGGCTACAGTTCCAATCGGGTTTATCACGCAAAAAATACCCACCAATATTAACACTACCGAAAAGATAATTTTAATAATTTTAAGCGTCTTACCAAGATCGTTACTACCGTTTGAGTTATAGATATAAAACATTTTATTACTCCGATTATTTTATTTCAAAAGCACTGAGTACTGAATCGGCTACAAGCTCATCTCCGAGTAGTTCCTTGTACTGAGCCGTGCCCTCCTTCTTTTCCCGCTGTAATTGACCAATACGCTGCCTTGTTAACTCTCGTCTGCTATAAAGGGTATATAGTTTTTCTTCGTAGTAATAAAGTTTCTCTAAAATAGATTGTTCATCGGCAGTGCTGTGTACTTTTCCTTGAGAATCTTTAAAAGTCAGCATCTTCATGGCTATGACTCCTGTAAAGCAGCACCACACTCTTCCTGCAATCTATTTAATGCAATAATGTATATCCTAAGTGAGAACATCAGACGTTTAATGCTTGCAGCTTCGTCAGCGCCATGTACAACGCCAACAAAATCAGGAGTTTCCTCCAAGTCGTCGCCACCCGGCCCATAGCTTACACAGTTGTCTAGCTTTCTTGCGTAAGTTCCGCCGGACATTGTTGTGGGCTCCGTCTTTTTCCCGACGGCTTCGTTATAAACATCACAAAGAATTCTAATCGGCTTTGAAGTTGGGTCGGTAAAAATTCCATAGCTAACGCGGTCGGAACCAAATTCATGTTCATTTGCTTTTGCAAAATTCTTTAGCTGCTGAATGATATCCTCAGCAACGCAACCAAACGGTGCCCTGATATTTATTTTTGTTACAAATTTTCCATCTTCAATGCTAAACACTGATGGAACAACAGTTAATGGGGTAAAATGTGGCTTCGTTGCGGCAATACCAATTTTTTCACCGGTAAAATCGGAGCTGATTTGCTTTATCATTTTTAAAACTTTTTCCTCGTCAGCCGAGCAGATATTATTATCTAATAGATAGTCCATAAGAACATCGGCTGCATTAACGGCACCCCATGGATGCGCAGTATGTCCTCCGGTTCCATGTGCTGTTATGAGAATAAATTCTCCCTGATTTTCAACCTCTACTGATTGTGTTCCGGTTAAATTTTTATCAGTTTTAACTAATGCTTGCGCCTTTTTAGGAATAACATTGCCTGCATCAGAGCCTTTTATCTCCTTAATAGTTGAAGCAACTGCATCACTTACAAAGCATCCCTCTATTACTGATTTTTCTCCATACCCTACCGGAAAATTACCGTCCGGAGTAAAGGCAAAAAAGGGCGGTTCATAAAGGGCGTTATACCTATCCATATCTGTCATGCCTGTTTCCTCATCGCATCCAAATATGGCACGCATACTCAATTTTATTGGTCGATCTTTAAAAAACAGTAATGCAAAGAGTGCCAGTGCTGAGGGTCCTTTATTATCCGATGTACCCCTACCCAATAAGTAACCTTCCCTTTGTGTCATAACAAACGGATCGGTATGCCATCCATCGCCGGTCGGAACCACATCAAGATGGGAAAGAGTTGCTAAATATTCCTCACGCTCACCTTTTAGCTGGGCAAAACCAAAATATCCACCGCAGTCTGTTGTTTCAAGTCCATATTCTGCGGCGGCTTTTAGCATTACGTCTAATGCATCTCGAACACCATCACCGAAGGGAGCGTTTTCCGATGTTGCCGGTGCAGACACACTTTTTGCTGCAACAAGTTTAGCTATCAACGCTATAATTTCATCCTGCTTTTGCTCTATATAACTGTCTACTTCATGTTCAAAAGACATATTTCCTCCACTACACTAATTTTGTTATCATACTACCATATTTATCAGTTAATTACAACTGTCAATTTAGCCAAAGCTTAAATTGTTTATTATGTATTATCAGTCTTGTTCATTTTATTAATTATAAAACGCAATAACACCCCGCTATCTCCGTTATTGTCGATGGCAAGGTGTTATAATATTAACTATTTTTATTCAGAAACAAATGCAAATTTATTTGTTAAAGTAGAAAGGCTCACCTGTCTGTGCAGAAACATAAATAGCTTCTAATATTTGAGAAACTACGCAAGCTTGCTCCGGTGTTACCAATGGATCGGTATCATTTTTAATACAGTCTATCCACTTTCTTGCTTCAACTGCTTGCGGTGAGTTGTCTGCTCCCTCATAGAAAGCAACTCCGCCAACCGAGCAATCCGGGGTTGTTAGATACTGCTTATCATACTCAACACCGTTGAGTGTTACTACGTTGTTAATAATTTCGGCACCGGTCTTGGTTCCGTGTAACATACAGCTACCTTCCTGTATAGGATTAGAGGTGTTAATTGCCCAGCTTGCATCAAGAGTTACAGTTGAACCATCCTCCATAATTATAAATGCAACTGAGGAATCCTCAAGGGTATGAGCGCCATCTTCCCAGCCGCCCCATGGGTTGCCCTGGTCGGGACCTTCCATTTTTTTATAGGTAGTACCTAAAACCATCTTAGGTTTATAGTTGTTCATCATCCAGAGAGTTAGATCAAGTGAGTGTGTACCGATATCAATGATAGGGCCACCACCCTGCTCCTCAGCATTCAGGAAAACACCCCAGTTTGGAGTTCCACGGCGACGAATTGCCAAAGCTTTAGCATAATAAACATCACCAAGACGGCCGCTTTCAATAACGGATTTAAGATATGTACTTTCCTGTTTGTGACGATGTTGGTATCCAATGGTGAGTTTTTTTCCGGTTTCCTTTGCTACCGCAACCATCTCTTTTGCTTCAGCAGCAGTTTTTGCCATCGGCTTTTCACACATAACATGCTTATCTGCCCTCATGGAGGCTATAGAAATTTCGGCATGAGATTTGTTAGGAGTACAAACATGAATAACATCAATTGTGCTATCTTTGAGTAATTCCTTATAATCGGTGTACACCTTAGCGTCAGCAACACCAAATTCTTTTGCAGCTTTTTGAGCACGCTCCTCAACGATATCACAAAATGCAACCATTTCAATATCGCCAAGACCTTTTAATGACGGCATATGTTTTCCGTTTGCGATGCCGCCGCATCCGATAATTCCAATTTTTAATATTTTTTCCATAACAAAATCCTCTATTAAATTTACGATTTTACTCTATCATAATTGACAAAATTGTGATATAATATATTTGCTAGAAAATGTAACTATTTTGTCATGAGGGCTTCGTGGACTATTATGTAGAAAAATTAATCGAAGGTGAAAACGGACTAATTTTCCCTTTTGAATGCTTTGAAATAGGTTATACCGGAAAGAATAGCCTTGCTAAACCACATGTTCATAATTATATTGAAATTCTCTACTGTACTAAGGGAGAAATGCTGATAATGGTAAACGGTATAAGATATAATTTAACTATTGGAGACATGCTAATTATTAACTCCAAAGAAATTCACTCTACATACACCAACAGCGAGGGCGAAACAGCTTATATCATGTTAAAGTTTTCGCCGGAAATTCTTTATTCCACAACGGCTTCATTTTTCGAGGCAAAATACGTGCTACCTTTTACCTTAAGCAGCTCAACTCATCAAAAATTATTTAAAGCTATCGAAATAGAGCAAACGGTTATCCCAAAAATGTTAAAGCGAATTTTAAAGGAGTATCGAGAGAAGAGTTACGGTTACGAGATGGCGGTGCGTGCAAGCATTTGTGAAATGTTTTTATACATTTTAAGAAGCTGGCACCTTTTAGGGGTGGATCTAAACCTCGGAATTAACACAAGTCGAGCCGATGTAGTTAGGCTTCAAGGTGTGTTTGAGCATGTTGAAAAAAATTTCCATCGTGAAATCAAGGTAGATGAATTAGCAGCCCTGTGTAATATGAGTTACTCATATTTTTCTCGATACTTTAAGTTGGTTACCAACACCAACATAACCGAATATATTAATCATGTTAGAATTAACGAAGCATTAAAGCTACTGGCGGAATCCGACATGAATATAACCGAAGTTGCATTCGAGGTTGGATTTTCCAGCAGTAGTTATTTTATTCAACAGTTTAAACTTCAAAAGGGCATGACCCCAAAGCAGTTCACCCTTAAAATGACAGTTTAAACCGTCATTTAAGGATGAGAGTGAAAATCACTGAATCTGACCTCCGGCTTTATTATCTGAGTAATTAATATCCATACAACTTATGTCGAATTGAGGTAATTGCATTTGCCCCGTCCGAAACCGCCGTTGCAATCTGCCTTAACGGTTTTGTTCTTAAATCTCCTGCAACATAAAGGCCTTTTAGTGAGCTTTCACAGTCTTCACCTGCAATTATATACCCACTTTCGTCCAACTCTACAATGTCTTTAACAAGTTCGGTTTTAGGTGTAGTTCCAACCGCAATAAACACACCGTCTACCGGAAGATTATTGCTGTTGCCATCATTATACCTCAATTCGAGTGATTCTATTTTAGAATCCCCCTTAATTTCGTCAACATTGCAGTTCCATAAAATTTCGATGTTTTTACATTCTAATAGCTTTTTCTCTAAATAAGCACCGGCTCGCAGTTTATCACGGCGATGAATAAGGTAAACCTTTTCACACAATGCACTAAGGTATATCGCATCTTCTACCGCTGTATAACTTCCGCCAACTACAGCAGTGGTTTTACCCTTGTAAAAAGCACCATCGCAGGTAGCACAGTAGGAAACGCCTTTACCTCGCAATCTCTCTTCGCCCTCAACCCCCAACATTTTATTTTCAGCTCCGCTTGCCAGAAGAACGGTTCGGGCTTCAACCTCTGCGTCATCAATTTTTATAAGATAGCTGTCGCTTTGCTTTGCTATTGCACTAACCGTAGCGGTGTTTATAGCAACACCCATTTTTGTTGCATGTTCCTGAAACTTCATACCCATGTCAAATCCATTTACCCCGGGCATACCTAGGTAGTTATCTACCTCATACGTGGTTAAAACCTGTCCCCCACCCATATAGTTAGTTTCATAAATTTCAAGGTCTAATCCTGCTCGTATTGCATATACTGCCGCAGATAAACCCGCAGGACCGGCGCCTATAATAACTAAATCTTTCACGGTAATAACTTCCTTTCTTGTTAAAGCAAAAAAGGAGGAAAGAATATCCTCCTTCCCCCTTTTAACTATTAAATTAATTATGCCTTGCCAACAGATCCGAAAAGCTCCATTTTTTCAATTACAGTTTTCTTTATTGCTGCAGTACCCGGTGCAAGAAGCTTACGCGGATCGAAACCTTTACCTTCTTGATCCTTACCTGCTTCGATATACTCGCGTGTTGCAGCCGCAAAGCTTAGCTGGCACTCGGTATTAACGTTAATTTTGCTAACACCTAAAGATATAGCTTTTTTGATCATCTCTTCCGGTATACCGGTTCCGCCGTGTAGAACAAGTGGCATGTCAGGAACTGCCTTTTGAATTTCTGCAAGAGCATCAAAATCAAGACCAGCCCAGTTTTCGGGATATTTTCCGTGAATATTACCGATACCTGCTGCAAGAAGATCGATACCAAGTGATGCGAGCTGCGCACATTCTTCAGCACTAGCGATATCACCACGACCCATAACACCGTCTTCCTCGCCACCGATGGAGCCAACTTCGCCCTCTACGGTAATGCCAAGGCTATGAGCATAGTTTACTATTTCTTTTGTTTTTTCAATATTTTCTTCTATGGAGTAGTGTGATCCGTCAAACATAACGCTGGAAAAGCCAGCCTCGATGCAAGCCTTTGCACCATCAAAGCTACCATGGTCAAGATGAAGTGCAACAGGAACTGTTATCTTCATCTCTTCAACAGCCGCTTTAACCATAGCGGTCACTGTTTTGTAACCGCACATATATTTACCGGCACCCTCGGAAACACCGAGAATAATGGGGGAGCGAACTTCTTCTGCTGCCTGCAACGCACCCTTAACCCACTCAAGGTTGTTTATATTGATGTGAGCTACCGCATAGTGATTTTCATGTGCTTTTTTTAGCATATCGTTTAGATTTACTAACATAAAAAAATTCTCCTAAAAACTTCTTATAGATGATTATAACCTATATTTAATTAAAAATCAATGCATTATTTCTATTTCCTTGCAGTTTATTAGCTTAAAACATCACCTTTTATCGGAAAGCTCGGCTAATTCTTCTGCTATCTTTAGCCCGGTGGGGGTAATTGCTAATCCTCCGAGTGCTGTCTCCTTTAATGTGATATTCATACTATCTCCTACCTGTTTCATAGCTGAGATTACTTCATCCGGCGGAATCATGCTTTTAACATTACTAAGAGCTAACTCTGCGGCAAAGATTGCATTTACTGCAGCAGATCCGTTTCGCTTAATGCAGGGGCAAACTACTAATCCTGCAACAGGATCGCAAACAAGCCCCATAACAAACTTTAATGCAAGTGCTATTGCGTTACCGCACTGCTCTGAGTTGCCTCCCATAATTTCGGTTACTGCAGAGGCCGCCATGGCTGAAGCGGTTCCTATCTCTGCCTGGCACCCTCCCGAAGCACCGGCTACGCCGACTACATCAGCAATAACCATGCCAACACCCGATGCGTTAATTAGTCCGTCAACCAGCTGCTGCTCTGAAATATTTCTATGTTTTTCTAACGACATTAAAACCCCGGGTAAAACCCCACAAGCGCCTGCAGTTGGTGCCGCAACTATTACGCCCATACCGGCACTGTTTTGGGCTATCTGTAATGCCATCGCTGAGGCATCTGCCATTAAAGGTGAAAGAAGTGTTCCAAAATTCGGAGAATTTTTATACTGTTCGGCTGCAGTTCCAGCCATACTACATCTTATCGGAACACTCTCAGGAGGTATTAACGATTCCTTCATGCGGGAGAGAATTTTTGTTGTTCTTTCAATAATTTCCTGTGGGGCAACGGTAAGCTTTTCTGATTCGCTTTTTAAAACTGCACCAGAAAAAGTTAAAACCTCCTTCTCGGATATATCTATATAATCACTAATTTTCATATTTAGCTCTCCTTAATCAGTAAATGGTTCAATGTCTATTACCCTGTTTACATGTCTTATCAATCTTAGCTGTTGCTCAGCCTTTTTCGGTAATGCCTGATCGGACTCTATAACCATTATTGCCGATTTTCCGTATCTAAAAAGCTTCATAAAGGCAATATTAATCTCATACTGAGCGTATACCGATGTTACCCCTGACATAACACCGCTTTTATCTTCGTTAAAAATAACGGTGGTAAAATACTCGGTAGTAAATGAAACATCGGCATCATCAATTTTAACAACATTGATTGACCCGCCACCTACCGATTCAACCGTCACCGATATTTCGCTGTTATCGGCTGAGGTTAACTCTAATTTAACAGTATTTGGGTGTGCCATTTCGATATTTTCGATAATTATTTTATACTCAATCCCCGATTGTTCTGCAAACTGATGACTGTTAGGAATCCTTCGATCGTCTGACGAAAACCCTAATATTCCACCTAAAATAGCACAGTCGGTACCATGACCGTAATAGGTTTTGGCAAAGGAGCCATACAGCGTTATTTTGGCGGATACAATTGGTTTTCCGAGTAATCGAGCCGCAACATTGCCGGCACGAACAGCTCCGGCGGTATGAGACGATGACGGGCCTATCATAACCGGACCTAAAATATCAAATATGTTCATAAAAAAGACCTTTAATATTTAGCTTGTAGATATAATATACCAAAAAAACTAAACTATGTAAACATTAAAACGTATAATTAATAAGGGTATTGGCATACTATCATCAACGCATGATAATTGAAAGGTGAATAAATGACTTTTAATCAAAAGGAAAAATCTCTGTTAAAGGATCTTGTTAAGGAGGAAAAGCTGTGTGTAGAAAAATATCGAAACTATAAAGAACAGGCATTTGATAATCAACTCTCCAGCATGTTTGAAAGATTTGAACAACTCGAATCCGGGCATCATGAATCGCTATGCGAACTTCAAAGCGGAAGTATTCCAAAACAGATGAAACAACAAAAAAATTCATCAGGCTCTGCATCAAATAACAAGTCGCAAAAACCAACAAAACCGAAGGAAACCTATTCTAAAAGTTGCAAATCGGAATCAAAAAAGAAGGACGCTTACCTTTGTAGCGACAGTCTTGCAAGCGAAAAAAGAGTTTCATCTTTGTATGACACCTGTATTTTCGAGTTTCGCGATCCGGAGGTTAGAGAATTTTTAAACTCAATTCAAAAATCAGAACAAAACCACGGCGAAGAAATAGCTGAATATATGATGATTAACAACATGATGAACTAATAATTTATTTTTATAAGATATAATCGCTACTCAATATATCAGACTTCCGACCTCTCCAAAATGTAAGGTTGGCAGTCTGATATACAATTGAAGACATTAATTTTAATAATTGCTTAACGATTTCCCGAAGCTTTTAGATTTTCAAATCATAGCAAGATCTTTAAATAACGACTCCGATTAAAAGAATTTTTTGGATTGATTTTTTTGTCGAATTGTGGTATACTAATAAAAGTTATTTTTTATTCCCAACGCCATGTTTTACCGGAGGAAATTTATTAATGAAGTTTAGAAATACGATTTCTAATACATTGGCTGACATAAAGTCACTGTTTAAGTCTATGTCACGCCTTCGACTTGGAATTTGTATCGGACTTATTGTTCTTATTGTAGCGTTGCTCGTTTGGCTCGGTTATCTAATTATCTATTCACAGCAAAAGCAACAACAGCCGTTGGTTGTTAATTCCACCGTTGAGCTTAACGAATCTCCGAGCGGTTCATTTGTCCGTACTGATGATTTTGATAAAGACAGCATATCTAAGGTAAGCAGTGAGTATGAAGGAACACTGCTAATAGAAACCGAGGATGCAGGTGATAAATATGTTGAAAACACCGTTTTTTTGGGTGATTCCAACACTGCACGTATGATTTCCTACGGTGATACCACCGGACTTTCGATGGAGAATACTATTGGTATCGAGAGCATGGGCATAACCAGTGTAACCAGCTTAAGATGCGTCAGCTTCTCAGGGTATAGCAACATGACTATGCCGGACGCTGTTGCCCTAATGCAGCCACAAAGAGTTGTTATTAACTTCGGAACCAATAATGCAGGAATGAACTTAGAAAGTTTTAAGAGTTCGTATGAAACTGCGGTTGAAGCAATTCAGGAGGAATGGCCATACGCCGACATAATAATAGCGTCGGTATTTCCGATTAGTGTAAACTGTAGCTATACAAACATTTCAATGGACTGGATTGAAAACACCAACCTAACGCTGTTAGAGCTTGCATCTGAACTGGATGTTAAATTTCTTAACTGGTCTGATGCTATAAAAGACAGCAACACCGGATATGCACTTAACAGCAGCATGGTGAGTGATGGCATACACATCAGTGAATCCGGTGCTGAGGCACTTATAAATTATTTCAGAACACATAGCTTTATTGGGGAGGATACACGTCCCATGCCTCTTGAGGACATTCCTACCCGCTTACCTACACCGGAAGGACTTTTCCCAAAACCGGTATTCACAGTACCTGATGACACCTCATCGCAACAGCTACCTTCTTCTACATCTATTTCTGCTAGTTCTTCTTCAACAGCTGTCGTAGTTAGCTCATCTTCGAGTTCTTCATCAACATCGGTTTCTTCTGAAGCCCCGTCAGCCCCCTCGTCGATATCAACATCAAGTTCTTCACAAGAAACTACACCGACAGACCCTCCACCGGAAACATCATCGGAAAGTGTCGATCCACCTGTTGATCCCGACCCCCCGCCTGTTGACCCACCTGTCGATCCACCTGTCGATCCCGATCCCCCGCCTGAAGAATCGTCTTCTTCTGTTTCTTCGGAGCCGGATCCACCCCCGGCATCATCTTCTCAGGTTGTACCTTCTACCGCGGGAGAGGTTGTAGAATAGTTAAAGAACTAAAGGGTTCTTATTTATAACACAGCTAAAATAATACCAATAAAATAGCAGAGAACGGTTTTTACACCGTTCTCTGTTTTAATATTTAGCTTAAAAATGCAACCACTACTCCACAAACAATAACCAGAGCTATACAAAGTATAGGCAGCAAAAATTCCCTACTGCGGTAAAAACTCTTTTTTTTTGGCTGAGAAACAACCCTTCCTTTTTCATCTCTTGTCGGGCTGTGCTCTACCGAATAATCACTTCTGCGCACCATTTTCTAACCTTACCCTCATGTCCTCTAACTCTTCTAATCTGCCCATATCCATAAATGCATCCTCACGTATAGGGTAGACTCCAACCTTTTCTCCTCTTGCTCGATAGCTGTCAATGATATCTGGCATGGAGGTATTAAAGTTTTCGGCAAGCTCCTCGATAACAACCGGTTCAACAAGATAAAAACCTGTGTTAGTAAGAACATCTATTCGGGGCTTTTCGGAAAACTCGTTAATTTCACCAACATCAGATAGGGTAATAACCCCATAAGGAATAACAATATGCTTAAAAGCTGTTACAACCGTTATAACATTTCCTTTTTCTTTATGCTCTTTATAAATATTAGCATAGTCAGCATCTATTAGTATATCGCAGTTGGTAAGAAAAAAACTTTCGGCAACGGTTCCCTTTAGCAGCGATAATCCGCCTGCAGTTCCAAGTGGTGTATCTTCATCAACAAAGTTAATGTTATAAGGCTTTTCCCCCTCGTTAAGATATGCCTTTATCATCTCTTTTCTGTGATTAACAATCAGATGAAAGTTGTTGCAGCCAAACCCGTTAAATCTATTAATAATATGTTCAACTATAGGAAGTTCACCCACCGGAATTAGTGGCTTCGGAAGTATCTTTGTGTAAGGGTATAGTCTCGTTCCAAGTCCACCTGCCATGATAACCACCGGTAGGTTAACTTTAGGAGTTTGCGCTTTTTCTGCTCTATCGAGATAAACATCAACCAGCTTATTACTGCTGTCAACAACCGGAACTGCAGTGGCATCTACCTCTTCGAAAATTAATTTCGCCTTAGCAAACTCTCCTTCATTAACCGTTTTCGGATTTTTATTTGCGGCATTTTCGCAGGATTCTCCCAGCTGACCACCTGCAAGTATAAACCTTCGAATGTCACCATCGGTTATTATGCCTTGTAACGTTTCACCCTCACAAAGCAAAAGAATTCTAAGTCCGGTTTCGGAAAGTATCTGCATTGCATCTCTTACCGATTTTTCAGCTGTTACAATTAACGGTTTAAAGTCCATCTGTCTCCCCTTTTAATACTCCAATAATCAGATTACAGACCCTTTTAATATCTTCCTTTGTGAGTGAAGTCGAGCAGGGCAGATTAATTATATTCTCTCTGTACTTTTTACAATTATCGCCACCGTGAAACTCACAATTTCTATAAGGCGTTTGCTCATGTATCAATGCCCATATAGGTCTTACCCCTATTTTATTTTGAGTGAAAACATCCATCAATTTATCACGTTTTACCGGAAAGTTGGTCAACATAAGACTATAAAACCAGCGATTAGAGCGAATATCATCTCTAAACGAAAGAAATTTCACGCCTTTAATATTATTTATTATTTCACTGTAATAAAAATAGTTATCATTTTTTATTTTAATAAATTTTTCAAGCTGTTCCATCTGGGCAAGACCTAATGCCGCCTGCAAATTGGTCATACGATAATTATATCCTATCTCGTTATGAATAAAATGCATCTCGTCATCCTTTGCCTGGGTAGAGAGATATTTCGCATGTTCCAGCTTCTCTGCATCCCTTGCAACAAGAGCTCCGCCCGAACCGGTAGTGATAAGCTTATTTCCATTAAAGCTGTAGGCTCCAAAGTCGCCTATAGTCCCTGCCATCATACCGGCATATTTTCCGGTTTCAAACCTGCTACCAAGAGCCTCGGTGGCATCTTCCAACACAAAAAGATTATATTTTTCTGCAAGCTCCATTAATCTCTCAAGGTTAGCAAGATTACCAAAGACATGCACCGGTATAATTCCTCGAATTCTGCGCCCACTTTTTTTATTTTGTAAAAATGTTCCATCGAACTCACATTCATCTTCACAAAACTTCTTTACAGCATCAACATCGATACAAAGTGTATCGTCGCAATCAAAAAAGACCGGAATTGCATTAACATAAGTAACAGGATTTATAGCTGCGATAAAGGTTAGCGTGGGAACTAATATTTCGTCCCCCGGTTTAACATCAAGGCACAAAAGCGCAAGATGAAGCGCCGCTGTTCCGCTTGCCGTTGCTACTGCTCGCGGGACATTATTGTAGGTTGCCAACGTTTTTTCGAAATCGGTAACCTTACTGCCACCGGTCGACACCCATTCGCTGACGACCGCTTCTTCAACATATTTTTTTTCATTTCCGCAAAAATTCGGAACACTAAGAGGTAAAAAATTCATTGTTCACCAACACCTGTTTAAATGTACATACTACCGCTGCTATCATTGCCGGTATTAAAGCCAAGAAGTAAACTGTTGCTCCACTAATCCTAAAAAAATCAGCAAAGCTTCTTTGTGGATTAATCTCAACACCGTTGAAAACCCCAAGAACAGTTACATAGCTTGCCGGATCTAATCTTATTGATGTGACCTTTTTTAATCCGAAATCAAAAACCACGCCTTCGTCATCTTTATATCCAAAAACTCTATTTGCAACAGAATATTCTTCTTCGCCGGAAGTTTTATAGTAGGCCGCTAACTCTCCGGTCTCCTCCTCGAGAAACATCTTTAACTCTACCGAGCTAATAAGTTGTTCTTTTTCGGGTAGATGTATCTGTGGATCAATAGAAAAGGAGAACATTTTTCCATTATCGGTAGGAATTATTTCCCACATCATAACATCGTCAAAGGTTAAGGTTTCACTCTGTAATAATCCCGTAGCTCGCAAAATTCTATCCGTAGCAAAAGAAAGGATTACAAATGATAGTACAGCAACGATTGCTGTTATATAGCAAAAAATAAATATGTTTTTTATCTTTACGTTTTTAATCAGCTCTACCGGTGTGTTTATTAAGCCTTTTAATAATTTCATATTCCCAGCATATCCCCAACATTTTTAGTGTCATTAACGAAGGTTACGCCATCGAGGCGACTTATCTCTTCATCAGAAAATCCATAGCCATATGTTACACCAATAAAACTGCATCCAATCACCCTTGCCGCATCATAATCCATATAGCTGTCCCCAACTATCGTAGTATTCTCGCACTCAAATCCAATGGCGCTCATGGCGTCTCGCATAATTTTTTCTTTTGTATATGTACATTCCTTATCGTTACCAATAATAGTATCAAAATATTGCAATAAACCCTTGTTTTCAACAAGTTCGAGTAGCGCCTCTTCTGTTTTAAGGCTTGCAATGGCAAGTTTGAAACCTGCTCTTTCTAACCTTATCAGCAGCTGTTCAATTCCCGGATATGGAATGCACTCATATATGCCGAACTGCTGATAGTGCTCTCGATATTCCATAACAATTTTTCTAAGCCTACTCTCGGTTAGGTTATACTTTTCCTTTAAAAGAATATAGCTTGGAGATCCGGTTGTGATTCTATTAACAAAATCTTCATCCGGCTTTCCTAAACCGTTATAAACCATAATAGATTCTATTGATGATCTTATTCCGGGATCGGTTGCGAACAAGGTTCCGTCGAGATCAAAGATAACAAGTTTCTTCTCCCTTTTTCCGATAGCCCAAAACTTCATGGCAAAAAAGTTAAACGGAATACTAAAAAGCAGCATTATTATTGGCGCAAGATATTCCGACACAGCTAAGTAGTCTATAAGAACAATTAAACCCAGCGATGTTACTCCAAAGGAGGTTGCATATACTACATATGTTTTTACTACTGCCAACCCCTTTGTTTTCACCGAAAAAACAAACTTTGCATTAAGTAGATAGGATATGAAAACCCCTATACCCCAGGCTATAGCGTTGGCAAGGAGATAGTGAACTCCTAAATATATCTGGGTAGAATAAAGCAGATAGTTTAAACCCGTATTAAAGACTCCTACCACGAAAAATCTTAATAACTGAAGTATAAATCGGCGAATTTCGCAAATAGAAAAGCCGGCTATTTTTTCTTCCTTTAAATTACTCAAAATATATTCCTTGCATACATATTAATATAGACAACCCTTGTATCACAAAGCAGGTCTGAAAAGGTACAGTGTTCCTTATCTGCAAGCATAAAAAGGTAACCCAAAAACATAAATCCTGTTAAAAACCGACCTATTGTTTCTCTATAGAGTATATTAATCCAACCGGGATTATCGGAACAGTCCAACACCTTTAATCGAAATAATTTTTTCCCGAGTGTCGCGCCGTATTTATAGGTAAAACAGGTGAAATATAATGCACCGAGTAAATAATAAAAAATATCCAATGGGTTGTAGTTAAAAAATATCGGCAAATAATCAGACTCGCTAAGACCGAGACCCAGTAGCACTACAGCCAACCTTAGCAGCAGCACTATAATTCCATCCACTGTAAAAGCCGCTAACCTAACCCAGAAGCCGGCGGTTATTGCCGGATTAATTTTGTAGGACATAATAAAACTCCACCGGGTTTTTATCGTCTACAACCTCTAACAGCATCTGATTGTCGCTTTTCGGCAGTATCGAGGAAACCGAAAATAGAAAGTTATCAAAAAAAGATAAATTCACGGGTAAAGGGTAATGTGTCACGCCATGCCCTGTTTCGGCCATTATTAATGACACAGCTTCTTCGTAATCGCCAATAACATCTACCAAGTCTTCATCTAATGCCTGACTTGCGGTATATAGTCTACCATCAGCAAGGCTTTCAACTTCTGAGATTGTCATGTCTCGTCCCGCTGCAATTATTTCAACAAATTGATTGTAGTACTCTTCAACCATCGATTCATAAATTTCATCTTCCTCAGCCCTGTCCTCCTCGGCAACGGAAGCCTTGAAAGGTCCTGAGGCATATTCGCGTGTTTCGATGCCTAATTTTTCATACAACCCGCTATAGTCGGTAAAACTGAAAACAACACCGAGTGATCCTGTTAATCCGTTTCTATTGCTAATAATTGTGTCTGCGGCACATGCAATGTAATACCCTCCGGACGCCGCCATACTATGCATGTACGCATATACAGGTCGACCGGTAGTTTCTTTATATTCCATCAGTGCAAGATAAACTTCGTCACTTTCTAAAACTCCACCGCCCGGCGTATTAAGATACAGCAGTATCCCCTTGTTCGCTGAGCTGTTTGTAAGATCGTTTATCTGGTCTAAAGTAGGCTGATGACGATATGCTTCGTTCATAATACTACTAACATCTTCACCTAAGTCTTGTATTGTTCCGTTAACATATATGAGTGCTACATCACTGCCGTAGAAGGTTGTTTCCTCGATGAAATTTGCCGCATTAAAGGTGCTTTCCCTTAATGTAATTGCGGCCGTTACACCACTTATCCCTGTCACAAGGATCAAAAATACCGCAATAATTAATCCAACAATTTTTTTAACTTCCATTAATAGCTTTATTCCTCTTTGTTCTATTTCGATTTTACTGTATGCTTAATGTCTTTTTATAAGCTTTACTATTCCTGTTTTTGAACTTTTTTCGGCATGATTTACCGAGGCAATTGTATATACATTTAACATGCGTTCACAAAAAACTTCTTCATTGTAAACTCTACTACTTTCAGTTACCGACTGTCTAAGTGAAACTCTCTCCTCATCACTTAGTTTATTGTAGTTATCAATCAGTGCACAAAAATCCTCTGTTGTTTCAAATGTATCGCCGGTTATTCCTTTTGATATTTGGCCAATATTAAATCTATCAAGTTTTTGAAAAACATAAAGTCCCGCCGCGGTTGCCTCATATATTGTAATGGAGTTGGTTTCTGAAGTAGATGCTGTACAGAATATGTCGGCAGCATTATAATACGGGCTTACATTTTTATACTCCACCCGACCTATAAAGTTAATTCTATCAGCCACCTCGGTAGCGTTAGCATACTCTCGTAGCGCAGACATCTCGGGACCATCACCGATAACAATAAGTTTATATCTCGGTTTATCTAAACATGCCTTATTAAAACAATCTATTAGTTTATCTATACTTTTTTCATACCCTAATCGACCAACAAATATTATTCCTATATCCTTCTCGGTTAGTCCCATATTTTTTCTCGCATCGACAATCTTTTCGGATTGGTTGTTTTCCGGTAAAAAATCACGCGTTGCTGCGGTGTTAGGTATCAAATTAACATGTCTGTTAACGTTGCAATGTTGTAGATATCTAACTACCTTATCCGAGGGAACAGTTATCTCTGTAGCCCTATTTGCAATTTCTTTTAAATACCGATGAGCAACTGTTTTTACCAGCTTTTCCATCCGCTTTGGAACAACATACCCAAGATAATCATCATACATTGTGTGTAAAGTATATACCATCGGCACATTTAACCATTTTGCTGCCTGCATTCCTAAAAGTCCAATGCTAAACTCGGTATGAACATGAATTAGCTCTGGTTTAAAATCAGCTATACGTTTAAAAGAAACAAGATTTAAAGGGTTAGAAACTCCATATCCGTATAATTTTTTTAAAGGCACGCTCTGACAATACATTACACCCTGAACCTCCTTAGGGCGTATTTTTTTTGGACATGCCGCAACAATCAACACCTCATGACCTTTGCGCTCCAGCTCATCCTTTAAAATCTTCACATATGTCACTACTCCGCTTATATAGGGTAGATATGTTTCGGTAAACATTGCTATTCTCATAAAGATAAACTCTCCACAATAAAATCCCATGATTCACAACATATTTATTATACTATATTTATTGGTAAATGTAAACCCCACTATACCACCCCTAACAAGAGTAAAAATCATATCGTCAATATTATTAATTGTTTCCAAAAAATTTATTTAAAATATATTCGTTGAATGACTTTTCAGTAATTCGATAAAAAATTTATTTAGTTTTTCAAATTTTTCACTACATTTTAAATAAAACATTCACCTCGTTGATGGCATTTTGCACAAAAATATTTGTATTATAAAAAGATGTTTCTATCTATTGACATTTTCGACAAATTTCGCTATACTAAAGAATGTGATTTGTATCAAAATGTAGATTTGCGAGAACATTAATGCAGTTGATTGTCCATCGCAAGGCGCTTTAATGTAATCGCTATTATTATGGATAAATAAAATACATAGTACAACCTTATTATGCTTAATATTTATTTGTCATAATAATCCCGTACCGGTAAGATCGTGAACGAGGAGTTGGAAATGAAAATGAAGTTTTTATGTATCATCACCACAGCTTGCATAATATTCACCCTTATTCCTATTATGAATGTTTTTGCAACTGATGAGAGCGACACGGCTACAATCGAAGAAGTAACTGTTGATGAAACTCCATTTGATTTTAGCAAACCTATAAGATTTGGTTATTACTCTACCTTCACCGATGTTATATCCGACATCGACAGCATAAACAACAAAGGGTACGGGTATGACGTGTTTCAAAAAATTTCAGAAAATAGTGGATTAGAGTTTGAATTTGTACCTATTGCTGATAGCATGTTAGAGGCTGTCAGTAGTGGATATGTTGATATTGGTGGATTTAACACTCGAAACGATGAGCGTAGAGAGCAGGTTCTATATTCAGAAAACCCATACACCAAAACATATATAGCTCTTATGTCAAAAGATATGAATCTTCGTTATGCAGATTTATCGGCTATCGACGGTAAAACTGTATCCGTTTACGATGAAAACGTCGGAACCGAAGCGCTTAATGAATTTTGTGAAGAAAACAACATCTCTGTTGAGTATGTGTATAGCGAAACTGAAACATATATGGAGCAGGAAACCGATTTATACATTACATATTCTGAAGACCCCACCTCGCTGGGTATGAACAATATTCTAAACCTCGGGGTATATAATTTATATTTAATTACGAGCCATGAAAATAGCGATTTAATGGAGGTAATCGACAAAGAGTTTTATGATGTAATAAGCACAGAAGGTAATTTCTTCATGGAGCTTGAAGAAAAGTATCTTGCAGAAAACTTAGAGATTAATCATCGTGGACTAACTGCTCGTGAGATTGAAATATTAAGACAACGTCCGCTTGAAGTTGGCTATGTTACAGGATTTGCACCGATATCTTACACAAACGAGCAAAATGAGCCGGACGGCGCACTGATAGAAATATTAAACAGCTATTCTGAACGTTATGGCTTTGAGGTAAACTATCAACCCTTCAGTTTGGAAGATCCTATTGAAAACCAGAAAGAGTTTGATGTTCTTTTAACTCTTTACGATAGTGACGATATGTCATATGAACACTACTCTGCTACCGAATCGTATTATGAGATACCGATGTATGCCGTTATTAATCATGCAGTCCTTGATACAATCTCACCACAAGAAATATTTGATGCTAATCCTACAATCGGCTCACTTCCTTACAAGACTGTTGATTATGATGCTTTTTTAAATTATGCCCCAAATACAGAAATTGTTTTTTATAATAATTGGCATAATTTACTTGATGATTTAGCGGCCGGCAAGGTAGACCTGCTAATCTGCACCGAAAGCGCCACTACATATACCGAAGTATATTTTGACGATTTATATATGTCAACAATAGTTACCGACACCAAAATACCCATGCAATTTTTCATTAATAATGAGATAGCAAAAGACTATGTTCCTATATTTAACGTTATGGGTGATAAGCTTTCAGAAAGCGATTATAGAGCTATTATAGAAACCAATGCTAACGATATACTTCCCGATAGTGAAACCGGTTTTTTTGAATTCGTTGTTGATAACTGGTACTATTTTATAATTTTATTATTTATTATTGTTGCCGGATTTATTATGCTCTATTATAGAGGGCAACTCAGTAAACAAAAAGCCCTTCTTAAATCCTATAATACCGACCAACTCACAGGACTTGTGTCTTTTCAAAAATTTGGTAAAACAGTTGACCAAATCCTGCAAAAATCACGACCGGGCGAATACGAAATCATTTCCTTTGATATTGATATGTTTAAGACAATCAATACCCATTTTAGTACCGAAAGGGGCACAAATATATTAATTGCAATAGGAGATGTTTTAAAAAAGGTATTTAAAGGCACCGAAGTGGTTGTTAGCAGAAGAGCAGCCGACCAGTTCTTAATTTTTAGAAGAGTAGGCGAAGGCGGCGACATTCGTGAACTTTATCGCACCGATATACTTCCGGCAATTGAGGATAACGTTAGTGACAAATATAAAGTTTCACTCTCGTTTGGTAATGCCATAACAAAGGAAGAAAAGGTTAAAGGAACAGCTCTTATTGGCCAGGCTGACAGTGCAAGAAATGCCGGCAAAAACACACATAAAACTACATTTATAACATTCGACGATAAGATGCGCAAGGAGTACGATAATAAAATCAACATCACCTTCCGCATGGAACAGGCCCTCAAAGACAAAGAATTCATAGTTGTTTATCAACCTAAAGTCGATTTTAACAGCTTAACACTCGGTGGTGCTGAAGCACTTGTTCGCTGGGTTCCTCAACTTGGAGATACAATATACCCCGATGAATTTATTCCGGTATTTGAAGAAAATGGTTTTATTTCATATCTAGATTTATATGTATTAGAGAAGGTATGCATCTTTATGAAAGAAAATATCAGTAATATGGAAATACCACGAATCTCTGTAAACCTTTCTGCTCATACTGTATTAGCCGATAATATTGTATCCCGTATATCCAACATACTTACACAATATGATTTAACTCATGATATGATAGAGCTCGAACTTACAGAAAGTGCAGTTGAGGCAAATACCGAAAAATTTCTTTCGGTGGTTAAGCGGTTTAAAAAACTCGGCTTTGCAATTTCCATCGATGACTTTGGGGCAGGTGTTTCATCCCTCAACAGACTATCTGCAATTGAAGCCGACGTGCTAAAACTTGATAAAGCCTTTTTTGATCTTAAAGATCAAGGATCAAACAGCACAGTTGTTGTTACAGATGTTATAAACATGGCAAAACATCTTAACATGAAGGTTGTTGCAGAGGGCGTTGAAACCGGAGCCCAAGCAACATGGCTTAAAGGGGTTGGGTGTGATTATGCACAGGGATATTACTTTGCCAAACCGATTAGCGCTGAAAACTTCAAACAGCTACTCATTGAGAAAAAACATTTTACAATTAGTTTACTATAAATATTATAACAGAGCTATTACAAACGAGGGTTTCATTTGTAATAGCTCCTTTTTTCATATTGCTTTAAATCAACACAGCAAAAATAACTTCCTTTTTTCATTGAAATAATATTGCCAAAACGACCTGTTTTTGATACAATGGAATAAATAGACAGCAAAGGAGAAAACAATGGCTCAGTTTACCGTATCGCTCGAAAAAATAATAAACACCATTCATCTTGAAACTATATATCTTCCAAAGCCTGCCAATGAGATTAAGGTGGGAACATTAGATGTTAATCGCCCAGGCTTGTTGCTTGCAGGATTTGATGCATATTTTGATCCAACTCGTATACAGATAATGGGGCTTGCTGAATTTGCATATCTTAACAATTTATCCAAAACGAAACGTAAGCAACAAATAGAGTTTTTGTTTGCAGCAAACCCTATCGCTGTTGTTGTTTCTCGTAACCTTGAGATTGATAGTGTTCTTCGCTCAGCGGCAAAGAAAACTAAAACACCGCTACTACGTTCTAAGGAGAATACTTCCGAGCTATCCTCCTCCATAATATCTGTACTTGCGGTAGAACTCGCGCCGAGAATCACTCGTCATGGTGTGCTGGTTGAAGTTTACGGTGAGGGAATACTTATGCTGGGAGATTCCGGAGTAGGTAAAAGCGAAACAGCTATCGAACTTGTTAAGCGTGGACATCGCCTAATTGCAGACGATGCGGTGGAGCTTCGTCGAGTTTCTAACCGAACTATAGTAGGGCGCTCGCCCGAAAATATTCGCCATTTTGTTGAAATGCGCGGTGTAGGCATAATAAATGTAGCACGTGTATTCGGATTTGGAGCAGTTAAGGAAACAGAAAAAATCGACCTTGTTGCCGAGCTTGAAACCTGGGAGCAGGGTAAACATTACTCCCAAACCGGAATAGAGTCGCAATTTGTTGATATACTTGGAATATCAATACCGAGTTGTTTAATTCCTATTCGTCCCGGCCGAAACCTCGCTGTTATCTTAGAGGCGGCCGCTATCAATAACCGTCAAAAGAAGATGGGGTATAATGCCGCAAAAGAACTTTTTGCGAACATGGGAATAGAGGAATAGATGAAAATTATCGCCGATCTTCATAATCATACACTTGTGTCTAGCCATGCTCTAAACTCTATAACCGAAATGGCAAAAAGAGGCTCCGAACTAAATCTATTCGCAATGGCAATCACCGATCATGGCCCCGAGTTAGAAGATGGGGCACACCCTTGGTATTTTTGGATGCTTAAAAACCTTCCGGACGTTATGGAGGGGATATTTGTAATCAAGGGAATAGAGGCCAATGTTACCGATATTAACGGCTCGCTGGACAGTGATGAATTTAATCGTGATAAATGTGTTGATTTTACTATCGCCTCCATACATGGAGATTTTTTTAAATCGCTTGATAGAGATGAAGCAACCGAGCTTTGGTTAAATATTGCAAAGCGGGAAAATGTTAACATGATAGGACATTCTGAGGAATCGAGATATGCCTACGATTATGACAGAGTAACAAAGGCATTTACCGACAATAATATAGCAGTGGAATTAAATGTAAACTCCGCCACCGTTCGTCCCGGTAACGAAAAGAATTTTGAACAGCTGATACTTGCCTGCAAAAAAAACAACACGCTGGTTTCTATCAATAGTGATGCACACTCCATCTATAATATGGGCAGTTATTCAGCGATAGTTAAACAACTAAACGAGCTTAATTTTCCTGAGGAGTTGGTTATTAACGCCTCAAAGGAGCGTCTACTTAACTTCTTTAAAACGCATAATTATGACCTGTATTTGCGTATGATGGAGTATGACGCCGCATTTATCTAAAACGGAGTAGCAATGAATTTATCCCAAAAGCTATACGAGTATTCCATCCCTTTTTCTCTTGATATTCCATGTAAAACACTTACCTCTTTTAAAATTGGGGGTAAGTGTGATTATCTTATTGAACCCCGAGATACCAACGAATTAATCGCAACTCTTAAGCTGATTAAAGAGGCTGAAATCAAATATATTCTGCTTGGTTGCGCAAGCAATGTTTTGTTTTCGGATAATGGGTATCGAGGTGCCGTTATAAGGTTAAAACCTCCCTTTTCCGGAGTAGAGCTATTACAGGATAACCGTGTTAAGGTATATGCAGGAGAAAAGCTTTCTTCACTATGCAGATTTGCGCTTCAACATGCGTTAAAAGGTATTGAATTTTGCTATGGAATACCAGGATCTGTAGGCGGTGCAGTTTATATGAATGCCGGCGCCTATGGTGGCGAAATAGTCGACATTTTCGAATCCTGTGAGGTTATCACAAAGGATCTTAATATTGAAACACGAACAAAGCAGCAGATGGATTTTTCCTATCGCCATAGCATACTATGCGATAATGAAGAAATATTAATCTCGGTTATATTGAAGCTATCCAAGGGCGACAAAACACAGATTGAAAACACCATGAATGATCTATTACAGCGACGAGTAGATAAGCAACCCCTTAATGTTCCCAGTGCCGGCAGCACATTTAAGCGACCGGTTAACGGCTACGCCTCGGCACTAATTGACGAGTGTGGCTTAAAAGGCTTTTCGATAGGTGATGCAATTGTTAGCACCAAGCATGCAGGCTTTGTTGTTAATAATGGCAATGCAAGCTGTAAAGATGTTATAATGCTTTGCGACGAAATTCGTAGAGTAGTTTTTAAAGAAAAAGGAATACTGCTCGAGACTGAGGTTGAAATAGTGGAGGAATAATGCAAAAACTATTACTTGTAACGGGACTTTCCGGTGCCGGCAAATCGTTGGTTATGAGAGCACTTGAGGATATTAACTACTACTGTATCGACAACCTCCCCGCCGACATGCTATGTGAATTAATACAGGCGAAGGAGCTTAACGAGCGATATGCCGATAGGCTTGCAATTACTGTTGACACGAGAAGTGGCGAAGATTTTCAAGGTGTGTTAAACGCCCTTAAACATAAAACCGACGACCTTGATATTAAAATCCTTTTTTTAGATGCCGACGACGGTGTTCTTTCACGTCGGTATAAAGAAACACGTCGATGCCACCCCTTAACAATTCGACATAACCTTTCGATAGATGAGGCAATAAATCGTGAACGTCTTCTTCTTGCAAACCTATATGAAATTGCCGACTATATTATAGACACCGGCCTGCTTAGTACCTCCACATTAAAACAACAGATTGTTGTTATTTTTTCAAACTCGATGCAGGGAACCATGCCAATTAGCATTATATCCTTTGGGTTTAAATACGGTGTACCCCGCGATGCTGATCTAATGTTCGACGTACGCTGTCTGCCAAACCCTTTTTACATCGTTAACCTTAAAGAAAAAACCGGATTAGACAACGAGGTTTTTGATTACGTATTTAGCTTTAATGAGGCTGGCGAACTGTTCGAAAAAATTTCGGAGCTAATAAGTTATTCTATCCCTCTTTATCTTAAGGAAGGTAAAAGCCGTTTAACGGTAGCTATCGGATGTACCGGCGGGAAACATCGTAGCGTTTCCTTTGCACGAAACACCGAGAAGCTGCTTGCCAATCAGGGGTATACAATTGACATGCTACACCGGGACATTCAAAGAAGATAATGAGCTTTAACAGTTTAGTAAAAAAAGAGATTGAACAGTGCTTAAAACGCTCCGTGCCGGATACTGAGCTTGCGGAGCTGTTTTTGTCGTGCGGTTTTATAAGCGACCCTCTAAAAGAGTACCGAATCGAATTTCATACTATTAAGCATACGCCGACCCAAAATCTTATAAACAAACTCTTTAAAATGGGAATTGTTACGCACAAGGTTGTACGTGCAGGAAGAATGCTGGTCTGTATAACAGCATCGGAGCATATAGAAGATATTCTGACCATGATGGGAGCACAGCACAGCGCACTTGACATGATGAATATCAAAATTGAAAAGGATGTACACAACAAGGCAAACCGAATAGCAAACTGTGAAATCGCCAATGCCGATAGAATTGCCAAAACAAACTCTGTTTTGATTCTTGCAGTAGAGCAGCTAAAATCTTCCGGCGTTAATTTGCCGTATCAGCTGGAGGAGGCGGCGGACTTTTTATTGCTTCACCCCGAGATGAGCACGGCTGAAATGGCAAAAGGTCTTAACATCAGTAAATCAGGTCTGTATCACAGGATGCAAAAAATAAAATCCATGGCGCAAGATATTACCAAAAGAAAGGATAAATAACAGTTGACTGATTTTGTTCATCTACATCTACACACCGAATACAGTCTGTTAGACGGCGCTTGTAGAATTGAACCGTTAATGAAGCGGTTAAACGAAATGGGACAGCACTCGGTTGCAATTACCGACCACGGGGTTATGTACGGGGTTATGGATTTTTATAAGGCCGCCAAAAAATACGGTATCAAGCCTATTATCGGCTGTGAGGCATATGTTGCTACCCGTTCACGCTTTGATAAGGTGCACCGTCTGGATTCAAACAACCATCTTGTTTTGCTATGCAAAAATGAAACGGGCTATAAAAACCTCTCGAAGCTTATCTCGGCAGGTTTTACCGAGGGCTTTTATTCAAAACCGAGAATAGATAAAGAGCTTTTAGCTGAACATAGCGAGGGACTGATTGCGCTTTCGGCCTGCCTTGCCGGCGAAATTCCGCAGGCATTGCTTGCCGGCGATTACGAAAAGGCAAAACAGGTAGCAATATTTTATCACGATCTCTTTGGCAAGGATAATTTTTACATCGAAATTCAAAATCATAATCTCCCCGAACAGCAAGCAATACTACCGGAACTTATTGCCCTTGCACGGGAGCTAAACATACCTCTTGTAGCTACTAACGACAGCCATTATCTTAACAAAGAAGATTCCAAGATGCAAAAAGTTTTAATCTGTATCGGAACCAACAAACTTATGTCAGACGATGACGTTTTGGAGTTTGGCACCGATGAATTCTATGTTAAGTCCGCAGATGAGATGTCGGATGTTTTTGCTATCTGCCCCGATGCAATCTCCAACACGGTTAAAGTTGCCGAGCTTTGCAACCTCGAAATTGAGTTTGGTGTTACTAAACTTCCAAAGTTTGTTCCTATAACAGGGGAAAATCCCAAAGATTTTTTTGAAAGAACGGTATACGAAGGATATACAAAATACTACTCCGATGACAACGAGGTGGCAAAAACACGTATGCTCTACGAGATGGACATCATTGAGAGCATGGGCTTTATCGACTACTTTTTAATTGTTGCGGATTTTATCGGATATGCCAAAAGTAAGAACATACCGGTAGGTCCCGGTAGGGGAAGCGGCGCGGGCAGTCTGGTAGCATATTGTCTTGGCATTACGGGGGTAGATCCTCTAAAATACAATCTTCTGTTCGAGCGTTTTTTAAACCCCGAAAGAATAAGTATGCCGGATTTTGATATCGATTTTTGCTATGAAGGTCGAGCCGAGGTAATCAACTACGTGAACGACAAATACAAAAGTGACCATGTTGCACAGATAATAACCTTCGGAACCATGGCGGCAAGGGCAGCTGTAAGAGATGTTGGAAGAGTTCTCGGCTTATCCTACGGCGAGGTTGACCGTATTGCAAAGCTAATTCCTACCGAGCTTAAAATGACATTGAAAAAGGCATTAAAGCAAAACAAAGAGCTACGAGCTGCATACGACAATGAGCCTGCTGTTACCGAACTTATCGACATGGCTATAAAGGTTGAAGGGATGCCGCGTCATGCATCCACCCATGCCGCAGGAGTTGTTATAACACCAAAGCCTACCGTTGATTATCTACCTCTCGCCGTTAGCAGCGACCAGGTAGTCACCCAATTTCCCATGACCACTATTGAAGAGCTTGGCCTTTTAAAAATGGACTTCCTTGGTCTTCGCACCCTCACCCTAATCAAGGACTGTATCCGCGGTCTTAATGACAATAATTTTAGTATCGATAACATTCCGCTTGATGATAACGATGTTTTTAAAATGCTTTCTTTGGGAGATACTGCCGGGGTATTTCAGTTTGAAAGCAACGGTATTCAGCAGGTATTAACAAGTTTAAAGCCTACAAAGCTTGAGGATTTAATTGCGGTTACCTCACTTTATAGGCCCGGCCCGATGGACAGTATTCCAAGCTATATTAAATGGAGACATAATCCCGAAAGCATTGTGTACAAGCATGAAAAACTAAAACCTATCCTTTCAGAAACCTATGGCTGTATTGTTTATCAGGAACAGGTAATGCAAATCTGCCGCGAACTTGCCGGATTTTCCTATGGCCGAGCAGATCTTGTTAGACGTGCCATGAGTAAGAAAAAACATGATGTTATGGAGCAGGAGCGTCACGCCTTTATTTTTGGACAGGAGGGGGACAGTGGCTGTGTTGGGTGTATTAAAAATGGAGTTGACGAAAAGGCGGCAAATGAAATATTTAATGAAATGGCAGGATTTGCATCCTATGCATTTAATAAATCACACGCTGCCGCATATGCTCTTATAGCCTACCAAACCGCCTATCTTAAATGCCATTATGAAAAGGAATTTATGGCCGCACTGTTAACCAGTGTTCAGCATAACTCTGCAAAGATAATGGAATACTCCGCCGTCTGTCGGTCAGCGGGAATCAAGCTACTTCAACCGGATATAAATCGCAGTGATATAGGTTTTTCCGTTGATGGAGATAACATTCGATACGGGCTTCTTGCCGTTAAAAATGTTGGATTTGGACTTTGTAACCTAATAATCACCGAACGTGTTCGGGAACCCTTTCACTCTCTCTATGATCTATGCAACCGATTGTTTGGCAGTGAAGTTAATCGCCGCGCCCTTGAGTGTCTTATTAAAGCGGGAGCCTTTGACCTTATAGAGCCGAACCGAAAAGCACTGTTGTTATCGGTTGAACCAATTCTTAAAAGTGTAGAGAATGACAGAAGGAACAATCTGGAAGGTCAGATAAACCTTTTTACCGAACAGAGCACAAAGCTAAGTGAATACAAGTTGCCGGATGTTGAAAACTATGAAATCGGCGAGCTTCTTAATATGGAAAAGGAGGTTAGTGGACTTTACCTTTCGGGGCACCCTCTTGACAGCTATGCAGATTTAATATCAAGTTACAGCAACTTCTCATTTTCCAGCGCACAAAACGAAGAAAATATTATATCTCTCGATAATCAAAGGGTCTCGGTGATATGCACTATCTCTGCAATGAGATTGATATACACTAAAAAAGGAAACACTGTTTGTTTTTGCACTGTAGAGGACAGAACCTCTCAGATGGAGGTAATAATCTTTTCCAAAACATTAGAGGATTGCCGCAGTGTTTTGGAGGAAAATGCTGTTATCTTTTTAACCGGACGTATTTCGGTAAAGGAGGACGATCCGGTAAAGATTGTTGCAGACTCTGTAGCTTCGGTAACATCGTTAAAACAGTCCCCTGTTACCAGGTCGGGCTTATATCTCAGAATGCATAACAACACCGACGAAATATATAGCTCGGTTGTTGCCTGTTTGGAACAGCATACGGGCGAGTTCCCGGTATATATTAGGTTTACTGATAGCGGAAATTTAGCAAGACTCCCACACCGATTATGGATAGATAAAAACTCGAAAACCCTTACCGATAAATTAACCGAACTACTCGGCAAGGATAACGTTGCCCTAAAAACTTAGCGCCAATAATTTGACAAGTTTTGCTTGAAAATGTATAATTAAATTTGTATAGTTTGTTTTTAAAGAGGAATTATGAATAATAAAGTAATTGTTACCGGAGCCGACGGATTTATAGGCAGCCATCTAACTGAACAGCTGGTTAAAAAAGGAGAAAAAGTTACAGCATTTTGCTATTACAACTCCTTTGGTCAGGCAGGTTGGCTGGACACCCTACCCAAGGAGATAACCTCAGAAATTGAATTTTTTTACGGTGATATACGCGACCCAAACGGTGTTCGAACCGCTTTAAAGGGACAGGATATTGTTTATCATCTTGCCGCCCTGATTGCAATACCTTTTAGCTATCATTCCCCCGATAGCTATGTTGATACAAACATCAAGGGAACTCTTAACATTTTAAATGCCGCCCGTGATTGTGATAATGCACGTGTATTAGTGACCTCCACCAGCGAGGTTTACGGAACGGCGCAGTATGTGCCTATTGACGAAAAACACCCCTTTCAAGGTCAGTCACCTTATTCTGCAACCAAAATAGGTGCCGATCGCCTTGCAGAGAGTTTTTATCGAAGCTTTGCCACACCGATTACTATTGTTAGACCATTTAATACCTATGGGCCGAGGCAGAGCGCCAGGGCAGTTATTCCAACAATTATTACGCAGCTTATTTCCGGCAGTACCGAGATAAAGCTTGGCTCCCTCACCCCTACTCGCGATTTTAACTATGTTAAGGATACCGCTACAGGCTTTATAAAAATTGCCGAGTGTAATAATGCCATCGGTGAGGAAATTAATATAGCAACCGGCGAAGAGATAAGTATTGGCAAACTTGCCGATGAGCTTATTGCCCAGATTAACCCTAATGCAAAGATTATTACCGATGAAACAAGGCTTCGCCCTCAAAAAAGTGAGGTAGAGCGCCTACTGGGTGACGGTAGTAAGTTTGATGCTATTTGCGGCAATTTTAAACGACACAGCTTTGAGGAAGGAATTGCCGAAACAATTGCTTTTATCCGTGAAAACATTGATAGATACAAACCGGAAGTTTATAACATATGATGCTAGAGAAAATCAGAAAAATATTAGCAAACCGTACAGTCTCAACGGCTGTTACTATATTTTTGCTATTATGTTTTTCTGTTTTTATAGTATATTGGCTTCGAGTTTTTTATTATTTTGATATAGCCTCCGGACCGGTCATGATTATGGTTGCCTTTCCAATAACGGCAATCTGCTACTATGGATTATATTTTTCAGTAAAGGGCACCGAAAAGAACTTTGCTCTTTTCGGTGCTATTCTCGTTGCCTTCGTAGGTATTCTTTACAGCTTTGCAAATGCGCCGTTACAGGTGCCGGACGAGACTGCACATTTTCTTCGCGGCTATGCCATTGCAGGTGGCGATTTTGACTTTGATCCGACACGGGAGTATCCCGATGATGTTGGTTTGCTTTTAGAGGAATTTGAACCCTTCTACAGCCATCTGCACCAGGAGGAAAAAGATCAGATAATTTATCGCTACGAAAGCTATTACGATAGGCTATCAGCCGGCGACACTGCCGAGGCAGAAGAACCGGTAATGATGTTAATTCTTCCTTTTCTCCCCTCATCACTAATAATGGCACTATTTCGGCTATTTGGCGCCGATGCACTTATCTGTCTTTTTGTTGCAAGAATAGTAAATGTTTTTATCTTTGCCGCCGTCTGCTATTATACACTTTGCATAGTTAAACATTATAGGGTATTGTTTCTTGCATTTATGCTGTTACCAACCACCATGTTCATGGCAGCCTCCTGTTCCTATGATAGCAGTATGTTAGCTGTATCAATATTAATTTTCGGATATCTCTTTAAAGAAAAAATCACTACCCGTGATATAATAACAATTTGTCTGCTTATCTTTTATATAAGTCATATTAAAATACTTAATATCCTTCTGGTAATACCACTGTTTGCTATAACAAAAACTCAATGGGTAAGCCGAATTTCCAAATTCTTTTTTGCATTGCTAATTTCGGCTTCTGCCCTTCTTTCCTCGGTTTTTGTATCGGCATACTCCATGCTGTTTTCCTCCTTTGAACCTATACCGAGACTGGACAGTGTCGACCCTCTCGAACAGGTAATTTTCATTCTTTCTAATATACCGCGTTATCTAATAGTTATGTTCGGAAGTTTTTATGAAAACGGTTTTTATTTAACCCAGCTCGGCATTTTTGGATGGATGGACACGGTTGTTCCGCTTGTTTCAGCATTCTCGTTACCATTGCTTATTTTTATTGCCCTGTTTTGCGGCCAACGAAGCTCGGGGCAAACAAATCTGTTTTTACTTTTAGTTCTATTTTCCATCGGCTATGCTGTTGTTGCAATTACCGGACTTTACGTTACAAACACTCCGGTTGCAATGGTGCGAGTAGTCGGCGTTCAGCCCCGTTATTTTCTTCCATCGCTGTACGCTCTGTGTTTATCAATTTCTATTTTTAGCGGAAGATATCTTGACATTAACAGCCGTTATACCGAAAACATCTCTGTTGCAATTACCGGCGGTTTCTCCATTGCATCAGCAATGTTATTGTTCCTAACACACAACGTAATCTGGTGATGCAATGATTGATTTTTTATTATTACTAATAACCTTTACATCGTTGCTTGCATCAAGCAGTTTAATTGTGCTTTATCTAAATATTAAGGCTTCGCTTGCTCCTTTTTTAACGCTGTGTTTTACTACTGCTGTTCTTGCTCTTTCGGCTATGCTTGGCGGTGCTTATATTGCGGCAATTTTTATTCTTTCGTTTGGATTAGCCAGCCTTATACCTGTAATAATTAAAATAGCAAAAAATCCTTCTTTGCTATTAAAGTTTAACGATATTGGGTTTTACTCATTCATTCTTCTTTCGCTTTTTATTATTGCTCTTTTTTCAATTCGTCAACCTTTATTCTATGAATGGGATGAATTTTCTTTTTGGGGAACTGCGGCGAGAATAGTTAGCGATTCAAATCTTTTATATACAGTTGCCGACAATAACCTTGTAGGTGTTACCCACCCACCGGCACTTATAATGATTTCCTACTTCTTTAATTTTCTTGGCGATTTTGCACCGTTTAAAACCTATATCGCTTATGATATTCTTATTTTTTCTGGTTATGCTGCAATAGTAGGATGCTTTGAAGCAAAGCTGAAACACTTTTCTATAGTTTCTCTGCTACTATTGGTTGCTTCGCCATTTATTGCAATGAACCTTTATGGACGCTCGGTTCAGGTGTTGCCAGGATACATGTCGGCATATGCAGATTTTCCAATGGGTATTCTTCTTGCAACATCGCTTTTAGTATACTTCTGTAACACCGGCAACAGGCTCCACGCCCTACTTGCTTCAGCCGCAGGACTATTTATTCTAACCCTTAGCAAAGAGATGGGGTTCGCCTTTGCTATGCTTGGAGCCGGAATAATAGCAGCAGATTTTATTATTGCGGGACGAGATATTAGCCTAATAAAAAGAATTGTTGCTTCACTTGCCCTTATTGCAACGCCGGTGATAGCTTTTTCCAGCTGGTCGATGCACCTTGCCGCAGCAGCAGGCGTAAACCGCTTTGAGGTTGGCGGAGAGCAAAATCTCGGAATGGTTGAACTGTTAATTACCGGAGTTACCGAACTATTTTTTCCGTCGGCACGCTCGGATAAATTTACTCAGGTTTTTAACAATCTATGGATTATGTTTATAAATGGCAAGGTAATGCTCATTGGCAGTGGTTTGGTTGTGTTTCTACTGGTTACTTTTTTAATGGCGTCGGCATTTATCTTTACCGAAGATAGAAAAAAACGATTATCTATTGTTATTTATTATGTTATGACCTGCCTTGGCTGTATTGCCTACAATGTGTTTCTTGGCTTCACATATGTTTATGTTTTTAAAGGAGATGACGGAATAGGCCTTGTATCCTACGAACGCTATGTAATGCCATACTATACAGCATGGTTGTTAGCCTCGTTTGTTTATACCATCTTTATTTTCAGAAACAGGCCACGTCTACATTTTATTGTTCAGCCTGCAATTGTTTTAGCCACCTGTTCCCTTTTCATTGTATCGCATTATGTTACCCCGTCATATTATAACTACCTTAACTTTCCCGATTCTTACTTCTCGCCACAGCGAGATACTATGAACAAGGTAGAAAATGCAAAACAATATTTTGATTCCGACAGCAATATTTTTTATATGCATTCTGCTGACAACGGTATTGGATGGTTTGAAAACTACTACTACTTCTTACCGATGCATATAGACTATTCCGGCGGTGGTGACCTAGCAAGATATGATGCATCCACCCTATCGGAGTACATTATCGAGCAGGAAATAAACATTATTTTTGTTGACTACCTTGATGTTGACGCAGAGCCGATTTATATTTCTTTATTTAGCGATTCCCTTGTTGAATATAAAGAGGGGCGAACATATCTTTACGAGGTTGAGATTGTTGATAACAATGTAGTGTTTAACCCTATAAGTATGCAGGAGGTGTAGAGATGTCGGTATTGATAATTGCCGAGGCCGGAGTTAATGCCGGCAACTCTTTAACAGAAGCAAAAAAACTTGCCTTAGTTGCAAAGCAGTCAGGCGCAGACATAGTTAAATTTCAAACTGCGGTACCCGAGCTGGTTATCAGTCGCTTTGCTCAAAAGGCAGAATATCAAAAAAAAGCAACCGGTGAAGATGAAAGCCAGCTCGAAATGATTAAAAAGCTTCATCTTACCTTTGATGAGCATCGTCTACTCCAACAATACTGCAACGAGATAGGAATAACCTATCTTTCAACTCCGTTTGACCTTGTTAGCCTTGATTTCCTTGCCGGTTTAAATCTTTCGTTATACAAAATCCCTTCCGGCGAAATCACAAACCTACCACTATTAGAAGGCGTGGCAAAGCTCGGTCGACCAATCATTATGTCTACCGGCATGTGTACTATTAAAGAGATTTCGCAAGCAATTGATATACTATACAGATATTCTGTTCCAAGTTTAACACTGCTACACTGCAACACCGAATACCCTACGCCATTTGAAGATGTTAATCTTAAAGCAATGCTTACCTTAAAAAAACAATTTGGTGTTGATGTTGGATATAGCGATCATACTCGAGGAATCGAAGCCTCGGTAGCCGCTGTGGCACTGGGTGCAACGGTAATAGAAAAACATTTCACTCTCAACAAAAATGCGCAGGGGCCGGACCATGCGGCAAGCCTCGATCCCGACGAGCTCAAGCAGCTGATTTCAGCCGTTAAAAACACCGAAATTTTACTTGGAAGCAGTGAGAAGCAACCCAGCCCATCTGAGAGTAAGAACATTAACATTGCAAGAAAGAGTATAGTCTGCCTTACCAAGATAAATAAGGGAGATCTGTTTTGCGAACAAAATATTACCACTAAAAGGCCCGGCAACGGTATTAGTCCTATGTGCTGGCATGATATTATCGGCACTGTAGCCACAAGAGATTATGAGGAAGATGAACCTATAGTGATTGAATAAAAACACTATGCATTTTTCAGCTGTGTTTCATACATCTTTATAGATAATGCTATTGAGGAAACATTTGCAATAACAACAGCTGCTGCAAATATTAATAATATATTGTTTGATATTGAAATGTTAGGTGCTGTAACTTCATTGGCGGAGGTGCTAAGAAAAGTTATAGCACCGCTTGCTGCCATTACTAGTATTACGGGTATAAACCTCGCCTTTTCGATTCCAAATTTAATAATAACCGGAACATAAAGCGCAATTGCAAACATAGTTGAGAAAACCGCCGACAGCAACACCGCATAATTTAGGCTGTAAAGCGGTGGATATGCTAATAAAACTATTAGCTGAATAGCTACCACCACAACCATTCCGAGCGCAAGGCAGATATACCCTAGAATGTACTTGCTCAGCACCATATCCTTTGTGGAGTAGGGCATCATAACGGCAATTTTATTCCATTTTGCCAAATCGTCGTATGCAAAAGCGGTATTTACCAGCATACCGCAAACAAGAATCGACATTATTAATCCGGTTTCACCCACAACAGCAAATATCGGAATTATTATTAACATACGTTTAACTTTTTTTGATAGAACTATCATATCCTTTATAAGTAAAGCTTTCATAACACTCCAATCTAACGTTTTGAGAAAAAAATAAATATATCTTCAAGGGTAGTTTTTTCGGTTTCATAACCTTTTGGTAAATTGTTTTTATCTACCAACGCTTCATATCCATACCCTCTTCTTTTAGCCGATACAACCGCCTCATTGTTTAGTTCGCTGTATTGTTCAGCAGCAAGCTTAACAATAGCATACCTATCCATTATGATATCCTTTTCTTCACATAATAGAAGCTTACCCTCCTTAATAAAAGCTATATAATCGCAAATTTTCTCAAGGTCGCTCATAATATGAGAGGACATAAGGATTGAATTATCAGCACTGCGGGTATATTCATTTAAAATATCCAGTATTTCATCCCTTGCAATTGGATCTAATCCACCGGTTGCTTCGTCTAACACCAGTAACTTTGCAGAATGAGAAAGCGCTGTTGCAATAGAAAGCCGCATCTTCATACCACGTGAAAAATCGTCTATTGGCTTGTCGTGCGGCAATACAAACTGCTTTATAAGCTCAAAATATTTATTGTTATCCCAGTTTGTATAGCTTTTTCCTAAAATAATTGCTATGTCCTTTACGTTTAAAACATCGGGATAATAAAGCTCATCCGTTACGATCCCTATATCCTGCTTAATCCTATTAAAGCTTTTATCCTTGCTGTTTTCCCCCAAAACTGTTATACTTCCGCTATCCGGACTTATAGCCCCCATTATCAACTTAATAGTTGTACTTTTTCCTGCACCATTTTCACCAACAAGGCCTAAAATTGTTCCGGCAGGCAGTGTTAGGTTTAAATTATCGAGACAAAAATCCTTATATCTCTTGGTAACACCGTTAAGCTCTATAGCATTCATTTTCTACTCCTTTTCTACTATAACTCGAAACATCTCTATAATCTCTTCCAACCCCATACCGCAATCCTGCGACAGGACTAAAATTTTATTCATATGTTCTTCCATCTCTCTTAGCCGAGATTCTTTTATAAATTCGGTATTTTTATGCGATACATAAAAGCCTTTGCTCGGAACCGAATGAATATATCCGTCTCGTTCCAGTTCATCGTAAGCCCTTTTAGTAGTTATAACGCTTATTCTTAAATCCTTAGCAAGGTTTCTTATCGATGGTAGCGCCTCTCCCTGCGTTAACTCCTGTGAAATTATTGCAGACCTTACCCCCTCATATATCTGTTCATATATAGGCCTGTTATTAGCATTACTTATTATTATATTCATAATTAAGTCCTGTTTGTAATTTTATATATACAGTTTAGTTTTTATATATACAGTATACACAATATAAACACTCTTGTCAAGTAGTTATAGTAGTTCAACTTGAAAAATAATATGTTTTTCAAGTTGATTGATTATATTAATTTTTTTATTTAATGCTTAAAATTGCAATGCAAAAAGCTGTGTTAAAACGAAAAACGCTTAACACAGCTTTAATTGATTAAAAGTTATACTTTGCAAAGGGTATTTCCAATAGCTTCGCCGCGGGTAGAAATTATGTTTAGCAATTGTTAATTCTACAAATATCCATAAGCAAAAGGGGTAGCTGATCAGAAATATTTTCACTACTAAACTGGCAGGTTCCTACGGCTCGATGGCCACCGCCGCCATATTTTAGCATCAGGTTACCAACGTTAACTTTACTGGTACGATCGAGTATACTATGTCCAACCGCAACGCTACACCCCTGACGATTTCTTCCGTCAACTATCCATGCTGAAATGCTAACATTAGGATAGAGGCTATATATTAAGAATCGGTTACCGGCATAGATGGTTTCAACACCACGAAGATCGGTTATCATAACCTTACCTTCAACACGTGTATGTGCCTTAACCATTTCGCGGAAGAGTTTATCCTGTTCAAAATAAAGCTCAACACGTTCCTTAACATCCGGCTCTTCCAAAATTTCCTGTATTGATTTAGAAGCACACCAATCTATCATCTTCTCCATAAGCTGCAAATTAGAAATTCTAAAATCTCTAAATCTACCAAGACCAGTTCTCGGGTCCATGATAAAGCCCAACAGTATCCATGCCGGTGGGTCTAATATTTCCTGCTCGGTCAACTTAGCGCTATCCACACGGTCGACACCTATAAGCATTTCCTCGAACCCTACAAACTTATCAGCGCCATAGTAGTCGTAAATAACATGGGCACAGCTATCGGCAATACGAGATTCTCCAACAAAACCTTCCTTTGCGGCACCGCGTTCAAACTCACTGGCATGGTGGTCGAACCACAATCCACAACCCTTAACATAGGGAACATTTGCAAGACAATCATTTTCGCATACTTCTACCAAGCCGTCCTGAAGATCCTTCGGATGAACAAATAAAAAATCTTCAATTATTCCAATATGCTTTAAAAGCACACCACAGGCAAGTCCATCGAAATCTGAACGTGTAAGTAATCGCATATTATATCTCCTTAAACTATTTGATGATACTATTTTACAACCTTTATTCGATAATGTCAACAGTAAACCAAAATGTACTTCCTTTTTTCAGTGAAGAATCTACCCCAAAGTTATATTCATGCCTTACAAGGGCTGATTTTACAATTGCAAGGCCTAATCCGCTTCCGCTTATACCCTTATTATCTCTAACCCTGTAATACCTGTCAAAAATAAAGTTGATATCTTCCTTGCTTATCCCCTTTCCATGATCCTCCACCGATACCTTTGCCGCGTTTGCATTAATAACACAGCTAACTTCCACCTTTTTATCCGAACCAACATGGGTAACAGCATTTTCTATTAGGTTGTGTAGAACGCTTTCCATCATACGTCTATCAGCATTTATATAAATGGGTTCATCCGAAATATTTAAAGTAACTATAACACCCTTTAGTTCAGCAATATTTCTTTCTCGAGAAACCAGTTCTTTAACAAAATCATGAAATCCTATGCGCTCACGCTCTAACGGTGCTTCACCACTATTTTGCTTAGATAGCTCCATAACATCGCAGATGAATGCCGAAAGTCTATCTGCCTCATTTATAATGATATCCAGCTGTTCGTTACGCTTTTCTTCATTGTTTCCGGTGAAATCCCTCATTGTTTCAGCGTAACCTTTAATTAAGGTGAGTGGTGTTCGCAGGTCGTGAGATATATTTGCAAGAAGTTCATTTTTTAATTTCGAAGTTCGCCTTAGCTCGTTGGTCATAGCAGAGAAATCTATCGCAAGATGTCCAAGCTCGTCATCTCGGTCAACATCCAACTTAATATCATAGTTTCCGGAAGCAACTGATTTGGTTGCTTCACACAGTTTGGATATAGGTGCTGTAAAAAAACCGGCAAAAACAAAGGCTATTCCCGCTGCCAATGGTAAAATTATTGCAAGCGTTATAAACACCTGGCGATTAATAACCCCTCTTGCAACGCCGATTTGTTCAAGATCGGTGCTAACAATTAAAAGTTGCTGAGTTTCTTCGATAAGATATCCAAATACGCGCTGCTCATCTCCGGTATTTTCATCTCTCAATGTCTCTTTGTAACTACCCTCTTCAACCGCTTTTAAACGCATAGATATTAGGGTTGCTTCATCCAGCACTTCGTTTCCGGCAGTCCCGGTATGAATAAGACACTGTGTTCCAAGTCCGTCAGCCAGCATCACAGGCGCTAGTGTATTGGCGTCTGCAACTTCAATGCACACCCCGGTTGATGCCAGTGTCGTAATGTTTTGTATTATAAATGGGATTGAATCATTTACAAGTGATTCCGAAACAACAGAGCCCGTTCGTTCCAACATCGTGTCGAGAGTATCGTTGTAGGTCGGCTCTAATAATACACTTTGCAGCACAAAGGTAAAAACAACAACCCCAAAACATATTATGGCAACAAACGCAGCTAAACGGTTGTGAATACCCTTTAGCCTTTCAATTATTCTTTTCATTTGCTCCTATCATAACTGAACTTATAGCCAATTCCCCAAACCGTTTTAATACAATCTCGGTAGTCGCCAATGTGTCCACGCAGCATTTTAATGTGAGTATCCACAGTTCTATCTTCGCCCAGATAGTCGTAGTTCCATACAGCCGATAGTATTTTTTCTCTGGAAAGTGCCACGCCTTCATTTTCAGCAAAATAAAGCAGTAGTTCAAACTCTTTAGGTGTTAGCGTTAATGTTTCTTCACCAATTTTTGCTTCATGGCTTTTTTCATCTATTGTCAAATCACCAAACCTAAAAGACCGTTCAGTTATATTTTCGGCAGGCATAGTTCTTGCAAGCACAGCTTTTATTCGTGCAGAAAGCTCTCTGGGGCTAAACGGTTTAGTAACGTAATCGTCGGCCCCCTGTTCAAGCCCAAACACCCTATCATTCTCTTCACCGCGCGCTGTTAGCATAATGACCGGAAGGGTATACCCTCTCCTTCTTATTTCAGAAAGTGCTGTAAAACCATCGGTAAACGGCATCATCACATCCAGAAGGCAAAGATCGAAGTCTGTTCTGGAAAGTTTTAACAATGCTTCATCACCATCGTATGCCACCACACACTCATAGCCGGCAAACTCGAGATTTTGTCGCAATAGTTCACATATCTGCTTTTCATCATCCACAATTAGTATACTTGCCATGCTATACCCCCTTAATCCTTGAATATTCATATATTTCACGATAGTCAGCATCGGTGTCGTATAGATGCTTCGCTATAGTTTGCATCATTTCAAAATCCTCTCTGCTGTCAATATCAAGAAAACCTGTATCCTTCATGAGCGACATTCCCGAAACAGCATCCCATATATACATACTGGTGTTTTCCCTAACAAAGTTTGCATCGAACACATATATCGATGCATTAAGGTCGTAGGTTTTCGGTATCTGCTGTCTTGCAAAAAAATCGGAGCTGTCTATAGCCTTGGTTACACAGCCGTTATTATCGGCAACAACCATATTATAATATGGATTGCGTCTACTTTCTACTGCTGAAAATATCAGTTGTTTATCGGCTGAGTTCAGCTTTTGTTCAAACTGCATTTCAAGATCGCGTAGCCGACGTAACGGGCTGGTTATGTCGAGATCGATATAATAATCGTATTTCTTACCCTTAACACCTTCCATCTCTTTTAACGCATGGGTAAAAACTGCAAGTTTTGGCGTTACCCCATCGCATAGTTCCTTCGGTCGGCGAATAACCTCGATGTTGCTAAAAGCATAAAGCGCATCGTCGATAAGCTGCTCACTATCGGTAGATAGGCAGATATCAATGTCATGCTCACTATGTTTTTTTGCAAACATTTCCGCTGTTGAAAGGCTATAATATGAAAGCGGCACCCCCACAAAGGAGGCAAGGTTTTTGCCGGGAAATCCGGTACTTCCGGCTCTACCGCAGATAGAAAACAATATGGTTGCCATTTTGTTTGCTCCCTTTCTTTTTATGCTAAAACAACTTTTAGCGTATTTAATGCATTTTTGCCATCGTTGATATTCTTTTTCCCTTCAGCAACATCAAGATAATGTTGCATTTCTGCTAAATACTTTGTGTTAGCATCTTCACGACAGTCAATCCACCCCAGTGCATAATGTTTAATAATTCCGCTGTTAAAACCGGCACTAATGGTTCCTTTATCGCATATAACTTCGCATTTTCTGCTAAATTTGCGTCCAAAATAATCGAGATGAAGCGTTATCGGTATACCTTTACATGTTGCAATATATATAGCATAATCTTCGCTATTAATATCTAATTCGGATATGTTGCCGCTAATGCAGTGAAGCTGTTCCGGTTCGCCGAATAACGCTTTAATATAATCCCACTCATGAATTAAATCCAGCTTAACACCGCCGCCGTACTCCTTAATAGCAGAATAACATTTTGTGTAATCCGTTCCCGGCCGCCATTCCGGCAAATAGCTTGAACATATTGCCCTTACAGCAAGGCATTTTTCATCCTTTAAAAGTTCGGCTAATTTATTAAACAAACTTGTGTGCCGAAGTGGTGCTGCAATGTATACAGGGCGGTTATCGGTAAACGGAAATTCGTGTTGATCCTCAAAGATTGGTTTTTCGATAAAATAACTTTTTGCAAACGGCGCTGTTTGCTCCAATGCCTTCAAATGTAGATGTGTGGGGTTTGTTATAAAGCAAAGATCAAATTCTCCGCTTAAGCTGGTTGCATCAAAATGCTGTTTGCTAAGCAGACACTCTATTTCCTCGGGGAGTGTTCTATTAGAGCTACGTATCGCCTCTATTTCAATATCGGGTCGAAGCTGCTTCAGGTTTTTAATATGTCTGCATCCAATACTTCCAAGTCCGACAAATAACGCCTTCAAGATTATCTCCTCTCTATATCTTCAATTAACTTCAATACTTTAACATTGTGTTCATAGCTGTATTCAGCCTGTGCTTCACCTTTTAACACCGCAATGAAGTTAAGCAGTTCATCGGTGTAAGCCTCCTCGACTATATTATCAGAATAACCTTTTAATTGGGTTGCTTTTTGGTATAGCGAAAGATTCTTTTTTTCCTTTTTATCAACATCATATTCGAACAAAGTAGTCGGGCTACCCTCCCAGAAAAGATGCAATCCCTCACCGAAAATTTCCAGCTCTCTAACCGCTTTGGGGGAAACCACATCGGCAATTAATACTCCAACAGTTCCATCTTTATGTGTTAACATAGTAAACACGGTATCATCGTATCCAACTTCCAGGTTTGATAGCCGCCTTTTATTAACGGTAAAACTCTCAACATCTCCAAAAGCAGTAGTAAGCCAGGCCAGTTCGATAGCAAAAATTTCTCTAATCCCACTGGTTCTGTTATCGCCAACAAAAAAGTTTTTATAGCTCTCCCATGGATGCCAGTCGGGCAGATACTGCCCAATATGGTAGCTATAACTTACCGGCTTTGCAAATCCCCTACGTCGCTCTATAATTCTTTTTATCTCTCGGCGATATAGCATGGTATTACTGTTAAACCATACAACATCATTATCGATTGATAGTTGGAGCAGTTCGGGGTACCCCTCATCATTAAGGTTTAACTCACTAAAAACTGATATACCCGCTTGTAACAGCTCCTTAGTTAACTGATAATGACTTAACGGAGCTGAGCATATTAACGCTGCGGTAAAACAGCCTAAATCAACAGCATGTTGTATACTTTCGCACAGATTGTAACCCATTTCTATTGCTTGTTTTTGCCGTTCTTCATTGCTATCCAAAACCGATATTTTTATGTTCGGATCAATTTCAGCAAGCAGCCTTGCACGACGTTTCCCCATAGAGCCAAAGCCTATTAATAAAAAAACATCAGACATCGTAAAACTCCTTATATCTTTCAACGCCTTTATTTATTAACCTTGCCGTTATTGTAGCTATCCTATCTGCGGTATTTTCTCCGTAATACGGTGACACCGCTTTCCTCGCTTTTGCCGTAAACATCTGTGAAAGGCAAAGCTTAATCGCCTTATTTATCTGGGTTCTGTCACAGCTACAACAAAAAATATTTTCAGCCATTATCCTACCGTTTTGACGATTGCCGATATTCACAGTCGGAACACCCAATGTAGGCGTTTCACACACTCCGCTTGAAGAATTACCAACAACTGCAGAGGCTGCTTTCATCGCGGAAAGATACCTTAAAGCCCCCATCGATTTTATATAAAATCTGTCAGCAGACTTATCGCAAAACTCTTTCAACATTAAGTTTATTTGTTCTCCGCCGCTATCACTGTTTGCACCGGTAACAACAACGGCACCGTCATAATTTTCCAGCGCATCAACAAGCTCTTCCACCTGCTGTGTCTCGGTAAGCTCGGATAGCGTCTCGGGATGATATGTAACCAATAAAAAATTACGTTCAAGGTTAAACCCAAGTGAGCTTGAAAGAGCTGGCGCAGACATCATCGACATGTTTCGGATATTTTCATCACCGAGACCACCCACCATATAAATGCTTTCAGGTTGTTCTCCCAATGCCATAAGCCGTTTTGCATATTTTTTACAGGAGGGAAAGTGAACCGATGACAGTTTGGTTATGCAGTGTCGAAGGCAATCATCAATTGCACCGGACGTAACATCGCCGCCACTTACATGAAATATCGGAATATCTAAAAACCTCGCTGCAACCGCTATTGCAAAAACCTCATATCGGTCGCCCAGAATCAATAATCCATCGGTAGGATTTTTAACGAAATAATCAATAAAGAGTTGCTGTGTCAGCGCAGTTATTCTTGCAACACCCTCTTTGTTTTGAGGATATTTAATAATGTCTATAGTTTTATAATCGTATCCGTCGCCTTCTATTTCCGATATAGTTTTATCCGAAATATGGCTACCTGTTGCAACAATTGTGTAGTTAAGCTCGTTGCGCTTTTTTATACGCTCTATAACCGGACGAAGCAAACCGTAATCCGCCCTGGTTGTTGTAACTATCGTTAGGTGCTTTTCTGTTATACTCAAGCTTTATCTCCTTGCTCAGGCGGTAGATGCTTTTTTGCTAACATAAGCAGTATTCCTCCCACCGCAAAAAATATTATTATTGAGAATATTGATATCGAGCTACGGCCTGTTACGGATTTTGTAACGGAATAAACCGCCGGACCCATAACTGCCGCAAAACGACCAAAAATATCGTAAAACCCAAAATATTCGTTTGAGCGCTCTTTAGGAATAATTGCACCAAAGTAGGAGCGTGACAACGCCTGTATCCCACCCTGTGCAGTTCCCACCATTATTGCAAGTCCCCAGAAAATTATTAGTGCCTGAGACTGTGTTAAAAACGCCTCTTCTATGCCATACCCCATAACAAATCCAAGGATACAAATAAAGAAATAAATAACAATTGCAAGCATAATAATATTTAACGTACCAAATCGATAGGCAAGTTTACTGAAAAGTATTGCACATGGAAATGCAACAAACTGGGTAACCAACAAAGCAAGTATCATTCCAACCGAGTCTAGTCCCAAAGATTCACCGTAGGCCGTCGACATCTTTATAACTGTTCCCACACCATCGATATAAAAAAAGTAGGCAATAATAAACAGTGTTAAGCCTTTGTTGCCAAAAATTTCTATTATAGTTCCTTTAAGCGAAACAAATGCAGGCTTTATTATGTCGCCCTGAGGTTTTTCCTTACCATAGCTCTGCTTAAAATCACGTAAAATTGGAATGGAGAACAATCCCCACCATACAACACATAGCATTATTGATATCTTTGTTGCCAGCGCAGAGTCTATACCTACCGCGCCTCCGAAGGTTATAATTAATATAGATATAATAAACGGAATAGTACTTCCTCCGATATACCCCATCGAAAAGCCCCACGCCGAAACTTTGTTCATGCGCTGAGGCGTCGTTATATCGGTCAACATACTATCATAGAACAGTGTTGATCCACTAAATCCAATATTAGAAAGTGCATACCCAACCAGCAAAAGCTGCCACATATCAACAACAGCACACATGGCAGTTGTTACTAAACCCAGAATTAAAAAAAATACAAACAGTTTCTTTTTATATCCTTTATAATCTCCAAAGGCACCCAGTATAGGTGCTAAAACTGCAGAAACAGCTGTAGCCACCGAGGCTCCCACTCCGAGCCACATGTCTCCGCCACCATCGCCCATAACACTTGAAAAATAAATAGGGAAAATTGCAGCCATCATAATGGTTGCGAAGGAGGAGTTTGCCCAATCATATAGAATCCAGCTTTTTTCTTGTTTAGTGAATTTATTTCCCATGTTAACCCTTTCCAAATGCTAACTAATTTATTATCTCACCCTCAAAATTACACCCAAAACCTTCCGGTAACTCAAGGCCGTTTTTTATTGATTTATAATAGGTAGCCACAAGGTTAGCTGTGGGCTCAACTGCTTCATCAAATAAGCTTGACAACTCCATAGCCTCCTGCATATAGACAGGTTCTTTTTTAAGTGTAAGCCCATAATAAACCCCTGATTTTTTTAAAACTTTATCGGCAGTCTTTATCAGTTTAGGATAATCAAATAGTTTGTTAAAAATCCTCATGTTTTTTAAACAGGTTTCAACCTCGTCTGAGGTTATTGTGTATACGGCCGAAATTGCAGCATAATCAACCTTTGGCGGCAGATAAATGTGTCGTTTTGCATACATCTGAAATCTTCGAATAATATAAAGGTCAAAATCTGATTCAAGCGATGTATGTTTTGAGGAGTCACCGTTTTCAAATTTAGTTACATAAGGATGGCACGCAACATCTAAGCCATAATGGCATACTACTCCTAAAACATAGGAAAGAATTGCAGGATTTTTTGCTATTCCTCTTGTTAAAATACTATCGAAAAGATTAATTCCCGATTCAGCGTGAATGTTTTTGCCAAGCTGTGTTATATAATTTGATTTAAAAGGATTAAAATGAAATAGCAGATCCGGACCTTGCGTAGCGAGATCAAATAACTCCTTACTACCTATAACTATATCTGCAATTTCCGTGTCCAGCCTTTCTAAAACCAGCTGTCCAAATTTGTAATGAGCTGCAATTGCCGGCATAAATTCCTCCGTTTACAAACTAATAATATCCTGATAGGCGTTACTATAGTCTTCAATAAAGATATCGCCTATTTCCTTTAATTCATTACGATATTTAATATTGCTGTTATCGGCAATACAGGCAAGCTTAAATCCTGCTGCCTTAGCAGTTACTGCGGCATAATGAGAATCCTCAAACACCCATGTATTATCCCTATCTGTTCCGATCAGCTCAAGTGCCAGTTCATAAACTTTAGGGCTTTTTTTCCCAACACCGATCTCAGAGCAGCAAAATATACCCTCAAAGTAGTGAAACAGTCCACACCTTTTAAGTGCCGCTTCAACCAGATATCTATCACTCAAGGTAGCAACAGCCATTTTTATGTTGTTCTGCCTTAGATATTCTAAAAAAACTTGAACCGATTTCTTTGGCTCAACTTCATTAAAAAAGGCCGGTTCAACCAATGAATTTGTATAGTCTACAAATTGCTGTATGGTATCGGTGATGCCATACTTTGTTCTTAGTACTTCACCGATTTCGGGTATCGAACAGGCATAAAAATCGCGAGGATCCGGATCAACCAACCCATACCTTTGCACAAGCTTTTCACCTAACGGCATAAAGTAGTGCATCGAATCTAGTATCGTTCCGTCTAAATCAAAAATCGCTCCTGCTATTTTCATTATAAAAATTGTTCCTTTTCACTACTTACAGTTGGCTGTTGCTATTACCGAAACACCTGTATCTAATAGATTTTCAACAACAACCTGTCCCAACTTTATCGGAGCTTTAATCTCCACGGTGTTAAGTATATCCATAGCATCAAATATAAGAGGTTTCGGAATTGCCGTCTGTGTTTTAACAGCTACACGGCATGAACATCCGCCATTAACCTTCACTGTAGTTGTAACCATACGGCGAGGGTCGTTTATCTCATCATTGGCATAAACAATTCCTCTTTTACAGCCCTCCCCTGTTACCTTTATAGGGTTTGCAGTTTCGTCCACCATAAGCCTACAACCTTTTGGACATGTTATACAGATTAATTCTTTCATAACTTACCTCTTCACACTTGTTAACGACAGTGTTATCTCGGAATCTACTCCGCTTAACTCTTCAGGTTTTATCGTAACTTTTTCCATTTCGCCGGGCGCAAGATGGCTTTTCCTTGCTGTTTTTATAGTTTCTTCTCCCGAGGTTACATTAAGCTGCATATTTTGGTAAACATTGTCTACCCTGAAAAATATATCAATCGGCTCAGACAAATTATTTCTTCTTATCTTTTGAGGAACCGTATACCTAACGCCGCCATTGGTTTTAACCTCAATAATGTCGGGCTCTTTCACGTCACCGCTGCGAGCATACTCAGCTGCTGCCCTCCCGGCACGATTGCTTTCCTGCGAAACGAAGTCTACTAAATCATGAACATGAACCACATTTCCGGAGGCGAAAATTCCCGGAACACTTGTCTGCATATTTTCGTATACAACAGCTCCAGAGGTTACCCTATCCAAGGTAACACCTGCATTTTTGCTAAGTTCATTTTCCGGAATTAGTCCAACCGATAGTAAAAGTGTATCACATTCGATTTCTCTCACTGTAGATGCAATAGGCATCAATTTTTCGTCTACCTGAGCAATCTCTATCTTTTCGAGGCGATTTTTGCCTATAATTTTGGTAACTGTATGTGATAGCAAAAGTGGTATATCATAGTCGTTAAGACATTGAACTATGTTACGGTTAAGACCGTTGGAATAAGGCATTAGCTCGATGCAAGCAAGTACCTTTGCGCCCTCCAACGTCATTCTCCTTGCCATAATAAGTCCGATATCTCCCGAACCTAAAATAACAACTTTTTTGCCAACCATATAGCCCTTCATGTTTACATAAAGCTGAGCCGTTCCTGCTGTCATTACCCCTGCCGGTCTATCGCCCGGGATAACAATTGCCTCTCGTGTTCTTTCACGACAGCCCATGCATAAAACAATAGCTCCGGCCTTCATGCGAAAAAGGCCGTTTTTTTCATTTGTAGCTACTACCTCTTTATCCTTCGTTACCTCTAACACCATGGTGTCGCAAAGAATTTCAATCTGTTTTTCTTGAACCATTTCTATAAATCGAGCTGCATATTCAGGTCCGGTTAATTCCTCTTTAAAGCGATGCAAGCCAAAGCCATTGTGGATACACTGGTTAAGAATTCCACCTAGGTCTTCATCACGTTCTATAATCAACACGCTCTGTGCGCCGTTATCCTTTGCGCCAACAGCTGCTGCCAATCCTGCCGGGCCTCCGCCAACAACAATTACGTCGTAACTATTCATTGATACCCCCTTTCGTATATCCAACAATCTGATTACTTCCGGGTGCATCGAGTAACACCTCTTCGGGATTTATATTAAAGTGTTCAGAAATAAGCTCAACAATTTTAGGTCCACAAAATCCTCCTTGGCATCTTCCCGACCCTGCAAAACATCTTCTTTTTACTCCGGCAAGTGATGTAGGTGCAAATGGTCGATTTAAAGCGTCGATAATTTCACCCTCGGTAACACCTTCGCAGCGGCAGATAACACGCCCATATAAAGGGTTTTCTTCAATTGCTTTAGCTCTTTCTTCAAAGTCAAGGTACGCCACTCTCAGCATTTTTCTTTTCCCATTAAAGGTTTTATTAGGCTCGGTGCCGGGTAATTTTTTAACCACCATAGCCGCAACATCTTCAGCAATGGCAACTGCTGAGGAAAGTCCCGGTGATTTTATACCTGCAACATTAAAAAAGCCTGGACATGATTTCTCCTCTCCGATAATAAAATCGCTCTCGGAAGAATTGGCTCGTATTCCGGCAAAGTTTCTGGTATTTTCTCTAAAGTTAATGCCCGGAACCGATTTAACGGCTCGCTGCTTAACCGAAAGTAAACCCTCAGCTGTTGTGGAATCATCGTCCGGCTCGCAATCTTCAGCATTAGGTCCTACTATAAGATTTCCATGCACTGTTGGTGCAACAAGAACGCCTTTTCCATGTTCATTTGGACATTGAAAAACAACGGTATTTAACAAATAACCTTGGTTTTTATCCAACAGAAAATATTCACCCTTGTTAGGCAATATTTTAAATGGGTTCCCCCCCACCATATCGTTAATTTTATCTGCTCCTACTCCTGCAGCATTTATTACAATTTTAGCCTCTATTTCACCCTTATCGGTTATTAATATAAAACTATCATCTTCTTTTTTTATGTCTGTTACGGCTGTTTCGGTTTTAACCTCAACTCCATTATTAAAAGCTACTTCAGCAAGCGCCGCACAATATTCCCAAGGGCTTACCACAGCGCAATCAGGAGCTACTAAAGCCGAATACACCTCATCTGAAATGTACGGTTCTCTTTTTAAAATTTCATCTTTATAAATAATATCAATACTTTTAAGTCCATTGTCACAACCGCGTTTATATAGCTTTTCAACAGTTTTATGCTCGTTTTCGTTAAATGCCAACACAAGTGAGCCCATCTTTTTATATAGCACATCCAAATCTTCGCATAGTTGCTGTGCTTTTTCCGAACCACGAACATTATATTTTGCCATCAATGTTCCCTGTTCCGGATCGTAGCCTGCATGAATTATAGCGCTATTTGCCCGAGTCGCTCCCATCGACACATCATTTTCTTTTTCAACAAGGCATATTTTGAGATTTTTTTTTGATAATTCATACGCCAATGCCGAACCACAAATACCAGCCCCGATTATTGCAACATCATACATATAACACCTGATTTAAATAATTCTCATCGCCAATAATAATACCAGATTTAGCTTATAATGTCAACCTTATGGCGAAAGGAACAATATAGCTAAAACTATGTATTTAAAAATCATTTTAGCTCGATATTTGCTACTAATAAACCCAAAGCCATAACTCAATCAAACCATCAAAATTAAACCATATGCAAAATGTTTAATTTACACATAAATTTCACCAGAGCATCATATTTTTTATTTTCTTTGTATATATAATTAAGATATCTTAGAAAGGATGGTGACACAATGTTAAAAAAATATATTTTTTCAACCTTAATATTATTTTTAGCTGTATTGATATTTGTAGGTTGTAATATCGTATCCGCAATGGGAGAAGAGACTATGTCTGATAATAACACAAGTAACAACACCTGGCTGAGTGAGTCTGTTTCTGAAGAAGATCTCTCGGTTATCTACCTTGCCGGCGGTTGTTTTTGGGGTGTTGAGGAATACATGTCCAGAATTGATGGTGTGTATAACACTATTTCCGGCTATGCAAATGGAAACACCGAAAGCCCAAGCTATGAAGATGTTATCTATAATAACACCGGTCATTCCGAAACGGTTAAGGTTTTATACGACGCAAAAAAGGTTTCCCTCGATGAATTGCTAACCTATTTTTTCCTTGTTGTTGATCCTACCTCGATTAATCAGCAGGGTAATGATGTAGGCACACAGTATCGCTCAGGAATTTACTATGAAAACGAAGCCGACAAGGTAGTTGCCGAGGCTCATCTAATTGCCTTACAGGACAACTACAGCGATGTAATAGCGGTTGAACTCCTTCCGCTTAATGGATTTTACGATGCAGAGGAATACCATCAGGATTATTTGGATAAAAACCCGAACGGCTATTGCCATATCGATATGAGTGTTTTAGATAACTATATAGCGATAGGCGAGATTGATCCTTCAAGCTACACCGTTCCTACGGATGAAGAGTTACAGGAAACACTAACCGACGAGCAGTATGATGTTACGCAAAACGGAGGCACTGAAAGAGCTTTTACCAGCCCACTTGATAAATTCTATGATGATGGAATTTATGTTGACATTGTAACCGGAGAACCGCTTTTCAGTTCTGCAGACAAGTATGATTCCGGTAGCGGTTGGCCAAGCTTTACCCGGCCGATAGCCGACGAGGTTATTGTACAGCATGACGACAGCAGCTTTGGAATGAGCCGTACCGAGGTTAAAAGCCGTGTAGGCGATTCACATTTAGGACACGTGTTCGACGACGGACCTAAGGATGACGGTGGTCTGCGCTACTGCATTAACGGTGCCGCTTTGGAGTTTATCCCATATGACCAAATGGAAGCGGAAGGATACGGCGATCTGCTTGATAAAGTAAAATAGTCCTTATGCATTAATTAACAGCTATAACCAATTTATAAAGGGATAACGATTAGTATAAACATCGTTATCCCTTTTCACCTGCATTATTCATCTGAACTTATGACAGTAAAACATGCTATAAATATTACCCAAATCTGCCACACTGAGAAATATTGAGCTTTTGCACCAATGGTGCAAAATGACGAGGAACCGAGTCAAGTAATATTTCAAATAGCTCCGCCAAAGGCGGAGATAATATTTATTCATTAAAATTTCAGTATAATATTTTTCTTGAATTAAAAAGAAGTTCTTGTATCCTGTTAATATTAATTAAGCTTTGCATAACCAAAACTTAATACCTATCCTTTTTAAAACACTCATTACGAAATTTGCGTATGTTTTTTACTCCACCCACTTCTTTAAATAATCTATCTAACTTTTTACTTTCTATTTCCTTAGCGCTTAACCCCTCATATCCGGCTTCGTGCTTAATTTTACAATAGTTCTGATATCTTCTACTATCAAGATTATTGTTTTCTATTGCTTCAATTATTGCACAGCCGGGCTCCTTTGTGTGGCTGCAATTTTGGAACCTACAGCTCAGCGCCAGCTGTTCAATGTCGTCAAATGTTTTTTCAATGTCGGCTCCCTCAACGCCCAGCTCTCTCATTCCCGGCGTGTCAATAAGCACGCCTCCAGCAGGCGATAAAAACATCTCACGGCCTGTTGTTGTATGCCTACCTTTATCCAAGCGTCCAATCTCAGCAGTGGCAATTATTTCCTTGCATATCAATAGATTAATCAATGTTGATTTTCCAACTCCGGACGAGCCGATAAATGTTGATGTTGTGCCCTGCTTAAGGTAGCTTGAAAGTCTATCTGCCACATCATCATATCTCGAAAGAGATATAACTTCCGAATAGGAAGACACCTGTAAAACCTTTTCTTCTGCGGATTTAACATCGTTGCATAAATCTGCTTTAGTAAGAACAACCACCGGAGTTGCACCACTATCCCAGGCTACGCTTAGGTAGCGCTCCAACCGGCTTAAATTAAAATTATTATTCAAGGACATGCAGATAAAAACCGTATCGATATTAGCCGCCACCGGCTGTGCCTGCTCGTTTATGCCAACTGCACTTCTCAAAAATAAACTTTTTCGAGTTAAAACATGGTGAATAATATTGGTTCCATCTCCCTCACCCTGTGTAATCATAACAAAATCACCTACGGTGGGAAACTTTGCCAGCTCTGTGGTTTCATATCTGAATTTTCCGGAAATTTCTGCCAACGACTCACCCTGTTCGGTTATTATTTTATAGTTTCCTCTATGTTGCGCTATAACCCGAGCTAAAATTAATTCCGGATACATTGTAGATTCGTTTAAAAATCTATCGGTAAGTCCGTAATCGTTTAAATGTTTCAACCTTCTCCACCCTTCAAAGTAATAACAATACCGGATGCAATCCGGAATTATATCCGGATTGCATCATCATTGTATTAAATGCTATGTTTATTACTTTCTATAGCCGCATTTTGGGCATACACCATCTTTATCTAATGCTATGCCACATAGCGGACAGCGCTCGATATCATTTTTGGTATCATACTCTGCAGAAGCCGCATTAACACCACTTGTAAAGGTAAGTTTAGCTATATTTAGCTTGTCCTTCAACAGGTCATAAACTATCTTTATCATGCCCTCAACCGTCATGGTTTCCTTAGTAACAACTAAGCGGCAATCGGGATATGCTGTTGCAAGCTCGGTTTTAAATGCCTCACCCTTCATCTGGTTTTGCGGTGTTCCATCCTTAACGCCTGTATCTTCATACACCTTGAGAATTGCCGGAAGAAGCGGGTCATCTTCTCTTAAAATCAGAGCGTGATCAAAATTCTTTAGTAGATCCCATGCAGTTTTTTGTATTTCATTACATGGAAACACCATGTTAACTCCCGGGTTTACGGTATCTTCTACCTCGATGGTAAGTATACCGGTATGCCCGTGTAGATACTGAGCTTCACCTTTAAACCCATAAAATCTGTGCGCGTATTGCAAATCTAATTTAGTAATGCTTCTCATAATAACCTCCAAAAAATCATTTAATTATTTATATTCCCTCGTACGGGAGATTGACACTGTTTACAGATACCGTGAAATGTTAACACGTATCCCTTAACTAAAAAGTCTTTCGACTCCTTAACCATTTTGTCCGGCTCTACTATACTGTCTATTTCAACATCAAACAACCTATAGCAAACATCGCATCTCGCATGATAGTGCGGTATTATCTTGTGGTCATAGCGGCATGCCTTGCTCGAGATATCAAGCCTACCTATCACCCCTCCCTTTGCTAACTTATCAAGATTGCGATATACTGTTCCCCGGCTAATACTTGGGTATTGTTCAACCACCTCTACATAAACTTCGTCGGCTGTTGGATGGTTAGCAAGTTTTGCCACCGCTTCCAACACAATTCCCATCTGCATTGTATTTCTCTGCATTGTCCCCCATCGCCTTATCAAGTGTTTATCTTAATTAAGATTATATACTATTAAGCAGCAATTGTCAATAGTTTTTTTAAAATTTTTTAAAAAAAATTAGACAACAAAACAAGCACCCAAAAAAAGTGCTTGTTTTATATTTAAAGTATTGTCTCCCTCATCGTTTTTGCACAAAGTGCAAAATGCAAAGTTATGCTATGCAACAAAGCTATGCTTTGTATGAGGTATTTCCAATAGCTCCACCGCAGGTGGAGATGGTGGAGATCAGAGTGTCAAAAAACCTTGTAAGGCTCTTATAAAAGTGAAATTTGGCGACATGCGCGGCAAATTTCACATCAACAAATGGCTTCGCAAAGCCATTTGTGGGGGAGGGTA
>CAYJDA010000013.1:0-56713 GCA_964368815.1 uncultured Oscillospiraceae bacterium
CCTATGTAATCGTCGGCGTTTCGGGAACGGGTCGTCGGGGACGCCGACCCCTACAGATTATGAAATTAACGTCTGTGTGACAAGGCGGGCGGATAAAGTATCCGCCCCTACAGCGTAAACAACCAAAAAAACAAAAATTTTCCGTCTGTGGGATTTCATGTGGTCAAACTTAAAATTTCGTAACTTAATACAAAAAATAAATGGCTTAAACGCACTGTTTAAGCCATTTCTTGGTGAGGATAAATAGACTTGAACTATCGACCTCTTGCATGTCAAGCAAGCGCTCTAACCAACTGAGCTATACCCTCTTAATAATTTAATTGAAATTATATCACATTTTATTATAAAGGTAAAGTGTTTTTTGTTTTTTTATGCAGCTTATATAACTTTGAATTATTGTTTTTCAACTTCCTTTACATGATGTATAAAATACATTATAATATATTCACTATTAATTGGAAAAAGATGATGCGATATTTAAGTATTAATGATTTAAAAGTTTCCCAAATTGCATTGGGCACGGCCACCTTTGGAAGTGAAATAAGTGATACAGAAGCGTTTAAACTTCTTGATGTTTACACTCAGCGAGGTGGAAATATAGTTGATACTGCAAGGTTTTACGCTCAGTGGATTGAAAACGGTGAAAATGCTTCGGAAAGATGTTTAGGAAGGTGGATTAAGAAAAATGATTGCCGAAGTAAAATTGTTATATCAAGCAAAGGGGGGCATCCACCTTTACTTAATATGCAGTTATCTCGGTTAACACCTGAACACATAATAGGAGATCTAAACGAGAGCTTATCTTTTTTGCAAACTGATTATATTGATATTTATTTCCTTCACAGAGACGATATCAGTATACCTGTAAGTGAAATTATGGACTGTCTACACACATTGGTTAAGGGCAAAAAAATTAGAGTTATCGGTGCATCAAATTGGAGTGTAAAACGCATAGATGAGGCAAACAAATACGCCGTAGCCAATAATAAAACTCCCTTTTCAATCAGTCAAATTCAGTGGAGCTTTGCAGAGTTGAATGCTGAAAATAAAGTAGATAAAACAATGAAGCATATGGATATGGATGAATATATTGGATATGCAAAAAACAAGCTTCCAATAATGGCATACACATCGCAGGCTAAGGGCTTTTTCTCAAAGTATATTCTTGACAATAATGTCAATGAAAATATGGCGAGGCTATATGTTAATGCTATTAACAAAGAAAGGTGCGAAAAATTAATAAAGCTGTCCGAAAAATATAATCGACCTGTTTCACAGCTTGGCTTAGCCATGTTATTAAATAATGAAATTAAAACAATACCGATAATCAGCACAAAGGATGAACGTAAATTAATGGATAGTTTAGATTCGTGTAGCATTAATCTAAGTAAAGATGAAATTGATTTTGCGTGGAGAGATTCCTAACTATATGAGGTGATGTTATTCGTGAATCTTACAGCTCATTTTGTTAATTTCCAGTTTAATAATGCAAACCGCATTTAACATTTGAGCGTTAAACTGCCAATCTTCAAGCTGTGTGCTTTGATACATTATTCTTTTAAGTGCTATAATTTTTTCGGTTTCGCTGGACACAATTGAAATATTACCGGTTCCGATTATACTCTTAAAGCTTGCAGTATAGTCGCATGCGAGTTCTCCGGTTGTTAAGGAGTATCCGGAATCCATTTCAAATCCAACCTTTTTACATTTTTTTATTAACTCTATTTTTCTACCTTCTCCGGCAGAATGAAAATATAGTGTTGTTGATTCGCCGTTAATGGCATAGCCAAAGTTTAACGGAACGATATACACCTCTTCATCATCTACAAAGCCGAGCCTGCAACAAACACATTCATCCATAACCTTGTATATTTGATCAATATCAGTTATTTCTCGATCTTTTCTTCTCATAAAACATCCTTAAGTGCCGCACAGATGTAGATAAATATATAATCCACAGATAGAGTGGCAACTTCCTCCATTTTTAATGTACCTCGTAAATAAACAGCTTAGTTTTAATGTAATTATATACTCGAAAAAAAATAAATCAATAGTTTATAATATAAAAAGGTTAGTTATGCACAAAAAATGCACAAAAAAATTTTTCTAATATTTGTAAAAACAACTTGTGGAATAATTATTTATATAGTATAATAAATTAAATAGTTTTAAAAACACTAATTCTGTATGTAAGATTTTGCAATCGATTTATAGATTAGAGTGTTTTTGTTTGTTATAAAAAATTTAGCTAATAACAGTTTATTTGAAAAAACAATTTGTTTTTGTAAGGGAAGGAAACAAATTATGGTTGATTTATCAAGCATTATACAAAATATAGAGAAGAAGGATTTTAATTCTGCAATTAAACAATTGTCGGAATTTGATTATTCAAAGCTTTCGCTTGCTGAAGTAAAAGAAATTGATGCAGCGTTTCGCTCAATACCCAATGAAATAAGACGCACTAATTCAATCCACCTTGTTCAGTCATGTTATATTTGTAGAATGCTGGAGGATCAATCAGGATTTGATGAGTGGTTTAAAAGCCTTGTAAATCTTAGGGAGGCTTTTCGTGGTAATGCGGAGGAGCAAAATGCATTAGAAAGTCGTATTTGCCGTGTTAATATTATGAGTCCTAAAACCACTAACGCACAGCTACTAATATTATTATCGACATTATCTAATGAAAAATCATCCCATGCTTATGGTGTTCCATGCGAATCAACCATGTGTCGTCCCAGTGTGCTTCGAGGAAATATTGATTGTTCGGAGTGGGGGAAATATCATAAAGCAGTTAAAAGTATTTTAACTCCAATTTTTGAATTCCTTAGTGATTTTGACGGGAAAAGTGCTGTAGATCTCGGCGTTGGCGAGTTATATCTTGAAAAGGGGGATTACAACGGAGCATTAATGTCCTTAGGCACAGCGATTAATACCAGTTCTGTAGAAATAAAATATGGTGCAAACTATGCACTTGCGAGAATGCATCTTTTTGAAGGTGAAGTAGAACAGGCAGACGAAAAGATGAAGCGAGCAGTGGCCATAGTTACTGAAAGCAATGCTTACTGGTTGAATGATAATCTTAAAGCATCACTTGCCGATATTGCAATACTGAAAGGTGATAATAAGACAATATCTGAATGGTTAAATGAATTTTCGAGTTATGCCGATGAAAAAATTCTTCCATCAACTGCGTTTATACATATAATAAGAGCCAAAGCATTGATGTCTAGGGGTGAATGGAAGGAAGCAACGCTTCTTTTGCAAGGCTTGACGGATTACTTTGAATCTACTTCACGGCCGTTTGACTGCTTAGAGTGTAAGATTTTGTGTTCCATTTCTCTCATGCAGCTGGAAAGTGATGATAAAGCGGTTGAATTATTTCATTCTGCAATTAAGTTTGCGAAAAATTATGGATATACTACTGTGTTTGCCGATAAAGGTAAACTTGCATTTAGGTTAATAGGTAAGTATCAAAAAGCATATAGCCCGGAAAACGGTGATGCTAAATTTGTTGCAGAAATTTCGGAGCAAACCAAAAACCTTTCATTAATTCTCCCCGGTATCTTCGATAGTGCTGCTATAATTGAAGATGCAGATAGTGAACCACCGTCACTAACCGACATGGAAGTTCGTATTCTACAAATGATTGACGATGGGGCATCTAATAAAGCAATTGGTGTAGATTTGCAGATAAAACTTACAACAGTTAAATTCCATGTTAAAAACATTTTTGAAAAGTTTGATGTTGCAAGTCGTGTTGAATTACTTAAAAAGGCTCGGTCATATAAAATTCTTAGTTGATAATACTGAACTCGCAAACAAATTCAAGTTTGCGAGTTTATATTATTAAAACACTACATACGGTATATTAACCACAAGTGAAGTACACACTGTACTAAAGTACAGTTGAAAAAGTGAAAAAAAGATGATAAAATTTAGAACATAGAGTTATTACAACTAAAATAGGTGAAGAAATTGGGGTTAGAAAGCAGTCAATTAGAGGTGGGTAGTAAAAAAGAGCTGCTTATGCGATTGCAGTCCCCTTCACATATTACCAAAAATCATTTTTCTGAACATGCTAAAATAGAGGGGTACAATCAGGAGGCTGAGGAAAATAGTTTTACCGGCTGTGATAGGTTGTTAAGATATGATAACATTTTTGGAACAATACAGTTTGGTTATGATTCAAAAAGAGGGGAAACTTTTATATTTGCAAATATAAAAACCTCGATACTCGATACTGCTGCCTCGAAATATCAAAAAGAGTTAAACGAGAGTAGTATGAAAAAAAGCCTGAAAACCGAAAGCGAAAACCTTGCATATTCGTCTAAACGAAGAAAAAATGCCGCATCTATTTTTTACAAGAGAGACGCAAAACCATGGCGAGAATCCACTGTTCAACCATACATATCAAGGAACAATCTCGAATCACTCGGTAAAAATATGCCGTTCTTGCAAAAAAATGAAGAGCAGACAGAGCTAAGAGCTTTGGTTCAAAATGATTTGAAATTAAAAGCGTCGGTGGTTGAAGCTCAGCTAAATGACACGGAAGGACTAAAAGGATTAAGGGCAGAACAGCATCAAAATATACGAAATATGGAGTTGTTAAATAGCATTATTATAAGGAAAGCTTCTACCAGCAATATGTTTTTTGATCGCTTAAACTATGTGTTTGATATTCAAAAACAGGAAATATTCAGCTATTACAGAGATTTAAGAGCGAAACACGATAAACCGCTCACAGCAGATGCTCAGCAACCGCCGCCGGAAGAAGATGAAGAAGTATAATTTTTAAGGGAGTTTTTTTGAACAAGGTCGTAAACACAATTATCAGCTACGAAGCCTATAAAAAGGCAGTTTTTGAGCTGTGTGAAAATATTTACGAAGATCAAAAAGAAGTAAATACCCTTTATAAAAATATTCTTTCATGCGAGTCGGACGTAGATTTTTTTACACCCATCGGTCATATAGTTGAAGTATTTTCATTAAGTGAAAAAGAAGGTTTAGCACTTTGCGTATGTGCTGCTAAACTATGGCAATATCAAACAATCCCATCAACATATGAACTCGCATTGCTATGTGGACTACAGGGAGAAGAATTACATCCGATTTTTAATTCTCAGCAAGATGGCTTATCTCTATCTTATGCAGTTCGTGGTTTTATTTTACAAGGCCAACAACGATTACCAACAGGTGTAACACTTCAACTTCCTATCGAAGCAGAACTTTTTCATTCCCATGAAATTTTAAGTGATATAGAAAAATTTTGTGTTGGAGTATCGCAGGCTCAGGGTGCGGTTTTTACAGCAGTTGTTATTACAGGTAGACCCGGCACGGGAAGAACATTTCTTTTATCACGGTTGGCAATGCGGATTGCCGGTTCGCTACTAATTGTAGATGCCAATGTTGCTTCGGATAGAGACGCGGATGAAATATCGGTTGCAGCAACCCTTTACAGAAGCATTGTATGCATTAAAAATGCCTCTTCTTCGCAGGATATTATTAAAAAGTTGTTTTCTATTTTATCGTTATTATTTTTTGTTGATGGTAAAAATAAACTTGAACTTGGCAGCGATGTTGTTACATACACTAAAGAGATATCGAAACTATCGTTTGAGGAAAGAAGAAAAGCTATTGAGGTTCTTTTTGATATTGATGAGAACTCCAAGCTTTCCGAAAACCTTTCATCGTTATATAATGTAGACATAGCATCCCTTATCAAGGCAAAGTCGAACTATGCGGCGGCAGTTTTATCGGGAAATATTAAACCCGGCGATGAAAAGCTAATTGCCGCAGAAATTAAAGCGCAGAGCTCGGGTAAACTTGGGGACAATGTTGATAAGCTTATTACCAATAAAATGTTAAACGACGTAATCCTACCCACGGCACAGGAGAAACAGCTAAGGCAGATAAGCTCTTTTGTTAGTTGTCGACGTTCGGTTTATGAAAAATGGAATTTTAATCAAAAAATTCCTTACGGTAAAGGAATAACAGTTTTGTTTTACGGAGCTTCCGGAACCGGAAAAACACTTGCGGCATCGGCAATGGCAAACGAACTGGGGCTTGACCTTTTTAGGGTGGATTTATCGCAGTTGATAAGCAAATATATTGGTGAAACTCAAAAAAATATCGGAAAAATTTTTGATGAAGCGCAAAATAGCGATTGTATACTTTTTTTCGACGAAGCGGACGCACTTTTTTCTAAAAGAACCGATACCGGTGATGCTCAAGATAAATATTCCAACGCAGAGATAGCATATCTATTACAGCGAACCGAACGATATGATGGAACAATTATTTTGGCAACCAACCTACTTCAAAACTTTGACGAAGCTTTTCGAAGAAGAATAGGGTTTATGATACACTTTCCAATGCCGGACGAACGGCTACGTGAAAAAATGTGGGAAAACATTTTTCCAATCGAGGCTCCTACCGACGATATAAACTATGGTTTATTGGCGAAGCATATAGAACTGTCAGGAGCGGGAATTCGAAATTGCGCAGTTAATTCTGCACTGCTTGCCGCAAGCGAGGGTGGCAATATAACCATGAATAGGGTTATAAGGGCAGCACAGATGGAGTATCAAAAACAAAACAAACAACTTCCGGTAAACCTTGTAGCTATGTTTGCCGATGAATAATATATAAGAGGGTAAGGTATTTCTATGAATACAGTGAAAAAAGTAGTAGCAATAATAACAACGTTAGTGATGTTGGCGGTTATGGTGCCGTCGGACATGTTTAATCAACCTGTGTACGCAGCAGATACCGTAGAGGTTACGAGCTGGGAGGATATCCATGCATTAGTCGACGCTGACGGAAAAATAACCAATAAAAATATTATCCTTAAAAATGATATCAGACTATCCGGAAATATTGAGCCTATCGCACGTTTAGAAAATTCTACCTTTGATGGCAACGGAAACATTATAACTCTTGCTGTTGATTCGGTAATAACGATGCCGACCGGTAATCCGAGCGCTACGTCATTAGGTCTTTTTTGTTATGTAATAAACAGTACTATTAAAAATGTTATGTTTAAAACATTAGGAGATGTTCACGCAGGAGTTGATCAGGGTAATTATTACCACCAGTTTGATCCGGCATATCTTGTTGAGGTAGGATTGGTTGCGGGGCATTTAAATAAAAGTAATGTTGAAAATGTAGCAATTGTTAGCGATTCCGCTTGGGGTACATTTATTGTTAGAAAGAGGGGGACAACTAGTTCGGGCTTGTTTAACAGTATTTCTGCCGGATTGTTGACAGGTAAAGCTTCATTTAATTCGAATATAAGCGGCCTTTACATTGATATGGATATTGAGGGGGGATATCAACAACATGTATTGCATGAGTCCTCGGTAGGGCTTGCTATCGGTGCCATCTATATGTATTATGTTGATGGTGATCCCGAATCGACAACGCTTCGAATTAGCGACTTTATGGTTCAAGGTCAGGTAGATGCTTTTGCCGGTTCCGGGTTAGGATATGTGGCTGCAGGCGGACTTATTGGTAGAATAAATGACTATTTCACAAGCCATGTTTATCTTACCGACGGTATTGTTACGGCGACTACAAATGCATACGATTTTCAGGAAACCTCCAATACATGGCTTACCCATTCAAACAACGGAGAACATGGAGCTGTAATAGGTGAGGACGATGATTATTATGAAGACATCCTTGAAGTTTCGAACGTTATTTCTACCTACGATTCCGACACCGAGAGTGTTCCCAACATACATGCAAGTGTTTTATACAATTTACCTGCCAGTACACCTCCTCTCGAAAACCTCGATGTTTCTAACTTTAGCAACAACTGGATAGAAACTGTTAGCGGGGGAATTGGTGATATATCCTTAAAATGGTTGGTAAATCCGGAAAATGAAAATATAACAATAGCGGAAGCAGCGGGCGGATTTACACTTACCTCGGCAAGCTCGGAATATGCCGAAAAAAATGCAAGCGGTAATCTGCACTGGACGGTTTCGGGTGAAGTTCCGTTAAAAGGAAAACTTGATACGGCTAACACTTTAATGGTGACTCGTGAAGTAGCCAATAAGTATGGAATTTTTGAAACAACAATTTATAATCGTCAAGATCCTGAGCCTACCACATATTTGTCCGGTGGAACCTACTATTTTGGCGTAGAGTATGAGACGATTAACTTCCCTGACACTAAAGAAGTGTGGTCGGTGGATACAGCATCAGAAACTGCCGGAGTTGAAATAGATGTAAATAATGGTACACTCACCATTCCGGCGAATTTTTCCAAAGACTCTGCTAAAACCATAGAAATTTCGGTGAAAGTTCAAGGAATAACACAGACCGGAGTAAGTAGCACAGAGAAAAAAACAATTACTGTGCCGGCGATATCATTTGATGCAGTTGTAAACCCTGCCGAAGCAAAGGTAGAGGGAGCCGGTCCTTCCTATGCTACGGTTGCAGTAACTGCCAACAATATGTATGGCAATGCAAATCAGTTTGAAATTTCAGATGTGACCTTTTTGGCATCTGATTCCACAGGGGGCGAGCCTGCCATTCCGGACGGCGCTTTAAGTTTTAATTCCACCACAAACAATGTTGTTCTTGGTGACCTTACCGGTCTTACCTTACCTACCACCGTAACAATGTCATATACCGTTTCATATGGCAACACTGAAATTAAGACAAATAATACCGCAACCTTTATCATTGACCCAACCGCTACAACAGTATTTTCGGCAACAAATACTTCAACGCCTTTTAATGCAACTGCTTTTACAGCAACGCCTTCTGATGACCTAAAGGATGCAGTTATTAGGCGTCCTGATGTTACCGAATATACATATTCCTTTACAGTTCCTGCCAGTGGTTCATTTACATCCGAAACATTTGTAGAAGCTAAGGTCGGAACATCTGATACATGGGTGCGGGCAACAGGTAGCTCGACAGTATTTGTTCCTTCCGCCTCGGGCGAAGTTACCATAGAACTCCGGAAAATTCCTGAGGATAATACCGATACATTTCAATCCTACGCTGAAAGTAGCATAACCCCCTTTTCCTTTGATATTGATAACCTTTCATTTACAGTTGACCCAGACGATAAGGATGTAAGCACTGCCTTAGTAACTACCCCAGCGTCTAATCAGGAAGCTCTTACGGGTGGTGAAAGTTCAGCAAAATTTAGCAACTATAACTTGGTAGCACAGAATGGGGAAACTTCTGCAACCTTAAATTTGCAGGAGATCTTTAGAGGGACTTCTCACAGTAGTTTAGCCGCTAATGGCATTGCAAAAGGTGATATAATTATTACCGTTGCAAATAACAATAAATATAGCTACAGTTCAGTTTCGTTCAGCTCAAATGGATATACCTATGTATCCGCTACCGGTGGTGGCATTGTTCGGCCGTTTTTTGATTTTACCACAATCACCAATCCAGACGATCCTAACGGAAATTCAATGTTTGCGGTATCAATATCTCATGCCGATAGCAGTGCATCGATTTATTACACAACAGATGGTAGTTCACCTGTAGGCAATGATGGTAGCATCACAGGTACAGAGTATGTCGGCCCTGTTGGCATAACTCATCTACCTACCACAATACGAGCTGTTGCGGAGAGCACCGAAGGTGCAAGCTCTGTGGCATCATTTGAGGTAACACAATCCAACATCGGGGCAACGCTTCAACCGACAATTGTTTCTGTTGGTGGAGAAGAATACACCCAGTATGCCGCCTATGATGCCGGACTTGAGATTGCCTTGGATCCTCCCGAAGGCTGGGAGGGTGAGATACGATATCTATTTAATGCATCATCAGCTAATATTGCAACTCAAGGACTTCTTTACGATCCCCTTGACAAACCTACATTACTGGCGCAACCAAACGAAACAACAAAGTTTACAACATTATATGTTGCTTTCGTATATAACGGAATAAAAAGTGCTACCGATAATAATACAGTAATCCCGATTGTATCTAACGTAGTTGCATACAGAATTAACTATAACTCCACCGCAAGTAATGAAATTATTGCAAATAAGGATCCGGATGTAGTTCAGTTTCCAAACACTGTTGTTCATCTCTCGTTGCCGGATTCCGAACTTTCCCAGATAAATGCACAGAATGTTGATGCTTTTAATTATGAGGAAGCAGTAGCTGCCGATGAAGCGCTTAAAAGCTTATACGATATCGAGGGGGGTACCGTTGAGTTAGTAATTAATGATTCGGCACTTAAAGATAGCGTATCCCGATATGTTAACTATGAATATTCCTCAACAACCGACGAAACCGAACTGTATCTACCGCAGATTGTTTTTAATAACGGACAGGGGAATCTTGCGGAAAGCACCGGTGTAAGCAAGAGCTATACTTATGCAAAGCGTGCTGTTGAAAACACCTACGAGGCAACCGGCGATGGAAACACCGAGCTTGTTAAGGTAGAGGTTACCTATACAGCTCCAACCAATATAACAATCACTGGGTCTGCCGGTGCAAATTATACTATATTAGCTCAGGTTCGGCCAAACGGTGCGGTAGGTGTAAACCCAAGCAGTACAGCTAAGTTTTTGTATACCATAGCCCCACAGGTTGAGAATGTAACAATGTCTCCCGATCCTAAAACTGCTGAGCCGGGAACATTTACCGAAAACACCTACATAACATTAACCACCCCCAGTGTTGATACCACCATCTATTATGGTATTAACCTGCTGCCTCAGGTTGAATATAATGAAACGACGCTTGAATGGGATATAATCGAGGGTACGGAATATTTGTCCACCTTCAGATTGGGATCCTCATTAGAACAAACCAGAGTATACACCGTAGCAGTAAGTAATGATAACACAATGCAAACGAGAACTAATGAATTTGCATTAAGTGTATCACCGTTACCACAGGCTGACCCGCCGGATCCTGTTTTACCAACAGAAAGCACGGTAGTAAGCGGTGATGCATTGCGATTTACCACTAATATCGTATCGGGTGAAATTTATTATACCCTAACCGGAGGAAAGCCAAACCCCGATGATTATGTACAATGGGTAGAAGAGGAAATTGCTAAAAATCCCGATCATGTTGAAACGGATCCCGATCCTGTTCCAGCCGATGGGCATGTAAACGGAACATATAAATACGACGATAATACCGGAATTATTGCAACATTTAACCCCGGAGAAAGTGTTTTCACGATTGTTGCTGTCGCTTTTGACGGTGGAGGATTAAAGCAATATAGCACAAGTGAGCCTGTACGAGTGCAGTATTTAATCCAATCGGCAAGCACACCTACCAGTATTCCGGTAACAGCAATTGATAATATTCCCATCGTTGTACCGGGTACAAGTATTTTGCTATATTCTACAACTGCAAACGCAAAGATTTTTTATACAGATGATGGCAGTGAACCTCAGTTCTCAACCGTTGATACAACCGATCCTGTAACCGGTATTGTTACAACAGACTATGTACCTCTTGCAGGTACAACAACAAAGCTGATAGGCGTAGATGAAGAACCGGTAATGCCTTCAGGGACGCAGGCTTTTTATTCTGTTCGTGCAATTGCAGTTGCAAACGACCATGTTCCGAGTGCTGAAGCATTATTGATGTTCCAACCTCCGGCACCGGTACAGCCGGTTTCACCCAGTATCAGCCACCTACAGCCGGTAGCAAGCAATACTCCCATTTCCTTTACCACATCTACCGAAGGTGCAAGCATAATTTACAAGGTGTATGATACAATTACCGAGGCAAGGGCAGACGCAGTTGATGCAAATGGTGAACCCTCATTGCTGAGTGCTACTAACGGAACCCTTTACTCAGAAAGTACTCCGTTTATACTAACGGAAGATTCTGTAATAAGAGTAGTTGCCGAAAAGGATAATGTTCAAAGCGTTGAGGTGTTCTACGAATATAAGGTTGCGGCACAGTTATCGGCGCCAACACTTTCTATTCCTAACGGTAGCATTATTTATCCCGGTGCTGTAATTAATATTACCGGTGATGCAAATGGTGACATAAGCTACACCACTAACGGCGACGACCCCAAGGCAGCAGAACCGGCAGACTTATTATATGGCAGCAGTTATGTTGTTACTGCGGACTATGGGGAAACAATAACGGTTAAGGTTATTTCGAGTGCACAGGGATATACTCCGAGTGAAACACAGGTTTACAGCTATACTGTTTGCAACGAAGAGGATTACCTAACAACAACCCCAACAAACGATGAGCCAATACGTAGCGGTGATATTATATCTCTTTCCACAACCGTAACAAATGGCGAGATATATTATACAACCGATAATTCAAGTCCGGTAGTTGGCGGTGTTGGTGGTGGCTCTGCTGTTTCCATAACGGCAGACGGCGTTTCAGGCGGAACATTTACGGTTAAGGCTGTTGTTTCACTCTCAGGCGCTACACCGGGTAACGTTGTTGTTTCTAACTTCAGAATGGCTGAAAAAACTCCGGCGCCAACCTCATCAATTCCCACCGGTGCCATAACTTTAGACGGTGCTACCGCAACACTTTCTGCCTCAGAGGGAAGCATCTATTATACTACAGACGGAACAGACCCAACGTCCTCCAGTAATCTGTACGCAAACCCGCTTGCTATAACTCAATCCATGAACCTAAGGATTGTTGCCATTGCTGATGGTAAGGCACCAAGCGATATTGTTTCCTATATTTATACAAGGGCAGGGGAAACTGCAATGCCGGAGTTTAGTAAAAACGGTGGCTCTATAGAGCAAAATTCATCTATTACTTTACGAACAAGCACCGATGATGCACAAATTTACTATACCACAAGCGGTAGTGCTCCGGATCCTGATGCATTGGACAAAGCAACACTTTATAACGGTCCGATTACGATTTCAAATGCTGTTACAATAAAAGCTATTGCGGTTGCCGAAGGGTTACACCCAAGCATAGAAGCTACTGCTACGTTTACGGTAGTTGAGCCGGAATTACCTCAACTAAATGATGGTAGCGACGGTGTTCCTACAGTTACTTCTTCCGACCGACTGGCAAGCCGAAGAACCTACGATAATTCCGAGGGTGGCCCTACCTACGACGTTGTATTTTCAGACACATTAAACAATGTAATAGTTTCGGTGCCGGAGGAAACTATAGAAGATGATGTTGACCTATCAATCGAAACAATACTACCCTCACAAAAGCAAAAAGATTTGCTAATTGGCTTGGGGTACAATACAAATCTTCTGTTTGATGTAGGATTTACCAAGGATACTGCAGTTGTATCGGTAGACGGTGAGTTTGAAATCGGACTTCCGATTGACTCGGAATATCAAAACGGAACTGTTGTTATCTATAGACTAAACGATGATGGAAGCGTTACCTCATTTGACGTAAGACGGTCCGGCGGTATAGCATATGCAATTGTTGATGAACCCGGAATCTATACGGTAGGGCTACCTCTTCAATCACAGCAAGGTGTAGGACTTTTTGGATGGCTAAATGACCTATTCAGCTGGTTAAAATTATTAATTTAAAATTTGTATTAATTTCTAAAAAATATTGTACGTTAGTTAATTAAAAGAAAGTAGGTTGTGACAATGCTAAACAGAAAGTATTTCCCGTTCGAGCGCAATAACTATTATTTTGGAAAGTTACTCACCGCTAAAGATTTTGAGGCAGAACAAAATTATTTCAACGATAAGAGAAGACTGATGAACCGCTTAAACGGTTCTAACGGTATTGTTTGCGGACTTGGCGTAATCATGGCTGATGACACCTCAATAATTCTGCAAGCAGGCTGTGCTACCGATGCATCGGGTAGGGAAATTGTTGTTCCGGAAACAACCGTTATTAAGCTACCTACAATTGATGGATATAGTCAGTTAAATTCTAACGTTGCATATCTTGGGATTGCATATAATGAGAACCCTGCCGACGAAGTATATTCGGTTATGAGCACCGATGATGAGAACCTAAAATACAATAAAACCAAGGAACAATATAAGCTAACATTAACGGACGAAAATCTTGTTGCCAATATTTCCTCAGAGATGGATGATTTCGTAACAAAGTCTATTATCTACTCAGATAGTGAGATTGAAGTAGTTCAGTGTACACCAAAATTTGTTCCGATAGGTTGCAATGTTTCGGTAAAAACATATCTAAAAAGAAATGAGCCCGGAATCGGTGAATATTCCTTTAGTTATACTCTTTCATCCCCGGGATTTGAAAATGAGCAAGGTGCAAATTCAACCGAAATGGTGCTGAATAATAAAAAACTTGCCTTTGGAGAAGATTGTATAACAGAAATAGAACTTAAGCCCGACATGCATCTAAACTCGGTGGGCGGAACCATAGTGTTTAAAGTTGAAAATTTCTCGGTTCAAAAAAATGATGAAGTTTTTAACCTTAAAAAAGATGTATCGATTCAACTTAAACCCGTATCAAAAAGCTTGCGCGAATATTACCTGCAAAATTACTATGAGCGCTCTATGGATAGGGTGTTAGCAGAAAGCTTTGACGAGAGGCTATGGATAGCAAAAATCAGCTTAATTCGCCAGAAGAGTTCAATAATTATTGATACCGTTTCGGTAGCACCTTATGGCCAGTACAGCTACAATCCTCAACAGCTTATGATGTTGCAGATGCTCTCTTTATATTATCCTGAGCAAAGGCAGCTGATTGGTGGAGCTTCTTCTACAGCTGATGTACGCACCTCAACCTCTCTAATTACCGAATCTTCCGACTCCGCTCGCCAGTCTGCAAGTGGTATCTACGACTTCCCACTGGGACTAAATTATGATACCAAGGATGTTGTACTGTCCGACGAGATAATGCACGGCCTTGGAAAGGGTGCAGTATATGTAGATTTTGGTATTGAGTTAGTAACTCTCGACAAGAAGGCAGGAAATACCAGCGAAGTCATCGTAGGTGACAGTTACCTTTTTGAAGGGGAAAACAGTTCCGGTGAAGAACGTTTGTATGATATTGATAAGGCTGTTAAAATTCTGCCGGATAGAGGAACATTTATTATTGCTGTAAAGCCGGGTAAAACCTCCGGACTAATAAGCATAAGAATTAGATGGTTTGCCTTTAAAATGCTTGAGATAAACAAGATGAATGTATCAAAGAGTGGCGACGAAAAAATGATTGTTGTTAATCCCGATACAATAGTTTTACCTCCTAAGGGTGTTGCGCATATCTCGCCGATATTCTTTAATATGCCGAGTGAACCCTGTAACTTCAGCCTGTTAGAAGCTGAGGGAGGCGAAATTGATAACAGCGGCGTTTACACTGCACCATCCAAGGAAGGTGCCTACGAAATTAGGGTAGAAGCAATAAGTGACCCAACCATCTACACCCATGTTTTCGCTATTGTAACACAGAAAAAGAAGGGTGAAAAATAAGCGTCAATAAGGATACCGTTAAATGGATTTAATTAACACACAGCTACATACTGTTAGGTCGGTCATCGCAAACGAGGTAAATGAAATAACCGTTTGTGAAGACAGGACACGTGATAGCGGTACCTTTTTTACAGTAGTATCAATAAAATCCCCAAAGGTTAGACGAGATGTTGCACACCATATAGCTACGGAGGGACTCTTTGCAACAAATGTTGATTTTATGGGGTCGTACACCCAGGGTGATCGGTTAAATCTTGTTTTTAACTACAGAGATGAAAATCGCCTTTCAGCAAAAGAAGCAGTTATCTGTACCAACGATAAAATGAGGGTGCGACTTGCTGAAAACCTTTTGATAGCAACTGCCGAATCGCAGGTTACCCCATCGGTGGGACTGTTGCTTTTAAATGAAAGAAACATTAATGCAACAAGTAATCTTGATGTTTTCTTCAACTACTTTCTTGATTTTAGCGAATGGGATCAATCGAAAAGTTCGGATGATTATTTTAGAGAATTGGCAATGAAGGTCTTTAAAATACTGTCGTCTGAATATGATATTAAGTTTGCCGGTGCAATACACCGATATCCAAGTGAGCTACAGGTTCTTTTTAGAAAGGCTGGAAACGGAGGTTTCACTAACTACAGTTCAATGATAACCTTTGTAAAAATGCTCTCTGATGGATATTCAGTTCCGGCAACCGGGATTATGTACATCTGGTCGAAGATTAAACAGATGTGGGCATATTTTAAAAGTCATTGGACAACGATTTTAGCTGTTGGATTAGTTGTAGCTACAATTATTTTTTTAACCTATCAAATATATATACGAGTAGACGCACAGCAAAAAAATGCTGATAACCTTGTTTATATTGGATTAGAACAGATTGGCGACGTGTTTTTGGGAGACGAAAATTTATAACATTTTTAAGGATTGAGGTATTGTGGAGAGTGTAATAAAACCAAAATACATAATTATTGCAATAGTAGTGGGTGTGATTCTTTTTATCAACACTGTGTTTTTTGGTGGCCAGGAAATTGTAAATATAGCAGATATTGCATACTCTTCAACCTCCGGCAGTGTTGTTGCAAGCTATGAAGAGGATAATATAGTAATTAAACGTCTTTCCGATTCAGGAAATGTGAACTCAACAGTAACGATACCAAGAACCGAAGATGGCTATTATGTAACAATTCTTGACATGATATATGACGAAGAAGGTTATCTATATCTTTTAAAACAGGTAGACAAGGGGGCTAGCAAACCGGAACAGGAACTACAGGTATATAATTTCGATAATTTTTTCTTTAAACATGTTGAAACCCATAAGCTTGATGAAGCTTCCGAGATTATATATCGTTGGCTATCACTCGATGGATCATTATTCCTATCCGGAACTAATGCAAACGAAACACAGCTTACCCGAGAGTCGTATGATAAAGAGCTGTTATGGGATAACGCTCCTTTAGAGGAAAAGTTTTCTCGTAGCTACATGATAAACCCTGAAGAGGGTATATATGATATAGTGCCATACGCAGATGATACTCTCTATATTGCAAAATCAGGTAAATTATTTTTAGCAACTGAAGGAGAAGATGAACCTACCGAGTTATATCCGGCAAGAGAGCTGGAGAGCGTTATGTATCCAATGTATGTAGCGGTTCGCGACGATGTTGTTATACTCGGTGAGCAGGAAAGTGGTGATATTTTAACTCTGGATGTTGAGTCTAGGGAAACTACAACCATTAAAAGAGGCTCAGAGCCCTTCACCGGTGATAGCAGCTTTACGCCGGATGACATCCTTGCTATGTCTATGGAGGATATTACAAACTTTTTAGCAGTTACAAGAAACAGCTCTGACGGTAGCTATAATCTTTTGATAACAACCGGAGGGCAGACAATACAGGTTTCTAACCTGAGCGGAGGGTTTTTCTCAGAGCTTGGCTCCTTTATTATTAAATTTATAGTATTTTACATTATTGCACTTTTGCTTTTAGCTACTTTCTCATTTGTTTCAGGCTTTGTTAGCTCCAGTAGAACAATTGTTGCAAAGTTATCATATGCAACATTGCCGGTATTAGTTATAGCATTGGTATTATTTGGATTTTTCTCATATTTTTCTACCAAGATATCGGTAGTTCAGAGTAGTGAAAATCAGGTGTTAGATGAGGGTAACCTGCTTGCAGCACTTTTTGGAGCAGAAGTTTTCGATGAAATGGAATTCCCTTACGATTACACCGGTGATGCATATAACTACCTTATCGGTCAGATGGGAACACGAACAAATTACACCAGAACCGCCTATTACGAGTATGAAACATTATTTACCGGTGTTGACTTCGACACCCCGTTGTTCTACCCCTTTAACATAGTAATGAACACCGATGCAACAAATCTTTATCTCGACGCTGTTTATACCGGCGTAGCGCAAACAGGAATTATTAATGATAATAACGGAATCAGAATTTCCTGTGTAACCCCGATTGGTGGTATTTCCGGCGGTACAGTTTATCTAATTGAAACAAGCGTTCCATATTATAACATAGATAACTATGCGAATACGTTCCTGATTATATATATTATTGCAGCCCTTATTTTCCTTGTTGCAACAGTTTATATTCTTAACAGAATATTTAAAAATGCAATGCGACCAATCGGAAATATTAAGATGGCACTAGAGCAGTTTTCAGCAGGAAACACCTCGGTACGGCTTGATGTTAAGGGCGAGGACGAGATTTCAGACATCATTAAGGTGTTTAACAATATGGCCTCGGATATTGATTTAAAAATGTATGATCTCCAGGCGGCAAGTAAAACATATTACCGTTTTATACCACAAAAGGTATTTGCTCTTCTCGGCAAGGAAAGTTTGGCAGAGATAGAGCTTGGAAATAGCATTGAATCAGTGTACGATACCGTTACAGCAAGCCTCGAGGTAAACAGCAATGTTTCAACCACTTCGTTGCAGGAAATAACAAACACCTGCTACAACATTATTAGTGAGAGCTGTGAGCGGTTTGGCGCAACTCTGGTTGCCGACAGTGTAAACCTGAGGCGACTACAGATAATTTGTCCTAATGGGGCGAACAGTGCGATAGATATAGCATTAACATCACTATCGAGAATCGACGGAGCTAATACTAAGGTGCCACTGCAAAGTAGAGTTAAAGCACTGTTTGTTGTACATAAAACAAATGTTCATTATGGCATTTTTGGCGATGAACAACGCTACGTACCATCAATTATTTCAAGAGAACTTGACTATATAGCTGAAAATGAAAGCCTATTCCGTGAGTTCGCAACACGACTTATAGTTACCTCAACTGCATTTGAAGGAATAGACAAGGAAAATTATTTCTATCGTTTTATCGGAAATCTAACCGATGCACAGCGAAACAATTATGCACTTTACGATTTCTACGATTCCTCTTCAACGGGCGAGACACATTTAATTAATGAAACGAAGGCAACCTTTGATAAGGCTATGGAGTTGTATTTAGCACAAAGATATTATGAAGCAAAAAGTTTGTTTGCAATTGTACTACGAGAAAATCAGTACGATAACGTAGCGAGATACTACATATTTAAATGCGAGCGCAACCTGTAGTTATATTACCTAAATTTATTTTAAGCAGAAAGGAGGAGATGTTTTGAACTTTTTATTATCACTATTTAAAAGAATGACAACGGCGATAACCAGCCCGTTCAGACGAATTCTTCTTTCTTTCCGACGCCTGTTTAATGTTAATGTTTGGTCAGCAAAATTAGTTCGTCCGCTTACTAAATGGGTTAAATCAACCCTTACATTAAAGCCAAAAAGCAAAGATGATTACTATACAGTTGGCAAATTTTTAGTATTTAAAAAAATATTTCTATTTATTGTTTTAGTTGTATGTGCCGGTATTTTTCTATATTTTACAATGTTTGCCGACCCGGTTCAGCCTCCGCCTTCAACCGCAACTGCAGTTATAACTAGTGAAACCTTTGATTATGACGACATGGCTATTAAAGATTTTAGCGGAATTGCAAACATTCGGTCCTCTACCGGAGAGATAGTATATACAGGGGGAATCGAGCTGGGAGTTGTTCAGGGTAACGGTATTCTGCTTGATCGAAAAGGAAACAAGGTTTATGAAGGCGAGTTTGCCCAGAGTATGTATGAAGGTGAGGGTACTCGTTATTACGAAAATGGCACCATCGAGTATATGGGGCAGTTTTCCGGAAACACATTTAACGGTGAGGGAACAAAATATTATTCCGATGGAACCATACAGTACGCAGGACTTTTTGTTGATGGCGAATTTTCCGGAGAAGGGGCATATTATGATAGGGATTCGACCTTAATTTATACCGGCAATTTTGCTAATGGCATGTTTCACGGGATAGGAACCGGTTATTACTCTGATGGAACAAGGCAGTATGAGGGTGAATATTTTGAGGGAGTAATTCAAGGTCAGGGCACACTTTATTCTACCTCGGGAAATCCTGTATATACCGGAGCAATGCATGATGGTAACATTGATTTCAGGTCTCTTGTAAACTCTAATCTCGAGATGGTTGAACAGGCCTTTAGCGAAACACCGATTATTGTTTATACCGATACCGACAGTGTTTTTCTATATGAGCAGGCAGGCGTAGTTATTACCCTTGATGCAAGGGTGCATGTTCAAACAACAGTAAATACAGCCGTTCAGGAGGAAACCGAAAAACAATATTACTATCTTCCTTCATCGCTTAACGGCACAACCGACATATCGGAATTATACTCTGCATTTCAAAGTTCGAGAGAACAGACCTTTGCCTTTTTAGAAACCAATGATGAATGGTTTTATCCGGATGGAACGGAATCCGGAGATTTATCCCAGCCTGACTCATCATCTGATTCTCAATCTGTTGACAGCTCCTCCTCTGTTTCGTCAGATGCATCATCATCGTCATCAGAAACTTCATCAAGCACGACATCTTCGACATCTTCGTCAAGTTCATCTCAATCAACTTCAACGATTTTGCCACAAACAAATATTTTTGGACCACAAAACGGGTCAGAGAGTGAAGAAGGTGCATTTGATTTTATTGACGCACAGAAAACATTGTACTTTGAAATCGACTCTGATGTTTGGGTAGAATACAGCGAACTTGAGGAGTCGGGTAAAGATAAAGTTAGGGTCGAGAGTATTACCATGTTTAAAGGTGACATGCCGGACATTTCATCTTATAGCCAGGATCTTTTTGTTGACAATAGTGGTACAGCAATTTCAGACTGTGTTGCTATCGATAGCCTTAGATTACAGCTTCCGACAATGTTTTCTAATATTATTTTTCAGATGGATAAATCTAACACATCATTTGTTGAACTGAAAAATGTTGATTATGCCGGTAGAATTGTAAAGATTGCTCGATACGACGAAGGATTGACCTATCGTTACTGTTATGAACTTGATAATTCTGAAAAAATACAATATTTCACGGTAGAGAGATAGGAGGTACAGGTGGCAGATTTTTCAATTATATCCGATGTTAGTAATGCCTTGATTAAGCTGTTAAGGGATAATATTTGTCCTGAACCAATCCAGGTGCCTGAAGCTGTTATGTTAACACAGCCAACAGATAAAAACAGTGATTTTCAGCTTGGTTTGTTTTTATACGACATTAAAGATTTTAACGAGCTTCGCTCCTCAGAACCGATACGAAGAGGCAACACAAAGCAACAACCTGATAGACCGCTATCGCTGAGCTACATGGTTTTTTTAAATAGCAAGGCTCAGATGAGCATAAGCTCCGAAACGGAACAGAGAATTCTCGGTAGGGTTTTGCAAACATTAATGGATAATCCACAGCTAAATATTACACAGGGTAGCTTAAATGAAGAAGAAGATCCGACGGACTCGGCAATAACATTATTGAATATGACCTTTGAAGAGAAAAGTAAAATTTGGGCAGCGCTTTCTATGCCATATCAGGTTTGTTTGTTCTTCTCGATTTCTCCGATAATATTATCTTCACGCACAACCGGTGAATTTGTAAGAGTAAGGTCACTGGAGTTTCATACAGAAAACAAATCAAAATAGTATTTATGATAGTTATCAAGTAAAGGGGGTGATGAATTATGGTTAAAAAAGAGGTGAGCTTTGTGCTGAGATTGATTGATGATTTTAACGGTAGAGATATTTTCGGCCCGGTACAAGGCTTCTATATAAGAAATTTTAACCTAAAGCCTATTGTAAAGCAGGAAGGATACTATGTATTTATCAACTGCGATGTCACAGATGATGTAATAATCGAGTCGCTGTATTACAATACCAAATCAGTACCGGTTTCTGTGATAGAGAAATATGGCAATGAAAAAACCGTTACGGTAAGACTTCATCGTAAGCAGACGGGAATTTTTAACGATTGTAGTTGGCAAAACGGCAAGCAAAAAGCAAATTATTTAGTGCTTGCAATCGGCAACGAGGTAAATGGGCTCTCACTTTCTAAGGTAGATAAAAATGAAAATAACACGGTTGTATATTTTAGCGGTTACAGCTCGGAAAAATTAACCGGAATGTGTTATTGCACCGATAAAGGAAAGAAGGCTAATCCATTTTACATAATCGGAAAAACCCCTGACGGGGGATATGAAATATCCCACGGAAAAAATTGGTCACATCAGAAAGGGCAAAAGCTATATCGGCTCTATTCTGGTTATAGTGATAAAGAAGGATGTTATAGCATTCCCATTGAGGTTGAATCAGAAACTGAAACGATTTCAACAAAAATACCGGATGAATGGGGGTGTTATCACAACTAATAAGCTTACAAAGGAGGTGGACTGTACGGATGGGGTTGTTCGTATGCAACGGCGCCCAACTTATGTGTAATTTTGGAGCGGCACCTTCAGCAATGATGGTTCTTCCGCAATCCAAAGTTATGACAACAATGCCCGCGGCAAATATTATGGATAACAAACCGTTTGTTAACATTTTACCCTTTGGTGTATGTAGATCACCAGCAAACCCCGCAACTATAGGAGGCAAGATTCCGGTTCCTTGTACACCGATGACAGCCGCCCCATGGATGCCGGGAAACCCAAAGGTGCTGATAGGCGGATTACCGTCGGTAGATAACACCTGTAAGCTTATGTGTTCCTATGCGGGAGTTATCCAGGTACTAAACCCGGGTCAGACAAAAACAATCAGTGGTTAAGAAAAACAAATAATTGAGAACAGGAGGAGTGGTCGAAAATTTCGACCCAAAGAAAGTATGGCAGAATATTTATCCCCAGGTGTTTATGTAGAAGAATTTGAATCCGGCCTGAAGGCCATGGAAGGTGTTAGCACCAGTACAGCCGGCTTCGTAGGAATGGCAGAGAAGGGTGCTGTTATCGGCACACCGGAATTTGTATCCAGCTTCGGTGACTTTGTACGCAAGTTCGGTTCCTATCTACCAGAGAATGCCTACGGTGCAAACCGTTATCTTGCATATTCGGTTGAGCAGTTTTTCGCAAATGGAGGTTCACGTTGCTATGTTATGCGTGTTGCTCCTTCCGATGCAAAGACAGCCTCAGCTTCAATGAGCTCGGTGACTGTTAACGCTAAAAACCCCGGTAAATGGGGAAACAACATTAAGGTTACGGTGGTTACAACTTCCACTGCAAAAACCCAAATAACCGAAATGATTGAAGATGTTGCAACAGCAACAAAGAGCTATGTAGCTAAAAATGCATCAGCATTTAGTGCAGGCGATGTTGTTGCACTTATCGAAAAAGATGTAGCAGTAGCTTACAACAAGGTAGCAAAAATTCAGGGCAATACTATATTCTTCGAGAATGAGTTCGAGCAGGATATAGTCGACAAAAATCTGCTTCCTAAAAAGGTTATCGCTTCCTGTGAAATTGATATGGAAGTTCGCTGCGGTGACGCATCTGAGAGCTATGAGGGACTAACCTTCAATCAGTCTAAAGCAGAGTACATTGAGAACAAACTTTCAAAGTCAGAGCTAATTAGCTGCAAGGTTAATGTTGTTGAGGATATTTGTCCTCCAATGCTTGCCATTTCCGGTGATGCTGCAGCAACTAAGGCTACCTTCACATTAAGCGGTGGTACTGATGGCGATTGCAAAACTAACGACGCTTCAATGTTTATAGGTGCAGACGGCGGCCCAAGCAAACGTACAGGTCTTTCGGCATTTGAAGAGCTTACCAATGTTAGCATTATGGCTATTCCGGGTATTACAACTCCGGCAGTACAGCTTGCACTTGTTACACATTGTCAGAACCTTGCAAGCCGTTTTGCAGTGCTTGATATGCCGGCAGATACCACAAAGCCGATGGATTTATTAACCCATCGTGAAATAGTGGATTCTGACTATGCAGCAATGTATCATCCCTGGTTACAGGTGTTTGATATGGCTGCTAAGAAGCCAACCTATATACCACCATCAGGCGCTATCTGCGGTATATATGCTCGCAGCGATACAACACGTGGTGTTCATAAAGCACCTGCAAATGAGGTTGTTAACAACTGTATCGGTCTTTCCTGCCTATATAATAAGGCAGAGCAGGATATTCTTAATCCTCGTGGTGTTAACCTTATTCGCGCACTTCCCGGCCAGGGAATCAGAGTTTGGGGCGGCCGCACCTGCTCGAGCAACGCACTTTGGAAGTATGTCAACGTTAGACGTCTTTTCATCTACTTAGAAGAGACCATCAAATCGCAGACCAACTGGGCTGTATTTGAGCCAAACGATGAGGTACTGTGGTTAAGAGTTGAGCGCACTATTAATTCCTTCTTAAGGGATATGTATCGTTCCGGTGCATTAGTTGGCTCTAGCGAGGACGAAGCATTCTTCGTTAATATTGGTAGAGACACAATGACACAGCAGGATATTCAAAATGGTCGCCTAATCTGCGTTATTGGTGTTGCACCAAGCCGTCCTGCAGAGTTCGTTATTTTCCGCATTACTCAGTATATGAAAGATTAGCCGCTAATACAAAATATTTAGACGGTAACCAAAAAATAATTTTGCGAAAGGAAGGATTTATTAAATGGCTATTAAAGTTTATCCATACAAAAAGTATAATTACCGTGTGGAGATAGAAGGCATTGATGTGGCGGCTTTTTCGGAGGTCAGTGGATTTGATGCATCTATTGATGTTATCGAGTATCGTGAAGGTACCGAGACTGTCAACTCTGCACGCAAAATGCCGGGACTAACAAAGTACGGCAACATCACCCTAAAGTGGGGTATGACCGACAATATGACTTTCTACGAGTGGGTAGAAGGCATATCAAACGGTGAAAAGGCAACCGCTGAGGATAGAGTTACTGATATTACAATCTACCTTCAAGACGATGCACACACCGAGATTGCCTCTTGGGAATTTACAAATGCTTGGCCTTGCAAATATACTGCACCGGACTTCAACGCCAGCAGCAGTGAAATCTCTTTTGAAAGTGTTGAAATTGCATTCGAAGAGATGCACCGCACACTGTAAAATCATTTAAGTCTTAATTTCGGTTTCCTGCCTTTGGAGTTATATGCTCCAAAGGCGGTTACCGGGATTGAATTAAAAGACTTTAGCGTAAACAAATAACAATTAATAGAAAGGAATGTGCAAGCCCATACATAGACTAAATTCTTCTTTTATGTATGAGAGGCACGGGCGTTTATATGGACGATCAATTTATTACCGAATTTGAGTTTGATCTACCGAAAGGTTATGTTGATAACGAAGGTGTAGTTCATAAGCGTGGTGTTATGAGACTCGCCACTGCAGCAGACGAAATTTTACCGTTGAGAGACCCAAGGGTGGTGTCAAATCCGGGATATCTTACCATCATACTTCTTTCGAGGGTCGTTAAATCACTTGGAACACTCCCAAAGATGGATCCCAGAATCATCGAAAAACTTTTTTCCAGTGACCTTGCTTTTTTGCAGAGTATGTATCAGCAGATAAATGCCATAGAGCCGATTGTTGATAGCTGCGTATGCCCTGAATGTGGACATAAGTTTGAGCAACAGGTAAATTTTACACGAGCGGAATAACGATATACCCGGAGGACGAACTCTATAAAGAGATGTCGTTTATCAGCTATTACTACCACTGGGAACACGATACCGTTATGACGCTTGATCATAAAACAAGGCGCCGATACTGCGCCGAAATTTCAAAAATTCATAAGGAGATCAACAAAGCTCCAAAGAATATTTTTGATGTTTAATCGGAGGAAAAAATGTCTTTTGTGTCCGACTTTTTATACAATAATAAACCGGAACCCATACCCGGGTATAAGTTTACTGCAATAGTAAATGCGGTCCCGATGGGTTTTTCGAAAATTTCAAATGTTGAAATTAGCTTCGATACAGAGCCTTTCCATGAAGGCGGTGTTAATAATAAGGTTCATCTAATAAGCTCACCCGTTAAAAGCGAAAAAACACTGGTATTAGAGCGTGGAATTGCATTTCGGGGACTCGCTTTTCAATCTATGGCCGATTTAAAACCGGGTAAGAAGATAAAAGGAGATATTATTATCCTTGTGTATGACCGCAAAGGAGATATCGTTAAAATCTACTTTGTGGATGGTGCTGTCGTTAAAAAATGGAGCACTAACGACTTTGATGCTAATAGCAGTGAACTATTGATTGAACGCTTTGAATTGGTTTATGAGACACTGGAAGAAAAATTTGCAACAGCTGTCGCATTGGCCGGAATTTTCTAATTATTTGAGAGGTTAATAGATTGTCTTTATTTAAGGAGAACAACTTTTATAACGATATTTTAACAAGACATACCACATTCATTTCGGGAATATCACAGGAAGCTCAGATGGTGTGGCTTGAGTCTGTACATCCTGAAATGGCAAACCCTCAAATAAATCGCTTCGAAACCCATATAGAAGACATTTTATATATTAATAATAATATACATAATACCAACATCAATAATTTAACTTTTAGCTTTTCTTTTTTAAACAGCCTTATGTTAAAGCTCGCCACTATTCAGGCGTTGAGCGAATCTCGTAGTACTAACATGCTGTCAAAAAACTATAAAGTAAATCAGCTTATTACCAATTCCGACTCACAACAAACTAAAATCAATAATGATAACAGTTTTAACAAGGTTATTAATATTGATAACATCTCAAAAATTGAAAATATAACTTCACAGGATGTAATAACCCTTTCGAACAACACAATAAATTCGATTAATAATATTACCAAATTAAATCTTAATGAGAATGCATCCAATGTTATTACCTACGACTCAGGGGATATTCTACCCATCGAAATAGTTCATCATGAAAATGAATCCTCTACAGATAATATCGAAAACCTTGTTGTTCGTAATACATTACCCGATACACATATTGAAGATAGAATTTCGCTAACACATAAATCAACTGAAAATCAGCAGCTCAATACAGAGATAAACACCGTTATCGATAAAGCAAATGCCGAGCATACTAACAGCTTGGTAGAAAAAGTAAATAAAACCGTTAATGAAACATTAACTACCACACAGCAACTTAACAAAGATATGCAAGCAGTTAAACGAACAAATATTTCCGATGAAATAGTAAGACCGGAGCGACATTACAGTAACTCAAGAAGCATTACCAGACCTCAAGGTGAAGCTGTGGTAGTTTACGATTCGAGCTCAAAATGGGTTGATGGTGAACGGCAAGAGGCAGGGCAAGCAAATTCGACACAGATTGCTAATATTAAACAGGAGATAGAAAATAATATATTCAACTCCTCTACATTGAGAAAACTAAACACTTTAAACGATAGTGTAAATGTTATTAATAACTCAATAAATTCACAACAATTTACCACAAATAACAATGCGAAAAGTTCAGATAGAACAAACTTATCTTCGGATGAAAAAGGTTACGAGAGCAGAGTAACAAACAACAATATCAGCACCCAAACTTTTGAACAAAAAAACTCACTCAACCATCTTGACAGATATCATTTTACCGAAAACACACAAAAAATAACACAGCAGCAGACGCATAACAATTTAAATCAAAATTCTACCGTAAATAGCAATGTTAGTAATTTAACAATTAATTCGGAATTAACTAACATTAATCAACATAGTTTAAGCAGTGCTGAGCATATAACGAATAGAAATGAAAGCAGGGTTACAGACGAACGAACAATATTTAACAGCAGTAATATTGTGCATAACGAAAATAATACAGATATAAATAACGACAACAATACTGTTAACAATTCATCTTTTGAACAATCATTGCAGACGATGAACAAAATAATGGAAAATATTCATTTAACAGCAAGCAATGTTGGGCGCGGATCAAACAATACAAATTCTGTAAATAACACAAACCTTACAAACATCAATAACTTCACTTCAGCACAAATATTTAATCGTGAGGTAGTGGACAACAACTATATTTCTTCAGATATAAACAACAACTACAGCTTTAACTCTAATTCTAAGAGTATAAATCCGAGCAACCCGGTTAATGGTTCGGCAAACATACTAACACCAATTCGAATGAGTGAAGCTAATATTGTTTTTAAGTCAGAAGTTCAGCCGGCAACGGATAGAAATTTAACTGAAGAACATAACGACATTAAAACAATTAAAAAAACAAAGAGAATTGAAAACACATCTACCGAAACAACGGTTGATACCAATATATTAAGTAATAACCTCGCTACGAAGCTTGGTAACGACAGCAGAAGCATTGATGAAATAGTTGCAGAAAAAATTCCATCAATAAACAAAATTGCAGATAAGGTATATAAAAATATCGAGAGCAGACTTAGAAGTGAAAGAAATAAAAGGGGGATGAATTAAGCTATGTTATTAAGTGAAAAGAAAGATTCTTACAGCTTGTCAAGCATTTCTCCAAACTCAAGCACTAACCATAAATCTGTGTTTAGCGGTTCGAAGTTGAAAAAAGCTAAGCTCTTATTGCTTGACACCAATGATAAACCAACAACCAGGATTGATGTTCAGTTTAATCCCAGCGAGTATGGGATTTCTCGATCGGCTCAGAACGAAAAGAATACAAAGCTTGGACGTGACACAGATGATACCGCACAGACAGTTAAGGGCGGGGTTACAACACTTAACTTATCGTTGTACTTTGATACGGTAAGCAGGGTTAAAACAAAAAGTACTGTCGCAGGAGTTGGCAGTGCAATATCTTCTGCAATGGGTGGAATTACTCTTATTGATGGCTCCAAAAAACCATCAAAAGCAGCTGCAAAAATAATGGAGTTAACAACATTCGACCCTGAATTACATACACCGCCTAAAGTTCAGTTTGTTTGGGGTCCTTTAAGCTTTACCGGTAAGGTGGTATCTGTGTCATCCAACTACACCATGTTTTCACCATCAGGCACACCGGTTAAAGCACAGATATCATTAAGTATTGAGGGTGAAGAAACCTCCAAAATCTTAAAAAACAGCTCGAACCCGTTCGAATCACCCGACAGAACAAAGAGCAGGACATTGGTTCAGGGCGACCAGCTGTGGATGATGGCGCATCAGGAATATGATGACCCGGAAAAATGGAAGATTATCGCAAAATCTAATAAAATATTAAATCCGAGAAAGTTAGAGGTTGCGGCTAAAATAAAGGTTCCATCAATAAAATGAGCCTAACAGGGGATTTCAATGGATTTAATGACTAATGTAACAAGTGTTTCTGCCTTGAAGAACAAATATCGTAACTTTAGTGTCCCTTCCCATCGAATTAATGTTGAGGGAAAGGATATTAAAGAGAAGCTAAATGCCGACATATCACATTTATCGGTTGAGCTCACTGCGGAGTACGAGGCTTCCGGCGCAACCTTTACTGTGGTTAATCAGTATCAAGAAGATCAAACCGATTTTGATAGTAAGGGTGTTTATAAAGAGCTTCAGCTGGGCGCTAAGGTTGAAATTATGCTCGGCTATATCTCGGTTGAAACAGTTTTTACCGGCTTGATTACCGAGGTTGAATATAATTTTAACGGTGATTCTTCACCATCCATTACAGTTTCCTGTATGGATGCAAAGTGTTTGTTAATGAAAATTCAACGGCTTGAAGTTAGAAAAGAAAAAAAGGTTTCACAGGTAGTTACAGCTCTTTTATCGGAACAACCTATCAGCGAATATATTTCCGGCAAAGATGTTTCTTTAACAACCCCGGAGGTTTCAGTTATTCAGCTAAACATGGAGAGCGATTATAATTTTATAGTAAAGCAGGCGCAGTATTTTGGATGTGAGTTTTTTATTATAGCAGGCAAAGCATATTTTAGAAATAAAGCTTCAATGACATCACCTATATTTACAATAAGCCCAAATGATGGTGGTATGTTATCCGCAAAACTTTCGTTAAGAGGTGCAGGCCTTGTTGATACCCTCGAGGTGGTTGGCATTAACCCTGAAAACGACCAAGCAATTACTGTTAGCAACAAACTTCCCGGAAAATTCAGTGAGGGAAGTACGGCAAAAAAAATGCTTTCTAAAACTCAACGAACATATTTTGATTCTAATGTAACCAGCGTTGATGATGCAAAAAAACGTGCTGCTATATTATCGGACAGTATTGCGAGAGATTTCGGTGTACTGGAAGTTAACAGTGTAGGTAATCCTGAAATAGTGCCGGGAAGATTTATTAAGGTAGAAGGCTTGAGTAAAACTGCAAAACAGAGTTATTACATCACAAAGGTTTTACATGAATATGATTCCGAAATGGGCTTTACAACAAACTTTGAAGGGAGGGTGATGTCGCTATGAGTTCGATAACCGACTTAATGACAGGTGGTAAATTTACCGAAAACCCCGAATTTAATAATATTGGCGAATTTGTTCAGGGCGTTGTTACCGATAACAATAACAAAGAATTTCCCGGGATGGTTAAGGTGGAACTCACCTCCTGGAAAAAGGATAATAACATTGGCGACTGGATTCCGGTTTTACAGCCATATGCAGGAAAAACTTATGGATGTTATCTGCTACCTGAGATTGAAGATGTTGTTATTATCGGATTTATGGGAACTGATAAGAAAAGGCCCTTCGTATTGGGTTCACTATATCCGGCAAATGCTGAGATGGAGAAGCAGAGTTTTGCTGAAAAAAATGCAAACAAACTTTTTAAAACTAAGGGCCAAATTGCATTTTCAGTTTCAGATGAAGAAGCAAAGCATTCGGTAACACTTACAACGCCTAAGGGGTTGACACTAACTGTAGCCGATGAAAATGAAGTTATAACAATAAGCGATAAGGATAAAAAAAATATTATCAATATAGATACAAAAGGTGGAGAAATTGCTGTAACTGCTGATAAGAAAATATCTTTAACTGCCGGAAAATGCGAAATAATCATGGATGGTTCTGCCGGAAAATTAGATATAAAGTGTGATCAGCTTAATATAACCGCTTCTCAACAGGCAACAGTCTCGGGAGGTCAGAAAATGGCAATTGATGGCGGCATGTTATCATTAAACGGTAAACAGACAGCCGAGTTAAAAGGTGGCGCAATGACCACTATAAGTGGCGGAATGGTTAAAATTAATTAGCAATTAGTATTTTCAGGAAGGATGATTAAGCTATGGTGGGAGCAGACGATTTTTTAGGCAAAGGGTGGAGTTTTCCGCCTCGTGTCGACAGCACTACCGGTAGGTTTGTTATGTGTGAAGGCGAAGAAGATATCAAACAGGCCATTTATATTATTGTTATGACAAGGATGCAGGAACGCGCTATGATGCCGGAATTTGGTTGTAACATTCACAACTATGTTTTTGACTTGCCGGACAGTGAAACGATAACCATGATGGAGCTGGAAATACTAAAGGCGCTTTCCTACTGGGAACCTCGAATTGTTGATGTTTCGGTAGATGTCGACACAAACGATATAAACAATGGTAGATTAAATGTTGAGATAAATTACACAGTTAGGTCTACTAATAATCCAAACAACCTGGTATTTCCATACTATCTGTACGAGGGTGTCGGTCTGGAATAGTGGCCTGATACACAGCTAAAGCGAAAACAACCTGATAAGGGAGAGGAATAATTGGATAAGGACAAAAAGTTGTCGGGACGACACGATAAAATAGCACAACTTGCAAAGTCATATGTACCGGAATGGAATTTTGACGAACAAAATCCTGATGCCGGCACTACGGTGGCAATGCTTGTTGATGACATGCTAAACCATACCGAAGATAACTTTGATCGTGTTATGGAAAAGCATAAAATTCAATATCTAAACCTTTTTGATATGCTTAAAGAGGAGCCTATTTCCTCTGCAAAAAGTTTTGTTCAGTTTAACCCTGTTTCAGGCATACAGGAACAGGTGTTTGTACCTAAGGGCACAACCCTTTTGGCTGACGATGGAAGTGCACAGATACCGATAGAGTTTGAAACCGATTATGCAATAACTGCAGTTGACACCAATGTTCAGGCTATATTTGTTACCGATAAGGATTCGGATTGCTTAACCTGTCTTTTTTCCGGTAGTGATATTCAGGAGCTTGATAAGGGAATTTCTGCATTTGATATTTCAGGTGATAACAAGTCGGAGCATGTTTTAATAATTGGATTTAAGAGGTTATTTGATGATCTGACGGATATGAAGTTAGGGCTTAAGTTTGATACGGTTGAGGAATCTGATCTCAATGCCCTGTTAAACTATTTATCATCGCAGGAGATAAGCTACAGCTTTGTTGATCCCAAAGGAGATTGGCAGCTGCCAAGTCCAACCTTGAAAGATAAAATTATTTGGCTTGATATAACCGGATATCAACCAAAGCTTACCGAGCTTGAAGGTGTTGAATGTTATGCACTTAAAATTACATCGCAGGGTACAACCGACTTAACTTTTAGTAACGTGGGGGTTGTGTTTTCGGAAACGGATATTCCGCCTGCACTTGTTAACGTGTCCGGTATAGATCAAAATATTCAGCGTTTTCACCTCTTTGGAAATCCTCTTGCTATCTATGCACAATGCGGCATAGAGAGCGAGGCTGTTCTCTCCCGTAGGGGTGCAATGATTGATATGAAATTTAATATCGATTTTGAAGTTGTTAATCAGGAGCTAACGCAATATGATCTTGATGAAGAGCTAAAAATTGTAATGAAGAAAAAGGGCGATAATCAAAATTTGATAAAACCCGATGTACGGCCTGACAATGTTATAATCGAATATCTCAGCAGTACCGGTTGGAAGAGACTTGTATATGAAGACCATATGGCAACAATGTTTAACGGTAGCGTTATGGGTGATGTTACCATAAGCTTTAAGTGTCCCGCCGACATGGCAACACTACAGGAAGCAACGGAAGGATATCGTTTGCGCCTAAGGCTGATGAGAGCTGATCATCTATATAGTATACCTAACAGGCTTTTCTGCCCGGTGGTATCACAGCTTTGCTTCTCCTACACCTATGAGGCTACCGGAATTGCACCGGACGTTGCCATTACAAGAAATAACTACGAGAAAAATAATGTTTCAAACACTATAGGTAAAAATCGCAGTATTGAGTTGTTTTTTAACAGGGAATCCGAAAAACTATCTATGTATTTCGGATTTAACGAAAGCCCGGCAGGTAGCCCGATTAGTTTATACCTTGAGGTTCAGAATTCTGAGGATGTTCCGCTAAACTACACAATTCAGTATTTAAATAACAGTGGCTTTTATTCAATACAAACGATGGATAATACCGGAGGGTTATTGTTCTCCGGCAATATTCTTATGCTTATTCCGAGTGATGTTCAGAAAAAAGAACTGTTTGGCAAAAACATGTATTGGATTCGATTTATTTCGAACGACAAAAAGATACATGAAAATTTACCTAAAATATATTCTATTATCCCTAATATGGTTAAGGTGCATAACTATCGCTCGAGAACTCAGGAGTTTTATTTGGATGACGAACAAAGCGATATTAGGTTGCAGCTAAATGATCAAAATTTAATTAAAGTTCAGATACATGTAAACGAATATGATGAGACAAATCCTGATGCTGAAAACTGGGTATTATGGAAAAAAAGAACTCATTTTTCACAGCGTGAACGCCACTATTCGGTAGACCTTTCACTTGGTACGGTTGAGTTCGACAAAAATATTTTTGCCGCCTACCCAATATCACACAATGGTGCATCAATTAGGGTTTCATATCAGGCGTACGAAGGAAGTCGTGCAAATGTTAAGGTCGGTGCAATTAACCAGACGGAGCAATCACTTAAATACATAAGCTCGGTTAAAAATCCGGTGCCGGCATATGGTGGATATGATGGATATAATATTGAAAGTTCTTATAAAATAATCTCAAACATACTTAAAACTCGCGGCAGGGCCGTTACCTCTCAGGATTATTTCGATATTATTTCACAAATTTCCTATTGTGTTAAGCAGATTAAATGCGTAAGTGGAATAAATAAGAACGGTGAAAAGGATGAGGAGCTATTAACGGTTGCACTGCTCATAGAGGAGTATGAAAAAGGAAACCATATTTTCTCGGCCGTTAAGGATAGCATACATAAAAAACTATTAAAAAGCAGTAATATTGTGCCTATGGGAAAAACATTAATGCTTACCCAACCCCAGTTTATTCCATATTCGGTTAAAATTTGGATCAACTGTAACGAGTATGATGATGTATATGAGTTGCAAAACAATACACGGCAAATTATTAACGAATTTATTGATCCGCTTTGTGGAGGATTTGATGGCAATGGATGGAAAATTGGAGTTCTTCCTACCGTAAAACAACTTCTTGCCTATCTAAAGATGAAAAAGAATGATATATCAATTATACGAACCTCTGCGGCCGCGGTTGCAAATTCAAAGGAAATAGCAGTAACCGAAGATATCCAAAGCGTTATTACAAATCCATTTGCCATGGCTGTAAACGGTGAGCACACCGTCTATGTTGAGATAATCTGATAAAAGCCATTAAATATCGAGAAAGGATTGTTAAGATATGTTACACGTTCCACAGCTGGACGATATGAACTACAGCAACATGTTTGAACGAGCCCGAAGAATGATACCGAGGCTGACTCCGGAATGGACAGACCTAAATCATCATGACCCGGGTATTACAACCATGCAGATGTTCTACTGGTTAATAGATTCTCTTAATTACTACCTTGATGCTACCGGTGAGCAACATCGGTTAAAGTATCTTAAACTGCTTGGTATTGAATCTAAGGCAAGCCCTGCCATCTGTCATGTTGCACTTTCAGGCGAGAATATTCATCTGCCGAAAGGGCTTAAAATCTATGCAAATGATACAGTGTTTGAAACTTTAAAATCTTTTGATGGAAGCGAAAACCCCGTAGTGTCTTTATATAATGTGTTGGATGGAGTTAAAAAAGATCTAACGAGATTTGCAGGTGTAGACGGTGGATATGCTGATATTTTCACCTTGGAAAATGATATTAACTGTAGTCTTTATATTGGTTTTAAAAATCAACCTACAGAAAATACCAATCTATATATAGATATTAAGGACACTAATCGAAACAGCTTCGATAAATCTTTTGCACTTTGTGAGTATAGTTGGGAGTACTACAATGGCGTAGGATTTGTACCCTGTAGCGTTTTAGAAGATGAGAGCTGCGGCTTTTTAAAGACCGGTTTTATTAGGCTGAAGTTAGGCGATGATGCAAAGAAATCTCGTGTAAACAAGATGAAAGAAGCATATTATATTCGTTGCAATATTTTGAGGAATGAATTTGATGTACTACCATCTATAGGAAGAATTTTTACCGCCTGTATGCCGGTTGTACAAACTCATACCTATGCCGATACCCATATTATTCAATATAATGGGGGTGATAGTATTGACCTTGATTTTTGTATTCGCGCGAATGATATAGTTACCGTTGCAAAAAAGGATGGGGATAGCTATATAGAATGGTTTAATACCGATAGCAACGAAAACTTATGCCTGATTAAAGACGGGAAAACCATGAACGAAAAAACCATTGTCTTTAATAATGAGTTACCTGCAGAGGGTGATGAGTTTGCAGTATTTGTATGCGAGCGTGATATGCAGGAGGCTACAATTCTTGATACAGCAGACGGGTGTGCCGGACAGAGAATGCAGATTGATGCCGACACAGATAACCTTTGTGAACTACTTCTTGCATTTGTATCTAACAAAAACAACAGGATGTGTTACGACATATGGCAGTATAGCGACGATGTAACATCGGAGTCGTGCGATTGTAAATGTTTTGGCCTTGACAGGGAATCCGGTTGTATCTATTTTGGTGATGGAATTAACGGGCTGCAACCGAATCAAGGAGATATAGCGGTGTTGATTCGGATAAAAACTTCTATATTTGACCGTGGTAATATCCTTGAAAACAGAATAGAGCGCGCTGAAGAAGGATATGATTACAAATTAACCAACCCCGAAAAAGCTGCCGGTGGGCAGAGAAGAAAAAATTCTGATGAGCTGGAGCAGGAAATTGCAGAAAAATTAAACAAGGTTACAAGAGCAGTTACCGCACAGGATTATGAGCACATTGTTCTTAATACCCCGGGATTGATGATTGACAGCTTGAATGTAATTTCGGCTAAAGAATATTGCAGTGCATATAACGAGCAATATTATGCTAATACCGTTGTTCTTGCGGTTAAGCCTAGATATGGCGGACGTCTGCCGACACTCAGTGATTCTTATATGAAAAAAATAGCCTCGAACCTTAAGAGATATAGATTGTTAACCACCGAAATAAAAATTGTAGGGGTTAGATATGTCGGAGTTAGTGTTTACGGTAGAATAGCACTTGTAGAAAACACCGAAAAGACAAAGAACGAGCTAAAAGAGTTTATAGCTTCGGTGGTAGATAGGGTAAGAGAGGGTGAATTTGGCAAAAAAGTTGATTATGGCAAATTATTCTCGGCTTTAGAGTTAAACCACAATGTAAGATCTATTGGAGATCTTTCTCTTGAGTATAACGGCAACGGAGGCTTTAAAAACGAGCAGGGCGATATTGTTATTCACCCCGATGGTCTCAGTTATTTAAAGGAAATCGGACTGGAATTTGTTTAAGGAGACGGTAGATGAAAACACAACTTAAGTACGTCAACTTTTATAACAATTTGTTACTTAAAGGTTTTATTGATGGCTTTGAAGCCGATAAAAATAACAACCTTCATATTACAGATTGTGATGAGGCGTGTTATATTACTCCTTTTTTCGATACATCGGATGAAGATTGTAGCTATAACCGGCTTGTTGTTGAGGGCGAATTTAATAATTTGCGCTTAGAGGTTGTGGTTGCGGCAACAAATGATCTCGATGTGTATTATAATGACAAGCCGGTGAGACTTGATGCTTTATTGTCTTCCAAAGAGGTGTCGATTGAAGAAAAGGGGAGAATGCTCTGTGAGCTTTCGCATGTTCGTGCTATCGATACTCAGGATATTATTTTGCACTCCTTAACCGGACGATACGTTTTTGTTTACGTATCTGTACTGCTGAAAGAGGACGCGAAAGCGAGAATCGATGGTATTACACTTGAATTTCCAAAATATACATTTACCGAATACCTACCGGAAATTTATCAGGGTGATGAGTTTTTTGATAGGTATGTAGCTGTCCTCCAGTCAAAGTATCTTGATATTGAGCGCAAAATTGATGAGCTGGAAAGAATGCTCGATTACGAAAAAGCAGATAGAGATAATATCATTCGTTTGTCATCCTGGCTTGGAATGGATGAGCATTCAAAACTTTTTACGGCGGAACAAATTCGTTATATGATTAAAAATCTTGATGTTTTTCAGGGCGGTAAAGGAACCCGTAAAACACTTGAGGAGGTAATTAAACTTGCAACCGGAGTCGAAGCACATATAGTTGAAAATTTTCAATGGAGTCGTTTTGTTGGAAATCCAACTGCTAAAAAACTATCTATGGAGCTTTATGGAGATACACGAAATCATTTCTCAGTTATATTAAATCTTTCTAAAGATACCGATAAATTAAATATCTCGGAAGTTGAACTTGAAAAGCTGATAGAGAGTTATAGCGGAATAGGAACAAGATTTAAACTTATATGTCTTAGAAAGGCCTTCCATACCGACACACATTGCTATGTTGGGGTGAACAGTCACCTTTCTACACCGCAAACTGCGACAGTTGATGGTATTAGTCTGGGTGGTTATGTAGTGGTCGGTTAATAATTTTATCGTTATTTTTTACATTATTCGGAGGGTGAATTGCAGGATCTACGTGCCCAGGTAGAACAAATTAAAGAAATTGCTGAAAGAAACGACATAGAAATATTGTCGCAGGTAGAAATTTTAAACTTCATTTGGTCTTACTCTACAGTATTACCGATAATAGGAGCCTTTAACGCTGGAAAAAGCTCGGTATTAAATGCTTTGTTGGGGCAAAATCTATTACCCACCGGAATTATACCTCAGGTGTGTCCGCCGGTTGAGTTGATGTATGGAGACAACTCGCTATCCTTAATTAGAGGTGAGGTAAAACAATCAGTTGATCTTTCGGTGCTTCGTGATAAGAGTATCTCGCTTGATGGGGTAACTCGTATTGAATTGCGCTATAAAAATGCGTTACTAAATAGTATACAAAATATAAAAATTGTTGATTTGCCGGGATATGGATCGGGAATAGAAAAACATGATAGATGGATACGCAACTACCTACTTAACTGTAATAGTTATCTATTAGTTGTCGCTGCTGATGAACCAACATTAAAGCACTCCTTTATACAGATGTTACAGAGCTTTCCCAGTAATTCGAAGCAGGTATTTGTTTTACTAACAAAATGTGATAAAATTCCACAGGATGAAGTTCAACAGTGTAAAAAGTTTATTAGCGATACAATTAAAAAATTTTTAGCGGCAAAACATGTATGGATTGCTGCGGTGTCTATCGAACCGCCATATGAAACCTTTGAGCTTAAAGAGCTGTTGCATCAACTAAATAAATATCTTGCTGGCGAAAACGAGACAGTGTTTTCGGTGCAGTGTCTTAATACATGTAGATATTTAAAAACCGTTTTGAAAAATGAAGTGGTTTCTCGTGAGCTTACAGTGCCGGAGCGGCAAAGTTTGCTTTACCGCTATGCTGAGCAGGTAACATATCTGAAGAAAAGTATCGACCAGACAGCATTAGAGCTGGAAAGCTCTTTGTTGCAGGCAATTTCTGATGTTCAAAAACATCTTGTTAACGACATGACAGATATTGTTGAGCCGATAAGACTTCTCGGTATTTCAGGTCAAGACATTAAAAGCTTTATAATCGGACTTTTACCGGCGTTTATTAATAAAGAAATTCGGTTTTATATATTTCCGCTTTTTTCAGCACAGCAAAAGAAACTTAATAGCCTTTTTGTGCTGAGCGAAATGGAAGAAAGCCAGATAAATATTGAAGTAAACGATCTTATATCCGAAATATTAGCTGTTGTTTTAGAAAAAGAGGAATATTTTTTAGGTAATATTAACGTCTTAACAAGTAGAATTAACAGGAAGGTTAAAAAAGAGGATGCAGAGTTAATAATAGCCGAACTTTTGGTTCCGGAAATATTAAATCATATCGAAATATGCATCCAAGGCGGATTAAGTAGATACATTATATCCTATAAAAGCATGATACATGATCAACTTGCCCCCATTAAAAACGCAGAAGAAAGAATGAAAAACAGTCTTTCACAAGGAGATATATCAAAAAGTTCTGATAATAAAAAGTGTGTTGAGGACCTAAAGAAAGATATAGAAATATTAGATAACCTTATCAATATTTTCACGGGTGAGGTAATAAATGAAGGAAAATAAAAATTCATTTCGAGAAGAACAACACCGTAGATTTACCGAACATATTGATGAAATTTATCATGGCTTGATGCCATATCAAAAATATTTGGATATAAACGGAATTAATGAGATAAAGGAAAATTTCATTAAAAAAACATCAGAATTTTTTGATGAAAACCGAAGATTTAACATTGCTGTTATAGGACAGGTAAAGGCAGGTAAATCCTCCTTTTTAAATGCACTTCTTTTTAATACAAGGTCGATACTTCCTCATGCAGTTACACCTAAAACATCAACCTTAACAATGATTGAGTACTCAAAAACAAACAGCTTGTTTATAGAGTTTTATGATGTGTATGAATGGGCAGAAATTAAAAAAACCGCTCGACTGAGTTTTGATACCCCGCAAACCGAAGCAGCAAGAGATATATTAGCGATGGCTGATAACAGTAATGTATCAGTTAATGAATGTCTTGAAATGCAACAAAAAGAAATAAAAGTTAGAAAACTCGACGAGCTTAACGAACTTTTAGAGAGTTATGTTGGCGTGAGCGGAGATTACACGCCCTATGTGAAGAATGTAAGACTTGGTGTTAATATTCCGATTATTAAGGATATAACAATTGTGGATACTCCCGGGTTAAATGATCCGGTTCCCTCCAGAAGAATTAAAACTCAGGAGTTCATCGAACGATGTGATGCTGCATTTTTTCTAAGCCGTGCCGGTTATTTTTTAAATAGTGATGATGTTGATCTTATCAGCTCGCAATTACCTCAAAAAGGAATTAAAAAACTTGTTTTGGTTGGAAGTCAATACGACAATGTTTTGATGGACGCCATGCGTGAGGGGGACGATTACAAAACAGTTGATGCCGACCTTAAGGCACAGCTTACTAAAAGGGCTGGGCAGTGTATCGATAAGATGATGGAATCCCTATCTGATGCGGGATGTTCTGCAGAGGTTATTAAGGTTGTTAGTGAATGCAGAACGCCGTATTATATATCTTCAATGGCTAAAGAGATGGCGGTTAATTACAAAAGTAATGATTACAGTAAACTTGCTACACATGTATTAAAAAAACTTTCGGAGTTTACCGAGCTTAACATGGAAACATTGGTAGAAATATCAGGTTTTAATGCCGTTAACAATCTGTTCACAGAGATGTTAGAGCAGAAAAATGAATTGTTAAATAGCAAAGCGGCTTCTTTCGTTGTTGTGGCGAACAGCGAATTAAAGCAACTCCTCTATAATTTATCCAATGAACTTATTGCCGAGAAAAATGAGCTTTCAAACAATACATTAGAAAAACAAAAGCGAGAAATAGCCGCTATTAACGATACAATTAATGATATAAAAAATAAAATTAATATAATCTTTGAATCGGTTTACAGTGATGTGGAGCAAAATTCGTATAGCAGTGCCACACTGTTGTTTAACAGTCGTGAAAAAATAAAACCATCAGTTAATACCGGTGTTGAAGTAGTTAACATTGGTATTGATGTTAGTGATAAAGTTTGGTGGAACCCTTTTAGCTGGAAAAAGACCCATAAAGAATATATTACACAACAAAAGACATATGAATATTCACGGGTGAAAGATGTATTTGATGAAATACAATTTATTGAGGACAGTGCCGCAAAATTATATGGGTCGTTAGAGAAAGAACTATTGTTTTCAAGCTTTTTGAGAGAGCAGCTTATAAAGGAGCTTTTACCTTTTGCTAACGAAAATGAAATAAATATTGAATCAGTTTTATCATCTTCGTTCGGAAGATTAATATTCCCAAGTTTGTCACTCGATTTTACAGCTGAAAAAAAAGAGCTTAAAAGTAAATTCAGTAATGATATTATCAACGATGAAGAGGCAACAGAGTTGATAATATATTCTGAAAAATTGGTTAGATCTATGCTGGATGATATCAATGAAAATCTATTGAAAAACATTCGTTCTTTCGTTGACTCTACAAAAAAGGCGAGCGAGCATCTTGCAAACGCAATGCTAAAAAAAGAATACGAAAAACGCACAATTGTTATGAGTGAATACGACGAGGCATTAAAGTCGCTACAAAATAGGCAGGAAGCCATTGAACTAATTTCGAACTATTTATAACCAGTACTATTGCCACTAAAAACAACATTGAGTACAGCTGCCGAAACGGTGGCTGTATTTTTTGTGCAAACTTAGCAATGGTATTGACTAAATTTGCATAAAATATATAAAAAAATTATTATATATTAATCTAACCTTTAGTTACTATTATGTTATTAGTGAAAATAGTATAATAGAGGTAAACAAGGGAGAAATTGTATTTTTATGAGGTGTTATAATGAACGATAATTTAAACAATAATGGCGCTCCATCCAGCGACGAAACCTCGGCATTATTTGTTTCAGCGAGAAAAAAACAGTTAGCCGAACAGGAACAACAGCGTATTGCCGCTGAAAAAGAGGCAGCACGTATTGCCGCTGAAGCTGAAGTTCGCCGTTTGGAAGCTGAGGTTGAAGAGAGAAAAAGAAGGGCACAGGAAGACGCAATAAAAATTCAACAGGAGGAGGAAGAGCGCCGGCGAATGGCTGACGTTGAGAAAGCAAGAATAAATGCAGAAATTCGCTCGGCAGGTCAAAGGCAGCCGGGTGCTCCGAATGTAGCAAGAGGAAGCACAATTTCGGATAAAAAGAATTTTAACATATCCGAGCTTATTAACTCAATTGTTTCGGATAAAAAGAAATTGATAATAGTTTGTGCTTGTGCTGCAGCAATAATATTGGCCATAATTCTTGCGATAGTTTTTGGAGCTACAGGTTCAGAAGCAAGATTTTCTCACAGCTTTGATGATGAAGTTTATATTGTATTGAATGAAGATGGAACAACATATGGAGTTTCTCCCGAATATCTTGAGTTTGAAGGAACCTGGACATCTGACGGAAGTTACGTATATGTGCAATCGGATAACTATAATATTACCCTAACCGTTCTTTCTGATACAATAGTTGAAGACCCCAATTACGAAGGAGAGTTCATCCTAAAGTAGATTGTAATGAACTTTAAAAATTAATAAATTTATGTAAAGGTAATAATAATTTAGGAGAAAAATGATGAGCAATCTATTATTGACCACCGTTTTTGAAAATGGATTTCAGGAAATATATCTCCCAAGTGTTGATAATAAATCCCACCCTGTAGAGATACGCCCCTCTATAAGTGGTCTTAGTGAGGACGTAGTTTTATATCTTGAGGTTTGGAGTGGCGTGTGGACACTAAAAGGAAGTTCGCAATACATAATAACCATCGATGAAACGGTGGTTAATGAAGCTGTTTTAGAGCAGGGGATGTTGCTGAACTGTACGGTAAGAGGAACAGAGGTTGTTTTTTCGCTTACGGTAGACATAGCTGACCCGGGAAATACAACATTTGATAAATACTATTTTGATATACAGACTCTCCCGTTTGTTACGATTGGTAGCGCAATCAATGGAAATACAATTGTTTACGGTAATCGCTTTTGTTCTCCGACACATGCTGAAATTAACAGCGCAGACGGTAAAGTTTTTGCTGAAGACAAAAACAGCGTAAACGGAACCTTTGTAAACGGAAGGTTGCTTACACAAAAGCAACAGCTTTCATATGGGGATGTTATCTATGTTGTTGGACTGAAGATAGTTTTTCTCGGAAATGTTTTAGCAGTTAATAACCCAAAAGGTGAGTGTAGTGTAAACGAACAGCGTTTAAAAAGTATAAAAATTAATCCTACACCGGTAGATGAAAATGAAATCACGACACCTGTTGAACATCAATATTTTTTACGTACTCCCCGTAAGGTTGAATTGCTGGACCGTGAAACCTTTAGCATAGAACGTGCACCGTCAAAATCCACTCATAAACAACAACCTTTATTTATGACCTTAGGCCCGTCCTTTACCATGGTGATACCAATGTTAGCAGGCACTATGATAAGCAGTGGTGGAACAAATATTGCAGGAGCGTTGGTGATGTCGCTTGGTGCTGCGGTTATCGGGGGTGGCTGGGCAGTTCTAAATATCAGGTATAATCGTAATGAAGCCACTAACACCGAAGCAAATAGAGTTTCGAGCTATAACGAGTATCTCGGTAAAATGACAGCACAGATAGAAGAAAGAATAGCATACAATAAAAATGTTCTTTATAAGATGTTACCTGAAGCAGGGGAGGCTGTATCTTTCGCTTTTGATGAAAGCCCAAGACTTTGGGAAAAGAGTAGCGTTCATGAAGACTTTTTACATGTAACATTCGGTAGCTGTAACATCCCTTCCTTTAATGAGATACAGATACCAAAGGAGCAGGGTGTTGTTGCGTATGACCCGTTAAACGACAATCTTACCGAGATAAAGTCAAGGTTGCAAAATATTACAAATATACCGTCGGAACTCTCGCTTACTGATAATATGATGGTTGGAATAGTTAGTAGATCCCGACAAACTGCGTTAAGCCTTGTTAGGGTGCTAACTTCTCAAATAACGGCACTACATCCGTATACCGAGCTACGTACTGCATTCATTTATCCAATGCATGAGCTGGACTCATGGGATCATACAAGATATTTTCCGCATGCCTGGTCGCCTGATGGAAGCATACGTATGATAGCAAATGATAAAAATACTGTTGGTGATGTTTTATACTTCCTTTCAACAGTAGTTCGTGACCGTATTGAAAAATATAAAGATAAAAAAGTTGAGGAAAAAATTCTTCCTCATTATGTAGTAGTTATAGGCGATCTTTCACTAATTGAAAATGAACCTATGGCAAAATATTTACTTTCTCCAACCGAAGAGCTCGGAATTACAGTTGTGCTTCCTGTAAGCTCAACCGATAAATTACCGGCTGCCTGTAGTGCTATTATTAGAAATGATGAAGACTATCAGGGCTTTTACAGCACATCTGGTTCATTTGAAGAGCGGTCGTCGGTACAGTTTACCTCGATGTCGGTTGCCACTATGAACAATTTTTCACGCAAGCTTTCAGGATTTAAGCTACGAGAATTAAATTCATCCGCTGCAATACCTGAAATATTAACCTTCCTGGATATGTATAAAACTTCGAGGGTTGAGGAGCTTGAAGTTCTGAAAAAATGGTTAGATAACCGTACTTACGAAAGTATGAAGGCTATGGTTGGGTATAAATCAGGTGGAATGCCGCTATATCTCGATATTCATGAGAAATATCATGGCCCCCATGGTCTTGTTGCAGGTACTACCGGTTCCGGTAAATCTGAAACATTACAGAGTTACATTCTATCTCTCGCAATAAACTACCACCCACATGAGGTTGCGTTTATCCTTATTGATTATAAAGGCGGTGGTATGGCTCAGAGCTTTATCGGCCTTCCTCATCTTGCAGGAGTTATTACCAACCTTGGCGGAAATGCAACTGATAGGGCATTGCTCTCAATAAATGCAGAAATTAAACATCGTCAAAAAGTTTTTAACGATTATAAAGTGAAGCACATAGATGCATATATTGAGCTATTTCGTTCAGGTGTTGCATCAGAGCCCATGCCGCACCTTCTGATAATTGCCGATGAGTTTGCCGAGCTTAAAAAGGAACAGCCGGAGTTTGTTCGTGCCCTGGTATCGGCCGCACGCGTTGGCCGCTCATTAGGTGTAAATTTAATTCTTGCAACCCAAAAACCTTCCGGCGTTGTTGACGATGAAATCTGGTCGAATACACGTTTTAGACTTTGTTTGAGAGTTGCAGATAAGCAGGATTCCTCAGAAATGCTAAAGCGTCCCGATGCAGCATTCATTACCGGAACGGGTCGTGGATACTTCCAGGTAGGAAATGATGAAATATTTGATGAATTTCAAAGCGGTTGGTCCGGAGCTGAATATCAGCCGGAAATCCCATTTAACGACAATAAAAATTCAAAGGTTGAGCTAATAAATCTTATAGGTAAAAATGCTGTTCCGAAAAAGAAAAGCAAGAAAAAAAGCGATAACATTGCCAAGGTTACTCAGCTTGATGCGATTGTAAAACATCTAAATAATATTGCAGATGTAAACAATATTTCAAAGCTTCGTCAAATCTGGTTAGATCCGCTACCAACAAATATTTACCTCGAACAGTTAAAGCCGATACAAAGACCGGATGGTTTTTCACTGGTTTTACCGGTTGGTTATGCCGACAGTCCTGAAACCCAGAGCCAGTTTGCGGTTTCTGTAGACTTTATCCGTGACGGACATCTGCTTATCTGCGGTAGTGCGGGAAGCGGAAAAACAACACTTCTTCAAACGATTATATATAGTGCTGTTACCGGGTATACATCGGATGAGGTAAATATCTATATTGCCGATTTCTCCAGCCGAACAATGACAGTTTTTGCTGACCTTCCTCACGTAGGCGGAGTTATGTTTGAAGGCGAAGACGAAAAGATTGAGCAGGTTATAGACCTGTTGAAGAATACACTTTCGGAACGTAAAAATAAGTTCAGCCAACTTGGAATCGGTTCTTATCGTGATTATATTACACAGGCTAATGATTGCCCTGCAGTTATAATGATAATTGATAACTACGTTGCATTTGCTGATTCTTATGATCGTTATGAAGATACACTTATACAGCTCAGCCGTGAGGCTGCAAGCTATGGTATTTACATAATACTAACAATTAATAATGTTGGAGATCTTCGCGGAAGACTAAGGCAGAATTTTACAAACGGTATTGCATTGCAGTTAAGCGATAAGTTTGAATATGAGTCGGTTATCGGAACTAGAAGCGAAATATTGCCGGATGACCGAACACCTGGCCGTGGACTTATTAAAGCGCCTCAACCGATTGAGTTTCAGGTTGCACTCTGCGTGAAGGAAGAACCCGGGTCAAGCCCTGCTCAAACCTTGCGAAAAAAATTCTTAGACCTAAAAAGCGAGAAAGGCGTTAAAAAACTTGGCGCCAAAGTTGAGGGAATAATCTGTGAAGAATTTGTTGCAAGTAAAGACGTTAAAGGCTTAGATGCTTATCACATAGCTATCGGAATAAATAGCGATACGCATGAGCTTTTTACCGCAGACCTCGACAAAAATTTCTGCTATACAATAAGTGGGTTTGCAGAGACTGGCAGAAAACAGTTAATGAAATCTATAGCATTACAGGCGAAGGATAAAGGCTGTAGAATGTTCCTGTTTGATGCTGTAAATTCAGAGCTTGAAGCACTATCGATTTTCGAAAAAGTTTGCCACAATGATGAAGAGTTGTTTGCATTAATGGAATCTATTCTTGTTGGAGAATTTACAAGGAGAAACGCAGTTGTAAACGACGCAAGAGATGCTGGCAAAAATGTTTGTGATGCTATGAAGGATGAACAGCGAATAGTTCTTTTTATCGGAGATATGAATCTGTTCATGCAGGCGGTATACAGTCAAAATGTGAAAATGAATGAGTTCCTCGAGATTGCATTAACTAAGGGTAAAGACCATAAGATAAATATGTTTGCATTAATGTTGCCGGATGATTATTTCGACAATGCAAGATTTGAGCTAATGAGAATATGGTCGGCACATAATACCGGAACCCATCTTGGCGGCATGTTTGACCAACAGGGTGCCTTAAGCTTTGATATGTCAGCATCAGATGGAGCAAGACAGCTTTCGCCCGGAATAGGTTACACATCTTCAGATAAAGAACAGGACGACAAGCTTGTAAAAATTGTTACCCCACTTTCACAGACCTCTACCGATGCAATTTAATAGAATTATCGAAAGGAGATAAATAAAATGGCTAAAATTTATTTAGATGTTCAGGTTCCGAGTACGGCAAAGACGTATGAATTTTCAATTGATAACAGCATGACTGTTGGTAGAGTTAAGGGAGAGTTTGTTAAGCAGATATCCCTTGTAGAGGGTAGAGAGGTGTTTAACGATGCCACACAGCTTTTATTCTGTTCAAAATCGCTCGGTGGATTGCTGAGCAACGAGGAAGTTCTATCGGCGGTGGACGTTAAAAGCGGCGACACAATAGTGTTGATTTAGAAAGGAGTGTAAACATGAGTGATGTAAGCAATATTAATTCTCAAAAAATTACGTCAGCGGTTGGACGCATGGAAACTGAAATATCAAATATTACTGATGGTGTATACAAGTTTTCCGATGCAATTGAAGCGCTTGAGAAGCAGTGGACGTCCGACGCTAAAGCAGCATTTATGCAGGCCTATCAACAGGACCGTGAAGCAATGAATGAAATGCTGCTACAACTAAGCGAAAACTGTAACCTTTTAAGAGAAATGGCACAGACCTTTGATTCATCCGAAAGTAATATTCTCGGTAGAATTTCATCTTTAAAATAAAAAGTAAGAAAGGAAGGGTTAGTATATGGCCGGAGAATTAAAGATAGAAACCAAGGCATTTGTTGCCGCAGCAGAGGAAATAGGAACTGCATCAACCCAGATAGCACAAGGGCTTGACAATTATATTAGGGAAATAAATAGCCTAAGAAGTTCATGGCAGGGATCATCATCAGACCGTGTAAGAGCGATGAGTGCTTCGATTAAAACAAGTGGAGAGGCGCTCCTTAAAAACATGGAAAATTACCGACTAACATTAAATGAGTTAGCCGGAATATATGATCAGTCGGAAAAGGCTGCCGTGGAATCAGGGAAATCATTAACCTTCAACGGAAGCTCGATGAAATAATTAAAAAGGAGAAATGATGTCAACAATTTCATTTAACTACCAACAGACGATTGCCCAACAAAAAGAGATTGAGGCGGCCGCAACTGAACTAAACACTAAATGTGCAACATTAATGGGAGAGGTAATTGAAAATGTTAATGCAGCATGGACCGGTGATAGTGCAAAGGCATTTGTTAATTTTCTTCAGAAGAAAAAGGAAGAAATTGAGCTTCAATCAAAAGAATTAAAAACAATTTCACAGTATATAGCAACCTCGGCCGAAACATTGAGGCGTATGGAAGAAGAGAATGCCGCAAGAGCGAGCGCGAATTAATAACCGGAAAGGGTGGTAAAAATGTCAGCTACAACTGCAAATCTTCAAAAAATGTCACAATCGGCAACAGAGCTTGAAAACATTAGTGTTGCCATGACATCTAATCACAGTAAACTTGTTGAGCAGATGGAACAGCTCGGAACAAAATGGCATGGTGAAGCATCAAGACAGTACCTTGATGCTTTCCACCAAAATTCGCCTAATCTCGAAAAGATGGCGGTGGCAATAGATGAAGCCGCTACTAATCTTAGAACCATCGGAACTACTTATAATAAGGCTGAAAGTTCAGCGGCGGATGTGATTCGTTCTACATTGGGTAAAGGCTAAACACAAAATAGGAGCAGAAAAATGGCTACAAGTGAAGAATTAAGAGTAAGCCCGGCGGAGCTAAGAAAATATGCCTCTGAGCTTGAAAAAATTCAAAAAGTATATGTAACACTTATTTCTCAGGCTGAGGATGAAACAAAAAAACTTCGCCCTATCTGGACAGGAGCGGCGGCAGAACAGTACATGTCGAGTTTTACCAAAAGCAAGACTGTGTGTTTGGATTATATTGAAACATTAAAGGCGACAATAGCTTCGCTTAATGAAACAGCCGATAACTATGACCGTAATATACAAAAGGTTAAGGCGGCTGCAGACGAACTGCCCTCACTCTCAGGAAATACCATGAGATAACGCAAATAACGAATATAACGAAAGGATTGGCTATTAATGTCAGAATATAAAATTTCGTATAAACTGTTGCAACAGCAGACCGAGGAGATGCAAAAACTATCAACGCAGATGACAACCTTATCACAAAGGGTTAGTGCAGCCTCTTCAAAACTCGGTCAGGATGAGCTGCTCGCTAAAGCAAGAACATCATTACAGCAGTGTACAACTAAGATGAACGATACCGCTCAGATAATTAATACAGCCGCAACCTTAATTCAAGAGGTGATGGGCGAATACAACGGAACCGAGAAAAAGAATGTAGGCCAAGCAGAAGGCACCAAGGCCCATTCTCGCGATTTTTATAAAAATCCGGTGGTAATATCCGATGCTTCTGCAGATAGTGCTACAGCGGGAGTAACCTCTCCTAAAGTAGGGGGAAGTGCATATGCTACGGATGTTTACGATAGTCCGTCGGTTGGAAGTCAGGATAATACTGTTGGCAGCAACTCACAAAATGCATATCGCACTGCTAACGGTGTTCCGTTAACCGGACCATCAGGTGAGACGCATACAGCATCGATTCCGATACCGGATGTTGGTGAAAATTCATCCATTAACAGTGCAGTAGTGGGCACTGCGGCGGCAGCAGCGGGAGTTGCAGCGGGTGCAGCGGCAACGGTTGCCGGTGTAAAACTTTCCGGTAAGAAAAAAGCTAAAGAGAACGAGACAATTTTGCAACCTCAGCAAGCACAAAACACTAATATTGAATTTTCCGATGAAAATTCACGTGCTATACTACAGGCAGAGGAATCATTAAAAGCTGCAAAGGAAAGACTGGATAATCTTTAATTTCGATAAAATTGCTTTAGTTCTTTTCGTCCGGCAACGTTAAGTTTTTCAAATATTTTAGAAACAAGTTGCTTTGTGTATCCATAGGAATAGCTTAGTTCTTGGGATACTTCCTCATTAGAATACCCCTTAGATAATAAATTAATTATCATTAACTCGTTAGGCGTCAAGTCGTCTGCAACCTCGGACAATCTATCCATTAAAAGGTTGTTTTCAGAAAAGATGCAAAGTTCTACCCTTGCTAAAAAAATTGCCGGATTAAATGGCTTAGATATAAAGTCTTTAGCTCCGTATTTAAATGCTTTTAGTTCATAGCTTGCCTCTGTTTCTCCGGTTAAAAAAATAACCGGGGTAGATCGGCAAGCTTTGTGCTTTTTAATAAGTTTTAATGTGTCATACCCGTCCATATTAGGCATTACAATATCCATTAAGATTAGATCAACATGATTTCCATTGCTAAAAAATTCAACTGCTGCAACACCGCTATCGGCATATGAACAACAATATCTGTTATCTAACAGTATTTTTGCCGATTCAAATATAGTTATATCATCATCAACAACTAATATATGATATTTATATGCACTCATCTTCTTCGTCCTTTTTATGAATTTGTGTGTTAATCAGATTTAAACCCTCATATAGCTGTGTCCACTGATAAAGAAGATATGGCATTCTTGCCTCAATTTCCGCAACTTTATTTTTCTTGCAAAGTGACTCAATGTCACTTGCTGTATGATGCAATCCCATCGCACCAACATTTTTTGCCCTGCTTTTTAGTGAGTGCAGGGTATAGATTAAGTTTTCATGATTATTTTCTTTAAATAATTTTGCAGTTGATTTAATTTCCTGTTCCATACCGATTAGATAAATTGCTATTGTTTTACAGAAAAGTTCGTAGCTACTGCCTGAATAGGCAAAAAGCTCGGTTGTGTCAATTCCGTAGTCTAAAAGGGTTTCCTTTAGAGTTACTATTTTTTCAAATCGTTCATCATGAATTTGATTGGACTTAAGCTCTATCAATCTATATTTGTCAGAGGGGATGAATTGCAAAATTGCTTTTTCAAGTTGTTGCCACATAACCGGCTTTGTTAAAAAACCGTTAAAGCCGTTATCTATAAGCTCATCACGTGTTTTAGATAAAGCATTTGCGGTAACAGCGATAGCCGGAATATTGATGTTTAGCTGAGATTTAATAACTTTTAATAATTCTATACCATTCATGTCGGGCATCATATAGTCCATTAAAATAATGTCATAGCTATTTGACCTTAACAGCATAAAGCATTCATCAGGATTTTTTGCGATGTCGACTCTCATTAGAGTGCGTTCTAAAAGAGCTTTAAAAAGAAGGAGGTTTTCGATGTTGTCATCCACAATAAGAACGCCGATTGAAGGTGCAATAAACGAATTTTCAAACTTGGTTTCATCCTCAATAGGTTTATAATCATATGCTATTTTTTGAGGAATATAAACACTAAAATCACTCCCGCTTCCATGTATACTTAAAACTTCAATATCGCCATTCATCAAGGTTAATAGTTGTTTTACAATGGAAAGTCCTAATCCAACACCTTCAACATATCTTCCGTTTCCACGATCAATTCTTTTAAATGCATCAAAAATTTTATCAACTTCACTCTGATTAATTCCAATTCCGGTATCCGAAACGATAAAGTGTAGAATAATTTCGTCAGGATTATCGGAAACTTTTTTTTCTGCTCTTAGCGAAACAGAACCGGAGTCGGTATATTTTACAGCGTTGTTAATAATATTTAAAAGTATCTGTTTAATTGCAACTGAATCACCGATAAGATGATTGTTAATGTCTCCTGCCATAAAAAAAGAAAACGATAATCCCTTTTTTCTTGCTAACACATTTGCGTATTGTTCTAGCTCTTCGAGTAAGGAAGAAAGCGCATATGCCTTAGGCGATAATTCAGTTTTATCCGCTTCTATTTTCACAAAATCTAAAATGTTATTTATTAAATTATCGAGCAGTTCACCGGCGTTTTTTATTTTTTCAACATGTTCATTAATGTTCTTATAACCATCATCACGAGCAATTAATTCATTTGTTCCAAGAATAATTCCGATCGGAGTTCGTATTTCGTGGCTAACATTTGCAAGAAAGGATGTTTTAGCCTTGTTTGCACGCTCAGCCTCGATGTTAGCCTGTTCGAGCAATCGTTGTTGCTTTGCATACATTTTAAATTGAATAAACATAGTTATTCCTAAAATTAGGCTAACAATAACAAATCCCATTACGATATCTATCATGAGGTCATAGGGTTCACGTGTGTTAAGAATACTATTTGGATGGTAATACGCAAAAACTGAAATGCCAATATATGTTACATATTGCATTAAAATGAGTATCAACATGGTGATACCTTTGGAGAGGTAGATGGTAAAAACTATTGCAAAGACAAAAAAAGACGGCATGCCACCAACATAACCGTCTTGATTAAAAAATATGAGCGGAAAAACAATAATAAATACAATTATAATGGTAATTGTACTGCAAAGATAATAGTAACCTGTTTTTACGTGCAACATAAGCATCACTAAGGCAAAAAGAGCCATAGCAAGATTTAATATTACTTCCTGAATGTTGCTACCAGTAAAAAATGAAATTATTGTCATTGCAAGGCTAATTGCAAAACCTGCTAATGCCAAAACATTAAATATTTTACCGTTTAAACTATATTTATCACTTAAGAATACATTTGTAAAGCTAACTTTAAAAGATTTCAAATAACCTCCGAATTTAGTTTAATGCTTTACCTTTTATTGATAACAACTTCAGGAATGCAATTGTTTAGTAGTTAAACTGTACTACATAGCCTCCCGCACCTGAATCCCAGTTAACATCAACAGAAGAAATCGACCAGGGATTAAAGTTATCATAGGAAGCACTGGTGTCACCGTCAACATCGGTAATGTAAAGTGTCCACTCGGTGTTAAGCCAATCTCCTTGTGTAGCAAAGCCGTAAACATCAAGCGAGGACCCGGCAGGTAGAGTCTGTGGTAAAAGATCCATATCATAGGCTGCGGAAGCATTAGCAATACCTACATGTACAGAGTAGATTTCATAATCAGAATAGTTATTAAGGGTGAAACCATAGTTTCCGTTAGTGTTGTACCCGGTGGCATTTGCATTATCATCAGGAATAAACTCGCCATTAACTGAGCCTGTCTGTGCACCAGAGGCATCATATGTAGTTGCTGTAGGAAAAATGTTGCTATTACTGTCAGCCATTAGGGTAAATGATACCGTACCACCATCGACAAGTGTAACACCAAGTATTGAATAGTTGTCACCGTCATTATCAACAATTAAAAAATCCTGGGGTTCGTTAATATTTCCAATTGTCATAGTAAAGGTCATTGCGTTATCTACTCTCATTCCGCCTAACAACTCTTCACCGAACTCGGTGCTGCTGGAGGGGGTTGAATATAGCTCAACAAAAGTATAACCGGTTTCGTTAGATGCAGTAATTTCACCCGGAGTAGTTGCAGACTGTGTGGTAGCTTGTTGTTCTTGTGGCTGAGACTCTATGTTGGCTAACGGTGATTCTGCAGATCCGCCGCAGCCAACTAAAAGCAATACGGATAGCACTAATAAAACTGTAATAATTTTCTTCATTTCACTTACTCCTATGTTAACAAAATAGCAACTCTAAAATCATAACACAATAGATTTTATTGTACTATTATTGTGTTAATGTTTTCATAGCTATTTTAACAAAAAACAATGATTTAGTCAAGTTGGAATTGCAACCTCTTAATCATTAAAACTTTGCGTAATGCATTCTTTTAAATAAACAATAAAATCCATATCCGGTAATAGCTCCAAGTGAATTAATAATTATATCGTCAATATCACTTATTCCAGAGTTAAAAACAAACTGCAAAATTTCTATTGAAAGAGAAAGTGCTGCACCGCAAAATGTTATCGAGATAAAATTGTTTATTTTTTTACACACTAATGGGGCAAGCACCCCAAACGGCACAAACCATATCATGTTTCCAACAAAATGATAAACAAATTGCCATGTACTGAATTTAAACGCTCCAATAGTAGTTGCAAACGGGCTAAAAATAATTGACGAAATACTATATGTATTGTCGCATAGAGTTATAAAACTTTTAAAATCACGAATGACAGTGATTTGAATGAGTGAAGAGAGGTAAGCGACAAAAAGAATTTTTAATAAAAAATCTAAATTCTTAAATTTTTGTTTTTTAATTAAAATAAAGTACAGAGCGAAAATAATACTAACAACAATAGCAAAACCCAATGCCCTTGTGAAAAATAAAATAATTTGTGATAAATTCATTAATCCTCGTTAATCTGCATACATTTTTTAGTAATGAATAAAACGATATTCAACCAGTTTAATTATATCAAATTAACGCTATGAGTTCAACTCAAATTACAAACGCAATAATAATAAGCAATTAAATCATCAATGTAGCTACTACTTATACCTGGTGAAAATTTAATATTTATTTTGCTCCAACAAATGTTGTCTTGCTATGTTAAAAAAAGAGACTGTCGCATGAAATTTTATTTTTGCAACAGCCTCTTTTATTATTAATTAATCTAATCGGATAAAAGCCAAACGGTCATATCTGTTCGAGCTCGATTTGCCCATGAAAAGTATGGAATCATACGAACGCGAACTTCCTCACGAGGGAGGGCGGTTGTGCGATACAAATTTTCATCTGCTTTGCGTGCAGTTCCGGTTGTGGTTAGAATAGGAAGATTGTAGTCTGCTATAATTTTTTCGATATCCTCCTCGAGCTTTTCGTCTGGGGTTTTTTTTATGATATATGCAGCACCTTCCAACCATTTGGCAACGTCAGAATCCCAGAAGATATGCGGTTTAAGCGGGTCGCCATCCTTCCAGTTGCAATTCAAGGCACTGAAGCGCCCGCTATTAAAGAAACGTTCGTAAACGGCATGCACAGTAACTTTACGATTTAACTCCTGTTGCTTTTGCCAAAAACCACCATCAATATCAACGTTGAAAAAAGAAATATTATTCATGTTTCAACTCTTATTTATTATATATTGGGAACTGTGATATACGCAGTTTAGTACATCCAAACGGAATTAATTCAATCTTTTCCTTTGCTTTTCCGGAAGAATCCACATCAATCGGAACCTTTCCGGCATTGGAGTTATCGAGAGTCCACTCCGGTAGCAGGAGTCCCGTCATAGTTAGCGTAACCGATGGGGTTTCCTTGGAGAATGGTACGTTAGAAATAGGTTGCTCCGTCACGGATACAACTTCGTTAGGACTAATTGCATAGTTCCAGGGACTCTCGGCATAAATTGCATAATCGGTTACTTGTGCAACCTCCTTAATTGATTCCCACCGCTCCTTAATGTTAAGCCCGTAGACCAACGGTCCGCGTTCTACAGCGGTAGATTTTCCGGCCCACTCGGAATAGCGAATCTCCATCGGGAATGTTACCTCGATAGTGTCGTTCTGCTTAAATTCTTTATTAATCGTGATAGTTGCGGTTTCTTTTTCAATATTAATTGTTGCACCGTCACAGATAACAGATGGCGCAGTGCACCAGTCCGGAATTCGAAGTTTTAGGGTCATTGCTTTAGCTGATGGTTGCACTATATGGTAGGTTAATCGATCTCGAAATGGGTATTCAGTGCATAGTTCAACCGCTACTTTTTCGCCTTCAATGGTTGTTTCGACAGAACTTGGAGCATAAACCATGTTGGTAAGCACATTGCCCTCGGTGTACCAAAGGCTCTGTACTAACTTAGGCCAACCCTGGTGCATATTAGCTGTACAGCATCCAAAATTTGGCTCCAAACCAAACGTGTTGGAATCGTTGCGGTTATTGAACCAAGGACGTTCAGATACATCTGCTTGTACCTGATTGGCTTGCTGTAAATACTGATGCCCCATGAAATCTTCGGAAATTGTTGCAGGTAGAGCGTTATATGCCAACCGCTCCATTAAATCTCCGTATTTGCTCTCGCCAAAAATCTCGATTAGTGACTGTAAACTAAACATATATTCTACAACAGCACACAATTCCGAACCCTGTGAAGGGTCATTTCCTGCAAGATGCTCATCACCGTTAATGCAACCGGACACAACTCCATGGCGCTCGATAACTCGGTTAATGCCGTTTTTTGCTATATTTCGATATTTATCATCACCGGTTAACCAGTATTTTAACGCCGGATGTTTAAAGCCCATAGTAACATTTACAATATGAGTATAGTGGAATGGAAACAAATCAAAAGTTTTACTAGGCACAACGGTGTCCATAAGTACTTTCCAGTTAATGTAATGTTTTGTTGGATAGGGAAAGGGGAGTTCCTCTAAAAATTCATTCCAATCTAATGATACAGCTTCGGCTCGTTTAGCGTATTCTACATATTTTTTATTTTTAGTTTGTTCATAAAGCCATTTAACACAATAAAGGTAATCCGGTACCCGCGCTTCACTCCATTCAGAAATTGGTTTTTCTTCTAATATGCGATCGAAATAAATAAAGTAATTTTCAAAGAAAGGGAGAACACGCTTATCTTTTGTAATTTCGTGATACTGAATTAAAACTTTTAACATTACATAGCGCGACCAACGGTCATACTTTGTGTTTAAAGGGCCAAAGTTTCCATCCTCGTCCTGGCTGTTAAGCGAAAAGTCTATAAACTTAATGCACAGATCCCAGCGTTCCTTGTCGTCCAAATAATATGCGAGTGGAAGCAATCCATCCAACCAGTAGGGAACTCTTTCCCAACCATCTCCGGAGCCTCCCAACCAACCGGAGTAGCTACCAACACTCTCCCATATATCATGTAGTTTGCCGGAAAGGCCGTCCATTTGAATTTCAAGCTGCCGCAGTAGCCACCCATTGGGTTTTACTTCGGTTAGCGAAAGACGCTTCATTGTTTGATATGTCATGTTTATTACCTCAAAATTTTGTTTTGTAAATTTACGACAGATCTATAGAATTATTTCTTTGATCGTCATATCTTGAAAATTATTTTACAGCACCACTCATCATACCCTTAACAAAGTATTTTTATAGGAAGAGAAATAGGATAAGAATAGGTAAAATACCTACGATAGACCCTGAGGTCAAC
>CAYJDA010000014.1:0-27999 GCA_964368815.1 uncultured Oscillospiraceae bacterium
TTTCATGCTTGTGTAGCACAGCTGGCAGTGTGACACGGCAACGCCGGGTTTGCTCATCTCGTAATGAGCTTTTGCGAATTTCCTTTTTTATTTGTTTTCACTTTTCATGCTTGTGTAGCACAGCTGGCAGTGCAGCTCATTCGTAATGAGCAGGTCGTCCGTTCGAATCGGATCACAAGCTCCATGTCTTCGGCATAAAAAAGATACACACTGGATTTTCCGGTGTGTATCGATTTAAGAGGAGTAATTCTTATGAAATATGCGGTTATTTCTGATATACATGGTAACTATCCGGCATTTAGTGCAGATACAAATGATGCTATTCAAGAATTTGCAGATGGATTTATCCTTGTTGGGGATTACAGCATATCTAACCTATCTGCAGGCGTTTACATCCATCACCAATTTTACTTAATAATTAAAGGTTGGGACTTATTTTATGATTGAAAACTTTCTTTCTTCCGATGCGCCATACGTAAAACTCTATGGTGTTTCACACATTATTTATCTTTTAATCTGTTTAATAATTGTTTTTTTGTTTGTAAAAAATTATAAGATTATACGTAAAAACAAAGATTTGATACGAAGGTTGTTTTTAGGTGTTCTTGCTTTTCAACAGATATTTTTACTTTATGGGTGGTATGCTTTTTTCACCCCGATATTCTGGTCGGATGGATTGCCGTTGCATCTTTGCAGAGTAGCCTCAGCTCTCACAATTGTATTTTTAATTAACTCAAAACGTATATTGCTTGATCCTATAATTTATTTTAGTATCTTTGCTTTAATATCGTTATTTTACCCCATGCAGGTATATAACTTTACACATATTAGCGGATTTTCCTACATGGTTAATCATTTAATCACTGTGTTAATTCCAATTTTTGCCGTTATAGCATTTGATTGGAGACCTTCATGGAAAGGCTATCGAAATACAATCATTGTGTTCACATTATATTTTATCACAGCATTAATTGCTAATTATTTTACCGGTGGTAATTATTTCTATCAAAATATACGCCCTTTTTTACATGAAATGTCTACTGTTTCTTTTGCCGGATTATCTTTTGTTATAATTGTATCGGCTTATGCACTTATAACCTACATAGCACTTATAATTGCAAAAAAAGCGGATACCTACCTGATTTCAAAAAAAACTACAGTGTAAATTATCAGCGCTTTGGCAGAACTATTAGAAATATATCCTGCAAAGTTTAACTTTTTTTACTTTGTACAAAAATAAAATATTTCTCGCACTTTATTAATTTAATAATTAAACGGTGAAGACGCTTTTGGTTGTCTTCACCGTTTAATATTTCCCGGGAAATAACTAAAATAAGCCTTTTATTACTCCGTTAACATCTATATCAATTTTCTCTGCGGCTGGTATTTTGGGCAGTCCCGGCATGGTCATAATACTGCCCATTATAACAACAATAAATCCGGCACCGGCACTTAGCCTTAGGTTTCGAACTGTCATAGTAAAGCCCTCAGGAGCACCTATAAGGGTTGGGTCATCACTAAAACTATATTGGGTTTTTGCTATACAGATTGGAAGTTTATCATATCCATTAGCAATTAAATCTGATAACTCTTTTGTGGCCGCCTGGCTAAAGCTAATATCATTTGCACGATAAATTTTTTGACAAACTGCAAGAATTTTATCCTTTAAAGAACTATCATCATGATAACTAAAACTCAGCTTTCCGCCCTGCGCTATAGATGCCACCCGCTTTGCTAAATTTTTTCCTCCATGGCTTCCTTTAGCAAAAACTTCGGAGAGTTCACATGGTACGCCCATTTCATCACATAATTTACTGATAAATTCATGCTCGGTATCATCGTCGGTAGGGAAGGCATTTATCGCAACACATACAGGCAAACCAAATACATCCTTTATATTTTCTATGTGTCTTACAAGGTTGCAGCTACCTTGTTTTAGATATTCTAAATTCTTTTCTCCGAGATGTTCTCTTGGGCAGCCTCCATGATGCTTTAGCGCTCTTACAGTTGCAACAATAACAACTGCATCGGGCGAAAGATTGCTAAGGCGGCATTTTATATCGAGAAATTTCTCTGCTCCGAGATCTGCACCAAACCCTGCTTCGGTTACAACATAGTCAGCGCACTTTAGAGCTAATCTAGTTGCTGCAACACTGTTACATCCATGAGCTATATTTGCAAAAGGTCCTCCATGTATAAATGCCGGCGTATGCTCTAATGTTTGAACAAGGTTAGGATCAAAGGCATCTTTTAACAATGCAGTCATAGCCCCATGTGCATTGAGTTGGCCTGCTGTTACGGGTTTTCCATCAAAGCTATATCCAACTACTATACGCGAAAGTCTTGCTTTCAAATCTTCGAGGTCAGCAGCAAGACAAAAAATTGCCATAACCTCACTCGCTACGGTAATGTCGAATCCATCCTCACGCGGTGTACCATTTGATTTACCTCCAAGGCCGTCGGTAATATATCTTAACTGACGGTCGTTCATGTCTACACAGCGCCTCCAACTAATTCTTCTCGGATCAATTGAAAGGCTATTTCCTTGATATATATGGTTATCAATCATTGCTGCTAAAAGATTATTAGCTGCCGAAATGGCATGCATGTCTCCGGTGAAATGTAGGTTAATATCCTCCATTGGAACCACCTGTGCATATCCGCCTCCTGCAGCTCCTCCCTTTAGTCCAAAAACCGGCCCTAAGCTTGGCTCTCTGAGAACAACAGCTGTTTTTTCACCTATACTGCTAAGTGAATCAGCAAGCCCGACGCTGGTAGTTGTTTTTCCTTCACCCGCAGGTGTTGGACTAATTGCTGTAACTAATATAAGTTTTCCGCTTGGCCTTGACTCAAATTCTTTTATCAATCTATGGTCTACCTTTGCTTTGTTTTTTCCATAGAGTTTTATAGCTTGTGTGGGCAAATTCAACTTTTCAGCTATTTTCGAAATTTCAAGTGTTTTAGCTTTTTGCGCAATTATTATATCACTGTCCATAATTAAATCCTTAAAATGTTCAAATACATATTTCGGATTATATCACAAAATACTATAAAAATAAATACTTTACCCGTAAATGTAGAATATTTTCTTTTGTTGACAAAACAATTTATTCATTATATAATCAACAAATGTGACATATTCCAATACCATTAAGGAAAACCATCTATGAAAATTAATAAATTTAATTTAATAATTTCAATTATAATTATTCTTTTTTCGGCAATCTTCTTTACACTTTTTTCCGGAAGTATCACCTATGATACCCAGTATTCGGAATCTGAGTACTATTCAGCTAAGGTTGTTACCATATCAAGCATTGAATCCCAGAGTGATGAAATTGTTGAAAACACCGGCTTTGGTGATACATTAGTAGTGGAATTTGTAGCCAGAATAACTGAAGGAGATATGGATGGCGACACTGTTACCGCCTTGCAGTATCACGATGACTACCTTTATGAGTCGCAGAGAATAGTAGAGGTGGGCGATTCTGTTATTCTTACTAAAACCATGGCAAACGATATTATGGCAGATACCTGGATTATGGCAAATTACGATCGTTCCATATTAATTATATTTGCAGTAGCTGTTTTTTTATTATTAATTATAATAATTGGTCGCTTTAAAGGGGTTGGGGCAATTCTGTCCCTCGCTTTTACAATGTGTGCAATATTTATTGTTTATATCCCCTCACTGCTTGCCGGTTATAATGTTTATTTAATAACCGGTGCAGTTACTGTTTATATAATAATAATGAGTCTATTGCTTTTAAACGGCGTTAACAGTAAAACCTACTGCGCTATCTTAGGAAACATTATGGGTGTATTAATCGCCGCTGTTCTCGCCTTTGCTGCAAATAAACTTTTTATGATTACCGGAGTAATGAGTCAGGAACATATATACCTTGCTTACCTCGGAAAAAACATGGGCTTTAGCCTTAATGAAATTATTTGGAGTGGTGTAGTTATCGGGGCACTCGGTGCAATAATGGACGTATCAATGTCGATTTCATCCTCTATGAAAGAGCTATCCGATAATATGGAAAGTCCTACCATGTTTAAGCTATTAAAAAGTGGATTTAACATCGGTCGCGACATTATTGGAACCATGATGAATACTTTGGTTCTTGCATATATTGGATCATCGCTGGTTATGGTATTACTGATAACTGTATACAATGAAAACATGCTAACTATTTTAAACTCTGAGCTCATTTTGGTTGAAGTAATTCAGGCAATTATTGGTAGTATGGGTATTTTATTAACAGTTCCTTTCACAGTTATTATCTGTAGTTATTCCTATGCAAAGTCAAAAAACCAGGAAAATATTATTAAGGATGATTATCTTTTTAATATTATTCCATTAAACGAAAAAGATAAAGAGTCCTCTGATAATATCGACAAAAAATAATAGTTGTTTATGACTATTAACTATTCTTTGGGGCATAATAATGTCAAAAGTATTACAGATGGAGTTTTTATGAAATTATTTATATTTATTGTTTTGTTCTCAATGATATTATTCTCAACAGGATGTACTATAGATCCGTTAGAGCTTCCACCAGAAGTTGCAAGTTCTTCCGAAGTTGTAGAAGATCCCTTTCCAACACCACAAGAGAGCCTTGAAGATGCTTTTACATCGCTAAAAAACGGCGAGATTGATACATTAAAAAAATATATACAAACAGATACAACAACTATTTACGGAGTAGATTTGAGCTATCTCGATGAATATAATATTAATGAGAAAATGCTTGATGAAATGGCTGAAGAAATAACTGTAAAGCTATATAATAATCTTGAACTTGAGATTTTGGGCAGCCAGATAAAAGGAGATAGTGCTACAGTAACCGCAGTAATCACCACTGCTGATGGTGAAGATATTATTAATTTATTAATAGAGGAGTTTGCTACCACCTATACAAAAAGTTTATTTTCCGGCGAGAAGGATACAGAAATATTAGCACTTGATTTTTACAACGGTTTTAAGGATTCGCTAGATAGTTCTGATTTGCAACTAAAGAATACCGAAACAAAATTTAACTTAATTAAAGGTGAAGAAAACTGGATTATCTTAACCGATGAAGATTTTTTTGATGATATAACCGGAGGATCCATTACAGCTTCAAAAAGATTAATTGAAATGGTAGGAAAATTTATGTAAAGAAACCCTTTACACTTTTGAGTTAATAATACTATATTTAGTAAGCACTAAATATTATTTATGATTAATAAGTTTTACAAATTTTTCAGCTGCATTAGATAAGGGGATGGTGGAGGATACTGCCATACCTATACTTCGTGCAGTAATCGGCGGATCTATGGTGAGTTCAAATAGCTCGGTACTTTCTAAATATCGCATCGAAAACTCCTTAACGACACAGGAGATACCAAGTCCGATTTTCGAGAATTCTAATAATAGGTCATGTGACCCAAGTTCTATTTCGGGCTCGAATTTTACTCCATTCTCAATAAAATACTCGTCCACGTAGTTTCGACTGTTTGATTTTGGCTCTAACATTATTAAAGGAAATTTAACAAGTTCAGCGGGTGAGAGGATTTTCCCTTTAATGTCATTAAACTTGCTATTTGCAACAAATATATCATGAACCTCTAAACATCGAGTTATCTTTAATCTTTTATTTTTTTTGATTGGAAGATTAATAAAAGCAATATCCGCCGCTGCGGTTTTAATTAGTTCGATGCACTCTCTACTTGTTCTGTTAATAACCTTAATCTTAATATTAGGATATTGGTTGTTATAACTTTGCAAAAATTTTGAAAGATAGTGACTCGAAATTGTATCTGCGGCAGCTATCTTCACCTCGCCTCGTTCTAATTTTAAATCTTCCTGAATTCGTACCTCACCTGTTTTTAACATACTTAAAGCAGGTTCTACATACTGAATAAGATGTTCGCCTTCCTTTGTTAGCGAAACTCCCTTTGAAGAGCGAATAAACAGTCTAACTCCAAGTGTTTTTTCAAGTGACGTTATAGTTTGACTTACTGCTGGCTGTGAAACAAATAGAGCATTAGCTGCTGCAGAAAAAGATTTCTTTTGCGCCACCTCAAAAAAAACTCTGTAATGCTCTATGTTTACATTATAGCCGTCCATAACTACACCTTATGTCAATGATAATAAATAATAATTTTACTTATGCATGAATTTATTATATATTATTATACGTAGGTTGTCAACAGGGTATATAGAAAGGAAAAAACATGTCAAGGATGGTAGGAACTATTTCAAGAGGAATCAGGGCGCCAATTATTCGTGAGGGTGATAATATAAAAGATATAGTAGTTAAAAGCGTAATGGAGGCTGCCGCCTCGGAAAATTTTTCATTAAACGACCGTGATGTTGTTGGTATTACAGAAGCTGTTGTTGCAAGAGCACAGGGAAACTATGTAGCAACCGAAATAATAGCTAAGGATGTTTCATCAAAATTCACATCCGGGCATATTGGAGTTATTTTCCCCATCATGAGCCGTAACCGCTTTGCTATCTGTTTGCGTGGCATTGCAAAAGGAGCTAAAAAAATTACACTTATGATGAGTTACCCTTCCGACGAGGTTGGAAATCATCTAGTCGATGTGGATGATCTTGACAAACATGGTGTTAACCCTTGGACCGATGTTTTAGACGAAAAAAAATATCGTGATTTGTTTGGCTATAAAAAACATACCTTCACCGGAGTAGACTATGTAGAATATTATACAGAGCTTATCCGCGAAGAAGGTGCAGAGGCAGAAGTAATATTTGCTAACGACTGCCGAACCATATTAAATTACACTAAAGATGTTCTGTGCTGTGATATCCATACTCGTGAGAGAACAAAGAGGCTGTTAAAAGCTGCAGGTGCCAATGTCGTGCTTGGCCTTGATGATATCATGACAAAACCAATTGACGGTAGCGGATGCAATCCAAGTTACGGACTGCTTGGGTCAAACAAGGCGACAGAAGGAACAGTAAAGTTGTTTCCAACAAATTGTGAGGAACTTGTAAAGGAAATACAGGCCGCATTTAAAACATTAACAGGAAAAACATTAGAAATACTTGTTTATGGTGATGGAGCGTTCAAAGACCCTGTTGGTAAAATATGGGAACTTGCTGATCCGGTAGTTTCACCGGGACACACCGAAGGGCTTAATGGAACTCCAAACGAACTAAAGCTTAAATACCTTGCTGATAATGATTTTGCAGATTTAGAGGGAGATGCTTTACGTGAGGCTATCTCGAAAAGCATAATTGAAAAGGATAAGAATAATCAAAGCTTGGTTGGACAGATGGCAACACAGGGAACAACACCGAGACGCTTAACAGACCTTATAGGCTCGCTTTGTGATCTAACCTCTGGTAGTGGGGATAAGGGAACTCCAATTATTCTCATACAAGGATACTTCGATAACTACACCAACTAAAAAATAAAAAATATCAGCTACCGATATGGTGGCTGATATTTTTGGTTATATTTCTCTATAACTCCCTAAATAGGTGAATGTATCGGTGCTTTGCTTTAGCTGAACCAAAAGTTTTTGAATATTGGGATCGGCAATATCTGCATCAAAATCAGCATAGAAAACAAATTCAAAATCCTGCTCCGGTATAGGCCTACTTTCCAACTTTGATAGGTTTACACCCATAACCGAGAATTTAGAAAGAATATTGTAGAGTGAACCCGGGCGGTGAGGAACTGTAAACATAACGCTAATTTTATCTGACCCCGGATATATCTCCGGTTTTTTTGAAATACAGATAAATCTGGTATAATTATTATCACGATTTTGAACATGATTGTGAAGAATGTTTAAATTATATATATCTGAACAGCTCGTGTCAGCAATAGCTGCAATATCGTTGCGGTTAGATGTAGAAATCATCTCAGCGGCGGTAGCGGTGTTGTTCCACTCCTTTACCTCTACATCCTTTAATCCATTGATAAATTCGCTGCACTGAGCTAACGCTTGAGGGTGGGAGTATATTTCTTTTACATTTTCTATGCTAACTCCGGGCTTTACCAATAAGCAGTGGTCAATTTTAACTTTAACCCCACGAACAATTTGAAAGCTATATTTCTTCATTAGATCATAAACCTGGGTTACTGAACCGTGCAGGCTATTTTCAATTGGGAGTATACCATATCGGCAAAGTCCGCTTTCTACCGAGCGAAATACTGCATCAAAATTCTTCATAAACATTATGTTTGCAAGTGAAAACATTTTATCGCAAGCAGAAGACGAATAAGATCCCTCAGTACCCTGACAGGCAACAGCGGCTTGCTTAGGGAAAAATTTGTCTGTGGTTTTTAAAGCTTCAACAATGCTATCCTCAAAGATAGAATCACCCATTATTTCAATTTCTTGATAGGAGCGTGATATGTCAAATATTGTTTGATATAATGATTTTATATACTGTGCCGTAACATCATCTCGTCCCTGAATTAATCTTGTTACTATATCACGTTCTCTGCCGGAGTTTAACACCGGTATTTTATTTTCAATTTTATATCTTGCCACCTCTGCGGCGATGTTAATTCGCTCCGAAAAAAGTTCTGCCAGTTTAGTATCAATTTCATCAATTTTGTTTCTCGATTGCTCTAAATTATTCATTTCACACCTTTAATCCTTTAATTCTATCATTAAATTTCTAAGTTTATCCACCTTGCCTGCAAGCTTATTAAAGCTCTCCGGAGTCAACGACTGTGCACCATCGCACAGCGCCTTTTGCGGGTTATTGTGAACTTCTATTATCAACCCGTCACAGCCGGTTGCAACTGCTCCAAGGGTGAGCGGTGGTACATACTGATAATATCCGGTAGCATGGCTCGGATCAACAATTATTGGTAGATGTGTTTTTGTTTTTAATACCGGAATTGCAGATAAATCAAGCGTATTTCTTGTGGCTGTTTCGAAGGTGCGAATGCCTCTTTCACAAAGCATTACATCTGTGCTTCCGCTTGCCATTATATATTCAACACTCATTAGTAATTCATCAATCGTATTGGAAAGGCCACGCTTTAGTAAAATAGGTTTATTCACCTTACCAAGCTCTCTTAGCAGGGTAAAATTTTGCATGTTTCTCGCACCTACCTGTATAATATCTACATGCTCAAAATGGTGAAGTTGTGAAAGGTCCATAATTTCAGTTATTATTGGAAGCCCAGTCTCAGCCTTTGCTTCTAAAAGAATGTCGATACCTTCTCCACCCATACCTTGAAAGGCATATGGCGATGTTCTCGGTTTAAAAGCACCCCCTCGAAGTATGTTTGCGCCCGAAGCCTTTACAGCTTTTGCAACCTCACACATCTGCTCCTTTGACTCTACCGAACAGGGGCCCGCCATCATAGCAAAATTTCCGCCACCTATCTTGGTGCCGTTGTTAAGAGTGATAACTGTATCATAAGGGTTGAATTTTCTATTTGCTTTTTTGTATGGTTCCTGAATCCGTTTAACCGACTCAACAATTTCTATTGATTCAAGTAACTCGATATCGACTGACGCAGTATCTCCCACAAGGCCAATAATAGTGCTTAGTTCTCCCTCTATAACATGAAGATCTAATTCTTTTTCAATGAGCCAAGACTTTAACCCTTCCAGCTGTTGCTTGTCTGGATTGTGTTTTAGTACAATAATCATTTCTTTTCTTTCTCCTTTCATAATAACAATAAAGTGCCTACGGTCTTTTCAGAAACGTAGGCACTATCTTCTATATCTTAAGATTTTAGTACATCACCCGTTACATGACAAAGACGCCTTAGCGATAAAATCGTTAAAGCTAAAAAAGTAAAATCGATTGTCAGAATACTTTTTTATCACAATGTCAATTCCAAGGATTAACTAACATATATTATTATAAAGCTATATTTATAATTTGTCAATAGCAATCTGAGTCTAACTTTTTATTTAATGATTAAATTAAAAGTTAACACTAATTGAAGGTGTAATCCGATTGACTTAGATAGAAATTCATGATATAATTACACATTATTATTAAAGGACTATTTAATGTTTTCATTAATTCATATAATTACATTATTAATTTGTTCTGCCAGCATCGTTTACTTTTCTATTGTATATGGCAACAAAGATTACGTGTTCACCATGAAATCCTTAAAAATAATGTCTGTGATAATAATTTTATTAAATCCACTTAACTGGGCGTATGAGATTTTTTCAGTCGGTGTAGTGGACATAAATCTTAACCTTCCTATTCATCTATGTTCACTATATTGGTATCTGTTTCCTTTTGCAGTGTTTCTTAAAAAAGACAGTTTTTTTAGGCAGATTTGCCTTGCAAGCTGTGCTACAATCGGAATAATTGGTGGTATACTGGGACTACTCATGAACCAACATTTAAATCTCAACCCCTTTTTATCTTTTCCGGTTTTAAGAAGCATTGCGTATCACTATATTATGGTTTTTTCTGCAGTTCTTTTATGGACTAAAAGGGTTTATGTCCCAAGAAAGGCTGATAGGTTTACCAACTATATACCGGTTTTAATTTTAGTGTTGATATGCTGTGCAGTAGATGGTCTTTATGGAATTGAATACTGTTATGTTCGAGATGGAGCAGGTACTCCTTTTTCGATTATTAGCTCAATTATGCCACGAACGTTATATGTAATTACACTTTATCTCACACTATATCTTATTATTAGATTTGTGTTTTATAATAAATACATATTTAGTTGGTCGAATAACACAATAACTCAATCAAATTAACAATCAAAGGATAAATATATGAAAAAGAATAAATTAGGACGAACAGGATTAGAAGTTTCAAGAATTGCTTATGCCGGAATTGTATCCATGTCTGTAGAACAGAACAGCAGCGATAACTACGTTAAATATGCTATCAACAAAGGTATAAATTATTTTGACATTGCTCCATCTTATAATGATGCCCAGGAAAAGATGGGGAAATCACTTAAAGATTTTCGTAAGGATGTATACCTTGCTTGCAAAACCACTCAGCGAGATGCTATAGGTGCACAAAAAGATATGGAAACATCTCTTAAAATGTTGTATACCGACTATTTCGATGTGTATCAGCTACACTCCATTACCACATTTGAAGATGTTGATAAAGTTTTTTCTCCCGGTGGTGCCTTTGAGGTTATTATTAAAGCAAAGGAAAAGGGGATAATAAGAAATATAGGCATGAGCTGCCACAGCGAAGAGGCTGCCATGTATGCATTAAAGTTCTATGATTTTGATACCATTCTATTCCCGACTAACTGGGCATTAAACATGGGTAAGCAATTCGGAAACGACATTATGAAAAATGTTCGTGAAAACAACAGAGGATTTCTCGGGATGAAATCGTTAATCCATCGTAGTTGGAAGGATGATACAGAGAAACAAGCATATCCGAAATCTTGGTGTAAACCAATTTACGGCAACGATGAACTTGCTATTGCAGCCATGAAATATGCATCACAGGAGATGGGCGCACAAATTCTTATCCCACCCGGAAACTTTGAACATTTTTCTTTTGCGGTAGAAAATGTAGATTTAGCATTTTCACCCATATCACCAGATGAAAAACAGTTGTTGCAAAAAGAGTTAACTGCGATTAATGAAATGTATTTTTTCTAATATAATTGTTTTTTAGGGTTTATTAGATTGCTTTTATATTAGTGTTGACAACTACTGCTTTGTGGTGTATAATTAAACAAATAAGAGGGAGTAGTTCACATCATTAATTGATGTTATGTATTCGTCAGTACGTTGAAAAACCGGGTGCATTGTAAGTAACGAGACTTTTATCGCTATTAGCGGTAAAGGTCTCTTTTTTTGTGAGGTATATAATGATTTACTTGTTGTTAATTTTGGGTTTAGTTGCATTAATTAAAGGCGCTGATGTTTTTGTTGACGGTAGTAGCAGCGTGGCTAAAAAATTTAAAATCCCTACTATTATTATCGGCCTTACCATTGTTTCACTAGGAACCAGCCTCCCCGAAGCTGCTGTCAGTATTGTAGCGGCATTTAATGGTAGTAGCGAACTTGCTATAAGTAATGTTACCGGTTCAAATATATTCAATCTGATGGTGGTTGCCGGTGTATGTGCAATAATAAAGCCAGTCGGTATTGACAACAAGCTGATAAAACGTGATTTTCCGGTTGCTATTGCCGCTTCAGTTGCATTGATTATTTTTATACTTGATGGAATAATTAATCGCTTTGAAGCTACCGCTTTTTTAGTTGGCTGTATTGTTTATATTTTTATATTGATAAATAATGCAAAAAAAGACAGAGAGAGCTATATCGAGGAAACCGACAAACAGCTTCCGATTTGGCTAAGCGTATTATATATTATTATCGGAATTGCCGCAATTGCAATAGGCGGTGAATTAGTAGTTAATAATGCTATCGAAATCGCAAGGATTTTTGGTATAAGTGAAACCATAATTGGTTTAACCATAGTTTCTATCGGAACATCATTACCCGAGCTTGCAACCAGTATTATGGCCGCTAAAAAAGGTGAAACAGGGCTTGCAATGGGCAATGCCGTTGGAAGCAATATACTCAACATACTTTTTATTTTAGGAATATCTGCAGTATTGTCTCCCATAGATGTTGCAGCAGAGGCAATGCTACACACTTCATTCATGCTTTTTACAACTATTTTAATGTTTATTTTTGTATTAACAGAAAAAAAAGTTAGCAGAGGTGAAGGGTTAATTACTGTATTCGTGTATATAGCATATATGATTTATGTTGTTATTGTTCGATAAGTTATTATTTGTCGAATAATGCATCTGTGCACAATTAAAACCTTTTTGGCATAAAATTTATTAGAAAGCATCTTTAATCGGTAAACTCGCTAAGATTTTCCGCATTTAGCTTTCGATTTATTGCTGAAAGGGTTGTATTGTTATGAAAAAAAAGAGACGATTTAAAATAAAGTCGTCGGTATTGTTTGTAGGAATATTAATGCTAGTTATTATCTTTTTTGTTTTACTTGACCGTCAGATAAGGCCGGTTATAATAACTATTGCAGATTATCAATCCAGAACTACTGCAGTGCTGTCAATTAATGAATCCGTAACGAATGAGCTAAAAGAAAATCCTCAACTATACGATAACCTACTTATCCCGCAATATGATAATAGCGGGAATCTGGTTTCTTTATCCGCAAACACATTGTTAATAAATGATGCAAAGGCGAAACTTACCGAAGTAGTGGCTAATAGCTTGTCTGTCATGGAACAGCGAGTTGTGTCGATACCTATAGGCACTATATTTGGCTGGCAACTACTTTCAGGTAAAGGGCCTCGCCTGGAATTTACAGTAATTCCGGCCTCATATGTTGAAAGTAATATTATTACTAATGTTGAAACGGCCGGAATAAACCAGACTAAAAACAGCATATATATGCGTTTTAATGTAACTGTAAGCGCTATAATACCAGGATATACTACAAGCGTTGATGTTCAAAATGATGTGCTTATAGCAGACTATCTTGTTGTCGGTGAAACGCCAATTTATTACGGTAGTTCAGGAGCTGAAAATTTCATTGATCCCGGTTACAGTGCTTAATAAACACCTTTAAACATTAGATAGTAATAGCTTAATTGATGCCTTAATAATATTACGCTTTATTTTTTAAGGCAAAAATAATTTACAAAAATGAAAAACACACCCAATATAATATCAGGTATTATAAAAGGTGTGAATTTCATAAATATTAAAGTTAAAATAGGGGATCATACGCAATAATAGGCGCATATAACCATCTTGAAGGCAATTAAAAAAATTTGTTATTTATTACTGTTGATAAAAAAATATGTAATTTTAATCATTGGCTAATACAATAATACTATCCTGCTCTGTAAATGTTATTTTATTTGATTTTGCAGGCCCGTTGATTATTTCAAAGCTATTACCAACTTGTTTTTTATAACCTATTGCAATTTCTCCCTTGCGCCTTGCAATTTCGGTAATCTGATAAAAATCAACTATTTTATTTAGCTTTACATACTGTTCTGCCTTACGAATATAGATTTCAGACCCATCTGCATGCAATAATTCCTTAAATACAGTTGCAAGATCTCGGTTTTCTGAAATTTGAGTTAATATTAAATTAACGATATTAGAACCAACAACCAGATCATTAACGTTAGCTACTCTTGCAAGCCTTTGGTTTGCGGCATTTTTCATTTCGCTGGTAATGTTGAAAGATTTTGCATCTTTTTTAGAAATATCACGCAGATGAATTAGTTTCAATAACGTTACTGCATCGCTTGTTTCTGAGTCTGAATCATCACTGCTGAGAAGTAAAACATGCTCGAATTTTTCCTTGGTAAGGTTATCGAGGTTTGTTCGATCCGAGGTGTCACACTCTATAAAATCAAGTTCTATATTTTTAATGGTCTTAACCATTTCTTTATAAGTAGAGTCGATTTCTTCACTGGCAATAACCACGCGAGAGCCCTTATTAAAATAATTATCAAGCTCAGCCACAATTTTTTCAAGTTTATTATTAACACCAATAATTAATATATTTTCTGCAACATCTTCAACAGTAGTATATGAAATTAACTCATCAATATTATCCGGAATCGGGGTTGTTGATAATGGTTTTGCCATTCCATCATCCTCAACAAGAAGTATAAGCTCATCGTCTTTCTCTAAAATGATGTCGGAAGGGGGATTGAGAAATATATCACTATTTCGTTTATATCCAAAAACTATAGCATGCTCAAAAAGCAAAAGAGAATCGCCAAAAGTTTTTCCGGCAAGCTCCGGGAAATTTTCAAAATACAGTTCATCTCCGCTGTAGTCAAACAATTCTATTAGCACATTTGATAATCCTGGCTGTCTACAGGTTTGAGCAATTATTCTGGAAACAGCATCATGAACAAGAATTAGCTCAACATTGCCTTCACCGGCAATTTCTGATGCTTCGTAATTTTTTATATCACTTACCGTTGCAACAATGTGGGCCTTAAGTTCTCCGCCGGTCAACTCTTTTATACAGGTGTTAATGGCAAGTATGGCCTTGGTTGTAATAAAATCACGTTCTTCATTAATTATTATTGAACGGCATTTATCAATAGAACACTGTTTTAACATATGAAAATCGGTAATGTTACCGGTACGACATATCACCCTTGTTGTTTTAAGGTCATCTATTTGCTCGGCAATTGCAGTTTCCATTTCTTCTTTATCTTGAGGTGCAAGTATTACAATACAGCCGTTTTTCTGATTTTCATTAGCAATAACCAGCTCTGAAATGATGGTGTAAACACTATCATTGAAACCTAAAATAACGGTATGGTTATTTTCAATTACTCGTGAATTACCTTTTTTTAAACTTTGCAATTTTTCTTCAAATCCGGTGGTTATAATACCTATCAAGATGCTGGTTACAAACAGACCACATAAGGTGACTATGGACATAAGTACAACAAAAGGTATATTAGCAGTATCTGTACCGGTAATTGTTCCGGCATCTATTGTGTGCATGATACTTGCCCAAATATTCTCGGAAATTGAACCACTTCCCAACAAAAAGGCCACAATTCCGGCAATGATAATAACCACTGCAGTGATTAAAAATAAAACACCGACTAAGGCTATTGCTCCACGTGCCATTATGTTGTCGAATTTGTAACGTAGCTTTGCCCAGATATTTACCGTTCCCATAAAACCTCCAAAAATTTATTTCTTCTTTAACATTTCCATAGCTTCGGAATACAGCCCGGGGCTGCCGGTGAGTGTGGCTAACAAGCAGCTGTAAAGTAACCGTCCGTTTTCCGAAATTCTGTTCATAATGTGCTGTGCAAGTTCGGGTTCATGCACCGGCATAATAAAGGATAGAACTTCCTTATTTTCAGATAGAAGCCTACACTTAATTTCATATTCACCATTATCATTTTTATTTATTTCCACCTTGGTGTGCTCGGTTAGGTTTGTATACTCAAGGCAGTTAATGGCAGCATTATAAGCTTGTTCACGCACCGTTAACGGAACCTCGGTATGTAAAGTTTCAGCTACCATACGCCCATCTTCAGTTACGCAATATCCGTCTTTGTTATCCTTCATTATAAGCTTGTTACGTTCAAGCTGTGATAATGCATCCCCAAACTCAAAGAGGTTTGCAAGTTCGGTTGCAACTATTGCTCTGTGTAGCTGCTGTTGGGTGATAGGTTTACCGACAGAATTAATAATATAGCACAACAGAATACGTATAGAATGTTTAGAGTTTAAGCCGCCTAACTTTACTCCGGCAGTCATAGCGTCATATTCAATATCCATCTGTTCTCCCGAAATAAATACTTCTGAAATAATTATAACCGATATTTTGAATCATTACAACATTTAATTTAAATTTAAATGTTGTATTAAGATATTCTATGTGATATACTGACAATGAGGTTTTCACCCCTTAAAAAAATAGTGATTTTAAAATTATTTGTATTAAGCTAAAAGGAGTTATATGCAAAATTATATGTGGGCTCTTGTTAAGGAAAAAAATGAAAGAGGAATTACCTTTAAGCAAATAAAAATCCCTCATGTAGGTAAAAATGAAGTAAAGATAAAAATCCATAAAACGGCAATATGTGGCACCGATCTTCATATTTATCAATGGAACGACTGGGCTAAGGCTACAATCCCAATAGGCCTAACGATAGGTCATGAATATGTTGGTGAAATTGTTGAAATAGGCGAAAATGTTGAAGGGTTTTCGGTAGGGGAGATGGTCTCGGGGGAAGGACATATTGTCTGCGGTAAATGCCGAAATTGCCTTGCCGGTCAACCTCATCTGTGTAAAGACACCAAGGGTGTTGGCGTTAATATTAACGGAGCTTTTGCTGAATATCTCGTATTGCCTGCAACAAATGTATGGAGATGCTCCTCCGGTCTTCCTGTCGAGCTTTATTCCTGTTTTGATCCTTTAGGCAATGCAGTGCATACAGCTCTTTCTTTTAATATGATAGGGGAGGATGTACTTATAACCGGAGCAGGACCTATCGGTATAATGGCCTGTGCCATTTGCAAACATATCGGTGCCCGGCATGTGGTAATAACAGATCTTAATGATTATAGGTTGGATTTAGCATCAGGAATGGGGGCTACAAGAACAGTAAATGTTACAAACGAAAAACTCTCAGATGTTATGAAAGAACTTGGAATGAGAGAAGGTTTTGATGTAGGTCTTGAAATGTCGGGAAGTCAATATGCATTTAACGACATGGTAAGCAATATGAAAAACGGTGGGAAAATAGCCTTGCTTGGTCTTTTACCTGATAAAACTGCAGTAGATTGGTCAAAAATCATTTTTCACGGACTTACATTAAAGGGGATTTATGGTCGTGAAATGTGGGAAACTTGGTACAAGATGGACATTATGCTACAAAGCGGATTGGATATTAGCAACATTATAACCCATCGTTATCCTATAAAGGATTATGAAAAGGGATTCAGTGTAATGGAAAGCGGAGCGTCGGGTAAAGTGGTTTTAGATTGGAGTTTAATATAAAAAATGAAAAAGAAAGATATTTTTGAACAATATGCAAATCAGCTCGAAATGATTAAATCGGAGGGGTTATTTAAAGGTGAAATGGTAATCACTTCACCTCAATCTACCGTTGTGGATATCGAAAGCGGTAAAGAAATGCTTAATATGTGTGCAAATAACTATCTTGGACTTGCAAACAATAAAAGAGTTGTAGATGCAGCAAAGAAAAGCTATGACGAGCATGGTTACGGAATGGCCTCGGTTCGATTTATATGTGGAACACAGGATATTCATAAAGAGCTTGAAGTTGAACTCAGCGACTTTCTTAAAACCGAAGATACAATCCTCTTTTCTTCTTGTTTTGATGCTAATGGTGGGCTGTTTGAAACAATTTTATCCGACAAAGATGCAATCATTAGCGACGAGCTGAATCATGCCAGCATTATTGATGGAATTAGACTGTGTAAGGCAAAAAGATATCGCTATAAAAACAACAACACACATGATTTAGAAGAAAAGTTAAAGCAGGCAGAGCTTGACGGTGCAAACATTAAGGCTGTTGTTACCGATGGAGTTTTTTCCATGGACGGCATTATTGCAAACCTAAAGGGTATTTGCGATGTATGTGAAAAATATAATGCACTGGTTATTGTTGATGACAGTCACGCTGTTGGCGTAATAGGTGAACATGCAAGAGGTTCGGTGGAATACTGCGGTGTAGAAGGCAGGGTTGATATTATCACCGGAACACTTGGGAAAGCGCTCGGAGGCGCTTCCGGTGGATATGTTACCGGAAAAAAAGAAGTCATACAGCTACTTCGCCAGCGAAGCAGGCCGTACCTTTTTTCAAATTCACTTGCCCCCCCAATTGTAGCTGCTTCGTTGGAAGTAATTAAAATTCTGAAAGAAAATGTAGGAATAACCGCAAAACTTTCAGAGCTTACAGCCGGTTATAGACGTTCATTAAAGCAAGCCGGTCTTGAAATCATAGATGGTGTGCACCCAATTGTACCGATAATGATTTACGATGAAATTAAAGCAGCAAAGGTTGCTGAATATATACGTGAGAGTGGTATATACGTAGTGGCATTTTCTTTCCCTGTGGTTGCGAAAGGTAAGGCAAGAATTCGCACCCAGGTTAGTGCAACACATACCGAGGAACAACTTAATCGACTGGTTGAAGTCGTAAAATCAGCAATGGATCTTTATAAATAGTTAATAGTTTACATTTTTTCTTTAGTTATATTACCTGTGAGGCCTATGTGATAATAACATATAAAAAGGAAATAAATAATGGAAAAAAATTATTATGGTAGTTTGTGTTCTTGGTTTTATGATATTGACAAGCCGACAGCACCAAAAAAAGAGTTAGATTTTTATCTATCATTTGCAAAAAAGGGCGATAAAATTTTAGAGCCCATGTGCGGCTCAGGAAGATTTTTAATTCCTTTTTTGCAACAGGGGTATGATATTGACGGCTTTGATTTATCTGTTGATATGGTTGACAGATGCATAAAAAAATTAAAAGATGCTAACATCGATGCCGATATAACAATTTCTGATTTTAACAACTACATCCCAACAAAAAAATACAATTATATTTTTATCGCAGCATCGTCTTTATCATTGCTTACCGAAAAAAATGATGTAATCAAAGCAATTAATTTAATGAAGTCCTGCCTTGATGAAAACGGATTAATCATTGTGAGTGTAGAAACAAATTTTGGAAAAGAACATATTAATAATCCAAACTTCATATTTGCTACCAATGATTATACGCCCGGAAAAAGCGTAATGTACGGTGACATTAAAATCACTACCAAAGGTAGATCGATTTATAATTCCGAAAAAGGCGTATCTCTTTCTGAGGGTGTGTATGAGTTATATGAAAACAATGTTTTTATCAGAAATGAATATGAAGATTTTGCATTAAAGCTTTACAAAAAAGGGGAGTTTGAGGAATTACTTAGTGAATGCGAGCTAAAAATAGAACATTGCTATTCCGATTATGATAAAGCGATTTATGAGGGCCAAAAGGCAGAAGAAATTATTTATATTTTGAAAAAATAATAATAAAATGGGGGATAACACCGATTTTGTGTCGATGTTACCCCTCATTTTTCACTCTTTATAACGAGATCGTATTTCCTTAAAAGCTATGTTACTTGCTAATCATCTTTATTGTTATCACTATTATTGATATTAAAATCGGAGTTCTTGCTGGAATAGGGATTTTTATTAGTGGCAACAGTTTTATTCTCAGATACCGTTGAGGAAATACCTGTTAAAAACAATGTTATTATTAATGGCCATATGAAAAAAACAGCAAGGAAAATCATCCAAATAAAGGAGGGGAGACCTAACCACAAATCCAATATAAAAAATATAACAGCACCGGCTAACCACTCTCCATGGAAAATCAAATTGAAGAAATATGAAATAAAGAATCCACCACTTCCTTTATATTTTCGTTTCATTAAACACCTATTTTTTTATCTTATAGATAAATTATAAATTATTTGTAAATATATTTCAACAATTATTTACAGAAGAGATATTTTATGATATAATAAATTACAAGTCATAAATATTTTTTTATTGGAGGATTTATGGGATTAATTAAGGCAATTACCGGAGCAGCCGGTGGGGTATTAGCCGATCAATGGAGAGAGTTTTTCTATTGTGAATCATTACCTGTTGAAATACTTGTTAGTAAGGGTAGCAAAAGAGTTGGAAACAGAAGTTCTAACACACAAGGCGAGGAAAACATAATTTCAAACGGTTCGGTTGTTGCTGTTGCTGATGGCCAGTGTATGATTATTGTTGACAATGGCAAGGTAACAGAAATTTGTGCTGAGCCGGGCGAATTTACATATGATAGCTCAACAGAACCTTCAATTTTTTATGGAAGTCTTGGGGAAAGCATAAAGCAGAGCTTCTTTAATATCGGAAAGCGTTTTACCTTTGGCGGACAGCCGGGCAAGGATCAACGTATCTATTACTTTAACACGAAAGAGATTATCGGCAACAAATACGGTACACCAAGTCCGGTGCCTTTCCGTGTTGTTGATAATAACGTTGGTCTCGATATTGATATATCAATTCGTTGTCATGGCGAATATTCATACAAAATAACCGACCCTATGCTTTTTTATTCAAATGTATGCGGTAATATTGCAGCAGATTACTCTCGTACCGAAATAGACAGCATGTTAAAAAGTGAACTGATGACCGCACTTCAACCTGCATTTGCAAAAATTTCAACAATGGGTATTCGCTATAGCGCACTTCCCGGACATACAATGGAACTTGCCGACGCGCTTAATGAAGTTCTTTCTAAAAAATGGACAGAACTACGCGGATTGAAAATTCATTCCTTCGGTGTTTCTTCGGTTAAAGCCTCTGAAGAAGACGAGGCGATGATTAAGGAACTACAGCGTAATGCAGCATTCCGTAATCCCACAATGGCAGCTGCTCATCTTGTTGGTGCTCAAGCAGAGGCTATGCAGTCGGCAGCAGCAAACGAAGGTCAGGGTGCATTCATGGCTTTTGCAGGAATGAATATGGCCCAAAATGCTGGCGGAAATGCAGCTAACCTATTTCAGATGGGTCAACAACAACAGCCGCAACAATATGGCCAACAACCACAACAATACGCCCAACAGCCACAGCAACCACAACCGACACAGCAAACTCCACCTCCACCGGTTGCACCAACTCCGGCGAGTGCGGGATGGACTTGTAGTTGTGGTAATGTAGGAAACGAAGGCAATTTCTGTAATGAATGTGGAAGCAAAAAACCGGCACCGGCACAAGCAGAAGGCTGGAACTGTTCCTGTGGTACTGTAAATAAAGGAAAATTCTGTTCTGACTGCGGAAGCAAAAAACCTGCGGGAGCACCACTTTATGCTTGTGATAAATGTGGATGGGAACCCGAAGATCCAAAACAACCACCTAAATTCTGCCCGGAATGCGGTGATGTATTTGATGAAGGCGATATAAAGTAACCTAGAGGAGTTTCTTATGGCAGACACATTAATAAAATATCAATGCCCGGCGTGTGGTGCTCCGCTTGAATTTAACCCTTCAATTCAGATGCTACATTGCGGTTCCTGTGAGAGCACATATCCACAAGATCACTTTAACAAACAAAGCGAGCAGGCAACCGAAAAACTTCCACCCACTAAGATTGACTGGAACATAGAGGGTTATGTTAAAGATCATCAAACTATGGGCACACAGTCAGGGTTTAGTTGTACTTCTTGTGGCGCTGAGGTAGTGGCAGGCGATACAGTTGCAACCGAATGTATGTATTGCGGTAATCCTGTTGTTATTACCGATAATGTTAGCGGAGTATTAACTCCAGACCTTATTCTACCTTTTAAAATTGACAAAGCCAAGGCACAGGAAATTCTTAAGGACTTTTATAAAGGTAAAAAACTATTACCTTCAGCATTTAAGGACAACAACCATGTCTCCAAGATATCGGGAATGTATGTTCCGTTCTGGCTGTTTAGTTGTACAGGTGAAGGAAGTGCAAGGTTTGAAGCAACCAAAGTTCGTGAATGGACAAGTGGCGACTATGAATACACCGAGACAAAGTATTATTCGGTAGACCGTGCAGGCTCTCTTGGCTTTGACTATATTCCTGTAGATTCCTCCAAAAAAATGGATGATAAATATATGGAGGGTATTGAACCGTTCGACTTTAAGGAAATTGTTCCGTTTGAGCCAATGTATATGGCAGGATATTTTGCCGATAAGTTTGACGAAAATGTAGAGGAAAGCGGTCAACGTGCTACAAAACGTGTTATAGCTTCACTTGAGGATGCACTGAAAGATACGGTTGTGAACTACGACAGCGTCACGAAAGAGGATAGTTTTATTCAGATGAACGGAGAGGACATAAAATATGCCCTGATTCCGGTATGGATGCTAAACACTAAATTTGGCGATAAAACCTACCAGTTTGCTATAAACGGTCAAACAGGCGAGGTTGCAGGTGAACTGCCGATAGACAAGAAGAAATTATGGTTATACAGAATTGGAATTGCTGTAGGTAGCTTTATCCCGATAATGGCCATTACATCATTCTTCCTGTCATAGATATCCGGTTGCAGAAAATATAAGGAGCCAAAAATGGAGATTATTATAGCATTAGTAGTTGCAATTGTTATTTCTTGGTTGATAACGCAGGGGATGATATCATCAATGAATACTGCGGTTAACCAGCGTGAAGCATCTAATTATATACGTTCTAACTCGTTTACACTTACCGACCGTTCCGACACCTTCGTTCGAGAAGAAACAACAAGTCGTTATATCGGTAAAGATGACGATGATGATTGATAATTACTAAACAATTGACGATTTTAACACCTCACCATGTGTGAGGTGTTTTTATGTAAATTTATATCTTTTTGTTAGCTGTTAAGCTATCAGCAAAAGCGAAAATAGCCGTTAATTGCTTACCTGGAATATATTCATTTAACTTAATCCAATGCAGAATTTCCGTTTCATTAAATAGCATTTATTTCGGATAAAAGATCGGTTGGTAGCATATTAATTTCGGTATGTTTTTGTAGTAATCTATCGGCTGCAGCACCATGTTCGTAAACTGCGGCACAGATAGATTCAAAAATGTTTTCAGATTTAGAACAATATGCAGTAATCATGCCTGCTAATACATCTCCGCTTCCACCCTTTGATAGCCCCGAATTGCCGGTGCAGTTAACTGCATATCTACCGTTTGGATCAGCTATTATTGTAGCAGCGCCTTTGAGAACTACGTAACAATTATGTTTTTTTGCATATTCCGTGGCATAATAAATTCGATTAGATTGAATTTCCGCAATACTGCAACCAACTAATCGCGACATTTCACCCGGATGAGGCGTTATAATTAATGTACAGTGATTATTTTGAATAGATATTTGATTTTTAGCTATATTATTTAATGCATCGGCATCAAGTACTAATATGCTTTTTGTATTTTTAATAATAAATTCAGTTATATCGGCACTTAATGTCCCACATCCACAGCCGTGCATAACAGCATCATATTTATCAAGTAATCCGATTTCATCAATATTATCATAGACAATAAAAACAGGTTCGGTAAGCTTTATTTGTAACGCAAGCAAGGTTTGCTCTTCACATGCAATGTAAAGCAAACCTATACCGGATCTTAGAGCTGCCATAGCGCTGAGATATGCAGCACCTACCATTCCTTTACTACCACAAATAGATAGGATTTTTCCGAAATCTCCTTTGTTGCTATTTTTCATACGAAAGGAATGCGCAAAAGAAGCAATATCGTTAGAAATAAGAAATGCAGATGTATTGATATCTCTAATAACTGACTTTTGAAAACCTATCTTAACTATTTTAACTTCACCGCAATTATCCTTTGATGGATAGGAAACTAATGCAGGTTTTAAAATCTCGAAGGTAATGGTAATATCAGCATTAAATGCATTAACAGCAAGCTCAGCTGTGTCACAAACAGCGCCGGAAGGAATATCGACCGAAATACGCAAAGCTGAACTTTCATTAACAATCTTAAAAACGCCGGCAATTTCAGATGGTATTATCCCATGAAATCCGGTACCATAAACAGCATCAATAATAATTGATGAACAATTTATTTGGTCAACAATTTCTTCTTTGCTAACTTCATAAACATTTGCTTTATTAAGAGCTAAATTTCGATAATAAAGTGTGTCGTTAGATTTGATTTTTTCTGCGACGTTAATAATAAAAACCTTAATATATTTATTAGATAAAATAGATGCCAACGCATAACCATCTCCGCCATTATTTCCTGCACCACAAAGAATCAAAACACTATCACTTACATATTGGCTGATTTCAGCATAGAGTGCATTAGCTGCATTCCACATCAACTGTAATGAGTCGATGTCGTTATTTTTCATTGTAACCATGTCTAATCGGGACATTTCTTTAGAAGATGCAAGTGGTTGAAAAGGTATGATATCTATTTTTTTATTACACATAATTCTTCTCTAATTTTCTATGTTATTATTCCACCGCCAACAACCGCTAAGATGCTATTAATTTCGGTATATAGAACAATAGATTGCCCTTTTGATGGAGCAAAAACCGGCTGATTTGTTTTAACTGTGTATAACGAGCCATTACTTGAAGTCACATCACATTTTACAGGGGTTGCAGTACTACGTATTTTGCAGTATAGCGGTATATCAAAGCTATTAAAAAACGGGTTAAAAACAGCATTGTCGAATGCTATTGTATCTTTAAAAAGGCTATCACGGTCGGTTAACACGACGTCACCATTTTGTTCAATACTATTTACATAAAGTGGGTGAGAATAGGAAATAGATAAACCTTTTCGTTGCCCTACTGCGTAACGATAGCTTCCCTTATGTTGAATTGTTTTTTTATTCGGCAAAATAAAGTTGCCTGATTTTGCAACTGCACCTCTTGACTGTAAAAAATCTACATAGTTATCACAAAAGCAGAGCTCCTGAGAGTCCGGTTTTTCGGCAGAAGACAGCTCTTTATCGCGAGCTAAATTTCTAACGCTCGACTTGTCGAGTGCTGAAAGAGGGAACGCTACTCTTTTTAGTATGCTTTGTGGCAATCTGTAGAGCATATAACTCTGGTCGCGTGTTTTATTTTCGGCCGATGCCAACAGGGTATGTCCGTCAATTTTGATTAAGCCTGAATAATGTCCCGTTGCAATACTCTCTATCCCAAGCTCATCCGCAAAAGCTGTCAAGGTTTTAAACTTAACAAGTGGATTGCATAAAATACAGGGGTTAGGGGTCTGCCCATCAAGGTAGCTATTGCAAAAATAGGTAAGTATTTTTTCATTAAACTCCCGCTGTGCATCAAGAATATAATGCTTAGTATTAAGTTCTTTTGCAAGCTGTTTAGCAGCATTAACTTCCCGTTCATGCCTTGAAGAAAAGAGTATAGAAGCAGTAACAACCTCATATCCTTGGCGTTGCAAAAGTAAGACTGTCGTCGAGGAATCAACCCCGCCGGACAGCCCTACCAAAATTTTGTTGTTAGTGATGGTCATGCGACTGATAGTCTCCAAGTATGGGCTGTGGGTCAATTCCTTGCGAAATATAATAGTTTCCTAAGGCCTCCTTAACCGCTTCTTCAGCTAAAAGACTACAGTGAACCTTTGCAGGCGGTAGACCGTCTAAAGCTTCCATTACAGCTTTATTTGTAATATTTCCTGCCTCTTCAATGCTTTTCCCCTTAATTAATTCGGTTGCCATTGAGCTAGTAGCTACAGCGGCACCACAGCCGAAAGTTTTAAATTTAACATCTTCAATTTTTCCATTTTCTATACGCATTGATATTTTCATAATATCTCCGCATTTTTCGTTGCCGACAGTTCCGACAGCATTTGCATTTTCTACATCACCAACGTTCCTTGGATTTGTGAAATGCTCCATAACTTTTTCGCTATACATAAAAACCTTTCTTTTTAATTTAAAAATATGCTAATTAACCATTCCAGATGGGCGACATAGCTCTTAATCGTTCAACAATTGCAATCAATGCAGTTGCTACAGTGTTAACTTCTTCCTCGGTATTATTAGAGGAGAGTGAAAATCTAATAGTGCCCTGTGCAAGTCCATGCGACATACCGGTTGCAAGTATAACATGGCTAGGGTCTAATGAACCGGAGGTACAAGCAGAACCTGACGAGGCAGCGATTTCCTGCATATCCAGCATCAACAGCACCCCTTCACCCTCTATTCCTTCAAATGAAACACTCAATATTCCCGGCAGTTTGCTGTTTTTGTTACCATTTACCTTAACCTTCGGGATTGTTGCAACGATTTTACTACAAAGTGTGTCACGAAGATTGCTGATATATACTTGTCGCTCCTGTAGTGTTTCTACAGCAATGCTTATAGCCTTAGCAAGCCCTATAATTCCGGCAACATTTTCGGTTCCTGCTCTTCTATTGTTTTCCTGAGCTCCACCGTCAAGATAGTTATCCAACATGGTCGCTGTCTTGATATAAAGTGCTCCAACACCTTTAGGGCCACCAAATTTGTGAGCTGATAGTGTAAGCAGGTCAACACCAAGTTGATTTACATCAACAGGAATAGTTCCGACAGCCTGAACTGCATCGGTATGAAAAACAATATTATGTTCATGAGCAATACAAGCAAGTGTTTTAATATCTTGGACTGTTCCAATTTCGTTGTTTGCAAGCATTATACTACAAAGGCCGGTGTTATCATTGATAGCTTCTTTAAAGGTGTCTATGTTTACCGTACCATATTCATCAACCGGTAAAAAAGTAACATCAAAGCCATCTTTCTTTAACGTTTCAGCACAATGTAGAACAGCGTGATGTTCGATGCTGCTAACAATTATCCCGGTTTTTCCCTTTCTTTTCATTGCTTTAGCAGCTCCCTTTAGAGCCCAGTTAATCGCTTCCGTTCCGCCGGAAGTAAAAAATATTTCTCGTGGTTTTGCCGATATTGCAGAGGCTACAGACTCTCTACTATCGCTAATAGCCAAACGAATTTTTTGAGCCGGAGAATATGTGCTGGAGGGGTTGTAGTATCCTTGTTCAAGATAAGGCAACATTTCTTTTAGCACTTCTTTTTTTAATGGTGTTGTTGCGGCATTATCAAAATAAATCATATAATTTTTATTCCTTAATTGTTATAACTTAAATTCTTCAAAAGAATATTCCCTCATTTTAGGTTTTTGCTTAGGGATTCTTTTTAGCGGGGCGTAAATAAATTTCCTGCAATGGTAGTATGGTGAGGTTATTCCTCTTTTAATACACAAAATCATTTTTTTATCATGCGCCAAACTACCAAGCTCACAATAACAGCAAGCCGGTTCAACATTTTTCCCAAAAAGTTTAGATTTTATATACTTAGCCATGCCTAACTCAAAAATATTTATACCTTAACTATATAATATAATACTTTTTTCTTATTGTAAACCTTTTTTTGATATAAAATCGGTGAAACTTACAATTATTATTAAAAATGCTAAAGCTGATAACTCAATGTTATGTTGATAAGGCAAAATGTATAAATTATTCATCCCTAAAAGCACAGCTTTTTCTATTGGGAAAATATTAAATAATATATTTAATATAAAAACACCAAAAAGTGATGTTAATAATCTACTGATAACAAACAAATATAATTTTGCAGTTTCTTTTAAAATTAATGCTACCTGAAAAAACGAACAGATCCCTAGCCAAGAAAGTGTAACCAGTACTAAATAAATACTGTTTATATCAGCATATATGATTGCGGTTGAAAACTCAAGGGCGGCTGAAATTAATACTGCAATATTTCTCGGAAGAATATATTGCAGCAATCCTGAAAGCATTCCAAAAAAAGATATAAATCCACAGATGTACACCGTGTTAACAGTGGCATTTTTTATGCTGGAAGTTATGTGCTCACTTATATTTAGTTTGCTTTCTTGAACAGTTTTTACAAACAAAATCTTTTTTTTTCCCAATGATAATAAAAATGTGGATAATATATTTG
>CAYJDA010000014.1:28009-56076 GCA_964368815.1 uncultured Oscillospiraceae bacterium
TTACTGTTGAAACCGCAAAAAGTATTCCTATATAGTAACTTTGATACATTATCTTACCTACTACCAAAATAATAAACGGCAGACTTGGAATTAGAATAAGCGGAAACATACATTCGGCCTCTGTTTTATCAATTTCCTTGTTTTCTATTAATCTATTCATTACTACTGCTGCGGCTGCAAATCCACCTATTAATGCCACAAACAGAACTGTTCCTGCTTTTTTTGTGTTAATTTTTAAAAGCCATCCTGTTATCGGGTAAAAAATAATACCAAGCAAATAGGAAAATCTTCCGGTTGATATTAAGTATGCCATAATCATGTATGGAAATATGGCAGGAGCAACCGAGATTATTGCATATTCAGCTGATTGCTTTAAAAAATTAATTGAAATTTGCGGGTGAAGAAGTAAAAGAAATAACATAAGAAAGCATAATGTTTTAAATATAAAGTCCTTGGTATAATATCTTTTTAGCATAAATTAACCCTACTTTTTCTATAATTTAGTATATGTGATTAATCTATAGTTTAGAAAGGTAGCTATGCATAATAACAAAATATTTAATGCAATTTTAAATAGAATTCCATCAACAACACGTCAGGTTATGCACTATAATTTTTTAACAATAGATACCAGGGGAAGAATAATTATTGAGGAATGCGACATAATTCAGACATTTAATGATAGCCTTCTAATTATTCGTCAAGGAAATATCTTGCTAACTTTTACCGGCGAAAATCTTAGGTTAGTAAATCTGTCCAGGAGAGGTTCGTTGCTCTCAGGTAGGGTGGAAAATATTCGTATAGACCGCGTTGGAGTAAAATAAATGAAGTTGACCGGTTTTTTGGCGCATACTGTTTTAGTCTGTGCGCAGGGTGGTAACCCTGAACTGCTAATCAATAGAATCACCTGTCTTGGCATTACTCCGAAAGAAATAATGCCCATAAAAACAGGAATTGTTTTCAGCATTCCCGCAAGAAGATTTAAAATGTTAAAATCTATTAGAAAAGGTACCGGCTGTAAGATATTTTTAGTTCGAAAAGCAGGTCCGTTATTTCTGTTTAAAAGATTATATCGTAGACCAAGTTTAATCTTTGCGGTAATTCTGTTTTTTGTTTCTTTGCATCTTCTTTCCGGTGTTGTTTGGAGAATAGATACCACCGGACTAACAGAACAAAACTCTACTGCGGTAAAATCACTACTGTTTGCGCAGGGAATATATCCGGGTTGCTTCGCTGATAGTGACCATTTCAGAATGGCGGAACAAAATATACTTATTGATAGTGAAACTTTTTCATATCTTAAGCTGAACTTTTCGGATGGTCGTCTTGAGGTAGGTGCACATCTTACAAATCCATATACGTCTATAGAATCAGATAGCTCACAGCTGTTTGCGGCTTTTGATGGAATTATTCACTTTATTGAAGTATACGAGGGATATAGTTTAGTAAAGGTAAATCAGTCGGTTGCTGAAGGGCAGATATTAGTTGATAATATCAAATTAACAATAGATGATGAAATTGTTCCGTCAAATGTACTGGCTAATATAATTGCTTACGGTGAAGCAGAATATACGCATTTCGAACCTATTAAATTTACCGCAAATCTCCTAACGGCAAACACCTCTGCCCATTATGCTATTCATCTATTAGGTATGAGAATTCCATTATATGCAGAAAAGAAGCTTAATTCAGACTACCACCGCCAAACAACAATACAGCCTTTAAACATTTTTGGACTAAAATTTCCGGTTACGATAGAAAAAACGTACCTCACAGCAACGCAAAAACAAGAGGTAACTCTATCAAACGAAGAAGCAGTCTTTAAAGCAGAGCAGCATATTGAGTGGCAATTTACCGAAGAATATATGTTTCCTACAGTTCTTTCTAAAGACATCGATGTAACAACAGATGATGATGGCAACATTATTGCCAAAGTAAAGTATACTTTTTTAGCAAATATTATTAAAAATTCATAAAAAGTATTTACTTTTTAAGCTAATGTTGCTATAATATAGATAAAGAAAAAAGACTTTTTTGAGGTTAGATGGCAGAAGATATTATTGCGGTTAAAGACACCGAAGAGCTATTGTCATTACTGGGTCACCAAGATGAGTTTTTAATCATTTTGATGAAGGAATTGGACATAACTGCTGTGGCTCGAGATGGCGAGCTAAAAATTTCGGGTGATAATAAAGGAATAGCAAAAGATGCATTGCTTGCCGCAAAACAGCTTTTAGAGCAGGGGAGAGCCCTTGATGAACAGACATTACGTTACTGTATAGGTTTAGCAAAGGCCGGAAGATGCGGAGAAATTGACTCCCTATCCGGCGATCTTGTAGCGGTTACAATTAAAGGTAAACCGGTATATCCAAAAACACTCGGACAAAAGCAGTATATTGAGGCAATAAAAACCTCTACCATAACATTTGGAATCGGGCCTGCCGGAACAGGCAAAACATATCTTGCAGTTGCTTTAGCCGTTAAAGCGTTAAAAGCGCACGAAGTATCAAGACTTATTCTGACACGTCCGGCGGTAGAAGCAGGCGAAAAACTTGGCTTTTTGCCCGGTGATTTACAAAACAAGGTTGATCCGTATTTACGTCCTTTATATGATGGACTTTATGATATGCTTGGAGCCGAAGTTTTTACCAGAATGCTGGAAAAGGGACAGATAGAAGTTGCACCACTTGCATACATGAGAGGACGCACCTTAGATGAGAGCTATATCATCCTTGATGAAGCGCAGAACACTACACCTGAGCAGATGAAGATGTTTTTAACACGTCTTGGTAATGGTTCCAAAATGATAATAACCGGAGATGTTACCCAGATAGATCTTCCAAACACCTTAAAAAGCGGATTGGTTGAGGCAGCCAAGATTACCGAGGAAATTGAGGGCGTTAAAAAGGTTGTTCTCACAGGAAAAGATGTTGTACGACACCATATAGTTGAAGCTATTGTGTCTGCATATGAAAAACATGAAAAGCAAGCAAAAAATAGAAAGGCCGGAAATGAAAGACAGGGTTTATATTATCGATCGACAAAACGAAATTAAAATTCCAACAGGAACAAGAATACTTATCAGAAGATGTTGTAAAGCCGTTCTGAACAACGAGAAGTTTTCGTCTGATGCAGAGGTAACCGTGTCACTTGTTAGCAATACCGAGATTAAACAGCTGAACAACGATTACCGTAACATTAACGACAAGACAGATGTTCTTTCCTTTCCTATGGGGGAAAACGGAAAATTTGACATCAACAAAGAATCGGGCGCAGCCATTTTAGGAGATATAGTTATATCGCTTGAAAAAGCCGTTGAACAAGCAAACCGTTATGGTCACGACATTCAGCGAGAACTTGCATTTCTTACGGTTCATGGAATGTATCATCTTCTTGGTTACGACCATGAAAAGGGCGGCTTAGAGTCTGCTAAAATGCGGGAGAAAGAGGAATACACCTTAACACAGCTCGGACTACCGCGTACAACAGCATTTCAAATGGAGAGATGAGAGCTTTACTAAAGTCTTTCTCCTATGCATTTAAGGGGTTTTTATTCGCAGTTAAAGGTGAGAGAAATCTTCGTTTTCACCTTGTTGTGATGTTATATGTTTTGTGGTTATCTTATTTATTTAAGCTAACGCAAACACAATTTATTATTATTTTAATATTATTTGCCCTGGTTATTTCATCAGAGCTTTTTAATACAGCAATTGAAATTAGCTGGAAAACCCCAAGTGAAAAATTATATGAGCGTGCAGGCAGGGTGAAAGATGTTGCCGCAGCAGCCGTATTGACTAATGCGGTTGTTGCGGCTATAATAGGAGTAATAATATTTTTTGATATTAATAAGCTTAGTTTAATCGGGCTGATGATGATAGAGAATCCTATTTATTTACTTGTTTTTATTTTCAGTCTGATAGTTTCATGTTGGTTTGTTTTTTGCTATAAGGAAAATAAATGAGAAGTGTATTTGTAGCGGTTATCGGTCGCACTAACTCCGGTAAATCATCATTGGTTAATTTGTTTGTTGGTGAAAAGGTTGCAATAGTTACCCATAAACCTCAAACTACAAGGAGTAGAATAACCGGAATTGTAACTATAGATGATCTTCAGTTTGTTTTTTATGATACGCCGGGGCTTCACAACGTGAGAACCAAACTCGGCGAGAGGATGACCGATTATGCAAAGCGATCCATTAACGATGTTGATGTTATTGTTGCAATGTTTGCGCCATCTAAAAAACTAACTGATGGTGAACTGCAGTTCATTGACAAGGTTAAAAACTCCGGAATACCGGCTATAGGTGTATTAAACAAATGTGATCTCTTAAAAGATTCAGAAATTATAGAACAGAGTGCGCGAATAGAAGAAACTGCAGCTTTTAAAGATGTTTTTTGTATATCTGTAACGGAAAAGAGGGGTACCGATATACTTCTGGATAAAATTGCAGAGTTTGCCATTGAAGATGTACATCATTTTCCGGATGATAGCTTCACCGATATGCCACAAACAGCTTTTGTTGCTGAGCTGTTAAGGGAAAAACTTTTGCTCACATTAGAACACGAGGTGCCACACGGAATAGCTGTCACCTGTGAAAGGTTTAACAGAAGAGAGAATGGAATTATAGACATTGATGTTGATATTGTTTGCGAAAAGAATACACATAAGGGTATCATTATAGGAAAGGGTGGAGCAACACTTAAGAAAACGGCCTCGGAAGCACGACTGGATATGGAGGAGCTGTTTGACTCGAAGGTCAATCTAAAATGTTTTGTAAAGGTTAGAGAAGGTTGGCGTGACAGCAATGTGCAGCTGAAAAATTTTGGCTATAAATCAGACCGTTAACCCTTCAGACATTGTTACAAAGGGCATTGTAATTGCGGAAAAAGAATTAGTAAAGTCAGAGCGAATGCTAACAATATACACAGAGAAATTTGGTGTTATTGACTGTTTTGCAAGAAATGCAAAGGGAACGAAAAATTCACTCTTTTCGGGACTTTCTATCCTACATTATTGTGAGTTTACAATTGTAGAAAAAAAGGGGAGTTATTCCGTTAAAGAGGCTGAAACTTTACACTCATTTTTTTCCTTGACCGCTTCGTTAGAAGGAGTATCGTTGGCACTGTATCTTGCCGAGCTGTTAAGAATTATTCAGCCAACTCCTGAAGAATCAGCAACGCATTTGCCATTTTTTTTAAACACTCTGCATCTAATAGGAAAAAAGCAAAGAGACCTTGATTTTTACAAGTTAATTTTTGAGCTACGAACAATGTCAGACCATGGGTTTATGCCGCTTTTGGTTGTATGTTCAACATGTAATGAATATAAGGAAGTCCCACACCATTTTGACTATATGTCCGGTAGGATAACCTGTTATGATTGTACCGAAGCAAATAACTTAAACTGTAATATATCAGCGTCGGATTTGGCAACACTCAGACACATCGTTTTTTCTGACCTCAAATCTGTTTTTTCCTTTAATCACAAAAATCTAAAGCGTGAAGGAATAGTAAGACTGGTTGAAAGATTTACATTTTGGCATCTTGATAAAAAACCACAATCATTGCCATTTTATTATAAATTTTCTAAGGAATTGTTACCGATTATAGAAGTAAAGGATGATGAATAAAAATTATAAACTACTTGAATTTGATATTATTTTAGAAAAAGCAGCGGAATTCGCTACATGTACAGCTGCCAAAACTGCCATACGAGAATGTACAGCTATTAATAATACATTAGAATTAAAGCGTAACCTGTTAAAGGTAGATGCTGTTTGTGTTATGTGTCAGGCTCAGGGAGCTCCGTCTTTATATACCGTTGATGATGACCTTTTGTCGGTTGTAAAAAGGGCACAGTTGTCAGGTGTTCTTTCGATGGGTGAGCTATTGAGAGTTCTTTCACTATTGAAAAATGGAGAAAGGCTTTTAAAGTTTCGAGACAGTGTTGAAACATTTAATGAAATTCTGGAAGAGGATTTTTTCCTTGTTTATCAGAATAAAGATTTTGCTGAAATTTTATCTACTTCTATTATATCAGAAACCGAAATGTCGGACAATGCAAGCGGAGAACTTCGCAGGATACGCCGGGACATCATTAACACCGAGGCATCGATAAAAGAACGTCTTGATAGAACGATTAAATCACAACAGACCGGTCGATTCCTTCAGGATAATGTTGTTACGATGCGTAACGGTCGTTACGTAGTTCCTATTAAATCGGAGCATAAAGGTGACTTTTCCGGCGTAATTCACGATGTATCGGCGTCCGGTTCAACACTTTTTATAGAGCCTACAGCGGTTGTAGAAGCGAACGCAAAAATATTACAGCTCAAAAATGAAGAACAACGAGAAATTGAGCGTATACTAACCGATTATACCGGCATAGTCGCATCTATATCCGATAGACTAATATCAGGTTATAATGCTATGATTGCACTGGATGTTATGATAGCAAAGGCAAGGCTTGGAGTGCAACAAAGAGCTGTGTTGCCCCAAATTTCAGATAACAACAAATTTTCGTTGGTTGCTGCGAGACATCCACTTATAGCCAAAGATGTGGTTGTGCCTATTGACATTGGACTGGAAGATGAGTATAACACTTTAATAATAACGGGACCAAATACCGGCGGTAAAACGGTAACTCTTAAAACAGTTGGGCTATTGATAACCATGGCAGCGCATGGCTTTTTAATACCTGCTTCTGAAAGAAGCGTTGTTTCCTGTTATAAAAATATTTATGTTGATATAGGTGATGAACAAAGCATTGAGCAAAGTCTATCAACTTTTTCCTCCCATATCCAAAACATAAAAGGAATTTTAGATAATGTAGATAAAAATTCTCTTGTACTGTTAGATGAGCTTGGCTCCGGAACTGACCCTGCAGAGGGAGCGGCATTAGCTACTGCGATAATTGAACGATTGATGTCGGCAGGAGCGTCCACCATCGCTACAACCCATTATGCCGAGCTAAAGGTTTTCGCGTTAGAAACACAGGGGGTTCAAAATGCCTCATGTGAGTTTGATGTAGCAACCTTACGGCCTACATATAAAATAATTTTAGGTGTTCCTGGCCGGTCCAACGCATTTTTAATTGGACGCAGGCTTGGTCTTTCTCAGCTTCTTATAGACGAAGCTTCAAAACATCTCAGTGCAGAAAACAAACGATTTGAAAAAGTGATAGCAGAACTCGACAGCCTTAAGCTCGAGATGAAAAATCAACATAAATATGTTGAGGACCTTAAAGCGGAGGCAAGCCAAATATTAGAATCTGCAAAAAAAGAACAATTTTTTGCGCGACAAAAGGCGGAGGAAATTAAGGAAGAGGCAAGGCGAAATGCGAGAAAAGCGCTGAGTGCGGTTGAGGATGAAGCACATCGTTTGACCGATGAAATAAGAAAAATACAACGTGATGAACGTATGAGCAGTTCCGAGAAAGCAATAAAAGCAAGGGAGCTACACAAAAAGTCAGAACAGGTTTTGTCCGGTGTATCGAAAACAGCTAATCAGCCGGAATTGAAACCTATTAAGGAGTGCAATGTTGGAGATACAGTTTATTCGCAGGATCTTGGGCGAAATGTATCCGTGTTTTCTGTTGATAAAAATAAAAAAATTGCTGTTGTTGTTTCCGGAAATATTCGATCAAATATTGCATTTTCACGACTTTCTGAGGCTACAAAATCACACCAGCAGGATAAAAAACAGCTCAGAAGAGTAAGGCAACAAGGTGTTACATCATCTGCGGATAGAAAGGTGAATAGCGAGCTCATGCTAATTGGCAAAAATGTTGATGAAGCATGTATGTTAGCAGATATATTTATTGATAATGCTGTCCTCTCCGGATTAAATATTGTTTACCTTGTGCACGGCAAAGGAACAGGTGCCCTGCGAAAAGGCTTGCATCAACACCTTAAAACGCATAGAAGCGTTAAGAAATATCGCCTGGGGTTATACGGAGAAGGCGAAGATGGGGTCACTGTTGTTGATCTTAAGTAAAAATATAATTGGAGATGAGAAATGATACTATCTGATATAGCAATCAGTAATTTGCTAAAAAGCTCAAAGTTAACCATAAAACCGTTGCAAGAAATGCAGATTCAACCTGCGAGTGTTGATGTAAGGCTCGGCAATACGTTTAGTATTGTTGAGGACACCCCTGGCGGGATAATAACCTTAACGGATGAAATACACTACAAAACAATAACAACCGACACCTACATTTTATTGCCGGGTCAATTTGTTTTGGCCACAACCATGGAATACTTTGAACTGCCGGATAACCTAACCGCATTTGTTGAGGGCCGTAGCTCACTTGGAAGAATGGGGCTATTTATTCAAAATGCGGGATGGGTAGACCCCGGATTTAAAGGTGAAATCACCTTAGAGTTATTTAATGCAAACAGATGCGCTATAGAACTAAAATCGGGACGTAGAATAGGGCAACTGGTATTTGCCGAGATGGATCAATCTGCCAAAAATCCATACAGCGGAAAATACAACGGCCAAGTAGGAGCCACTGGCTCACGAATAAACCTTGATACCGATGTTAAATAGTACTTATATTATTAGTAATATAGTTAGTTTATCTTAGTCAAGCTCTTTGAAGAATTCCAAAACTTCGCCGCTTGGACCATATACAAATGCAATGTTAATATTTATCGGGTTAGGACATGAGTCTAAAGGAACAACTGTAGGCTCCATTTTGCTTGTGGCGCCAGCCTTTAAAGCGGTGTTATAAGCAAATTCAATATCATCTGCTTTTATTGCAAGATGAAAGTATCTTCCTTCGGCCGGCTCGTTCGTTCCACCGGCAAACAATTCTACAATTGTTCCGTCACCCATATCAAGCATCACAATACGACTGTCACCCTCACCCCAGCTACATTTACAGCTAAAGCCGAGTGCTTTATAAAACTCGATAGAAGCCTCAAAATCGTTTGCTTTAAGAGCAATGTGGTGAAAGCCTGCACCTTTAATGATACTATTCATAATAAACCTCCGGATTGTTGTTAATAAGATTATACCGCTAAAAAAATTTTTTGTCTATAAAAAATAAATATTTATCAATATTTTTAGAAAAGTTATTATTGATTTTTTATTCGATTAGTAGTAAAATTACAGCATATAATAAATTTAATTAAGGGGATGTTTTATGTCAGAGGTTATGAAGGTTGCAATAATGACCGATATAGGAAAAATGGAATTTATCGAAAAACCAATACCAAAGCAACAAAAAAATGAAGTTTTAGTTAAACTTGAGTATGTAGGAATATGTGGAAGCGATGTACATTATTTTGAAAACGGAAGAATAGGCGATTTCATTGTAGAACCTCCCTTTGTATTAGGACATGAAGCCGCTGGAACGGTTGTTGCAGTAGGCGACGAAGTTACTAATTTAAACATTGGTGACCGAGTAGCATTAGAGCCCGGAACAACCTGTGGAAATTGCGAATTCTGTCGGCAGGGCAAGTATAACCTTTGTGCGGATGTTGTTTTTTTTGCAACACCTCCGGTAGATGGTGTATTTCAAGAATTTGTTGCACATGAAGCTGCTAAGTGTTTTAAACTTCCTGAAAACGTGTCTTCACTTGAAGGAGCAATGATAGAGCCGCTTGCTATTGGTTTTCATGCTGCAAAACAGGGTAGAGCGGAAATTGGTCAAACTGCTGTTGTGTTTGGCGCTGGATGCATTGGACTGGTTTCACTACTTGCCTTAAAAGCAAAAGGTGTATCTAAAGTTTATGTTGCAGATGTTCTGGATAATAGGCTGGAAAAGGCATTAGAGTTAGGGGCTGATGGAGTGATTAACATTAAGAAGGAGGATGTTGTCGAACGCTTGTCGTGTGAAGGCATTGACCTTGTTATAGACACCTCCGGCTCTGAAGCTGCTGTAAATCAGGGAGTTACTATATTAAAAAAAGGTGGAAACATTGTTCTTGTAGGATATAGTGCTAGTGGTTATTCCAACCTATTAACAAGTCGAATAACAAATAAAGAGCTAACTATCAATACTGTTTTTCGTTATCGTCATGCTTATCCTGTTGCCATTGCAGCTGTTGCCGCAGGAAAAGTTCCGTTGAATGACTTGGTTTCTGATGTTTTTAATTTTGATGATCTTCAAAATGCGATGGAGCAGTGTATTAATCATAAAGATAAGATAGTTAAAGCTGCGGTCAAACTATAATATGCAAGATTTTCTAATTGATACAATGCCCTCTTCAAACATGATAAATGCCATAGCTGTCTACCGAATGGAACCTATAGGTAAACCGGCTATAGGTATAGTTCAGATATCTCATGGCATGACTGAGCACATACAAAGATACAGGGAATTTGCAAATATTCTTGTTAATGCAGGCTATATTGTTGTTGGAAACGATCATCTTGGACACGGTAAAACTTCTGATCTTGGTGGTAAAGACGGATATTTTGGAAAAAAAGGAAGCCATCAATATATATTGAGTGATTTAAAAAATCTGTTCGATGAGACCAAAAAAAGATATGGAAATCTACCTTATTTCATGTTTGGACATAGCATGGGGAGTTTTTTTGCTCGTGTTTTTTGTTTTACCTACAATAGCCTCCCGGACGGTTTAATCATTAGTGGCACAGGAGGACCTAACAGCTTAGGTGTTGTTGCAATGCGCTTGGCAGATATTCAAATTGCCTTGAAGGGCGATGTTAGTTATTCTAAAATGTTAAACGACCTTATATTTAAGAATTTTTGCCTTAAAATACCTGAACCACGAACCTCTATGGATTGGCTTACTCGAAACACAGAGATAGTTGATACCTATATGGCAGATAAAAAATGCACATTTAGTTTTACTACCTCAGCACTTTTAGAGCTATTTACGATTAATAACAAGGCAAACAATCTTAAAAACATAAGAAAAACCCCAAAAACATTGCCAATAATAATTTTAAGCGGTGAGGAAGACCCGGTTGGCATGTTTGGTGCGGGGGTTGTTGAAACATATGAAATGTATAAAAAAGCTGGGATATTAGATCTTACCATTAAACTTTACCCACAAGCTAGGCACGAACTTCACAATGAACTTAATAAGGAAGAGGTATTTTCACAGCTGTTAAGCTGGATTAATGCACACAATAAAAATGATAATACAGCTTAATAATTTAAAAAAAGGATTTGGCGCAAACGAAATAATTAAGGGGATATCTGCCATAATATCCGCCGGCGACCGGATTGCAATTATTGGTCAAAACGGCGCAGGAAAAACAACATTACTAAAACTTTTAACGGGTGAATATCATCAGGATGACGGAGATATTATTTTTGCAAAGGGCTTAAGATTAGGATATCTTTCCCAGCATAATGATTTTTTAGAAAACGGTACCGTTTTAAACGAGATGAAATCCGCGTTTAGCTATGCAAAAACAGCTTTAGCAAGAATGCGTGAGATTGAAGCAGAGTTAGTGAACAACCCTGATGATGCAGGGCTAATTGTTGAGCATGATAATCAGGAGCGCATTGTTTTAGCTTCTGACTATTATAATGCCGACACTAAAATTAATAGACTTTTAAATGGTTTTGGGTTTGGTAAGAACTATCATGATGTAAAAACAGCAGTTCTTTCGGGGGGTGAAGCAACAAGGCTTAGACTTGCTAAGTTGCTGATTAACGCTCCTGATATATTGCTATTAGATGAGCCGACTAACCATCTTGATTTTGCTACGATTGAATTTTTAGAGCAGGAGCTATCAACCTTTAAAGGTGCAATTATTTCTGTAACTCATGACCGAACCTTTATCGATAATATATGTAACATTATTTGGGAAATTGAGTCGGGTCTACTTTTAAACTATAAAGGTCGTTTTGAAAATTATATTGAGCACAAGAAAAATAATGCAGAGCAACAGCAAAAGCAACGAGATGAAGATATAAAAACCGTTAAAAAGTTAGAGGACTATATTGCAAGAAATAAGGTGAGAGCCTCTACTGCAAAGATGGCAAAAAGCAGGGAAAAACAACTGGCAAAATTAGAAATAACCGAAAAGCCAAACGTTGCAATTAACCGATTTCGTTTTAGCTTTGATGTATGTAGTGAACCATATAAAGAAATATTAAGCTGTAAAGACCTTTATATTACTGCCGGAAATAAGCAACTTATTGATTGTGCTGAGCTTAATATCTTAAAGGAAGAAAAAATCATTTTAGCCGGTGAAAACGGTTCTGGTAAATCTACACTCTTAAAGGCCCTCACGAGAGAGCATCCCAGTGAGGGATTTATTAGATTTGGAATAGGTAGCGAGATATCCATTTTTAGGCAACATCAGCAGTTGCGACCGGGCAGGGTTATCGATGCTATAAGATCATTACGACCTAAATTTACCGAACAGGAAGCAAGAGACCTTCTTGCGAAATTTTTATTTAAAGGCGATGAAGTGTTTGCTGATTGCAGCACCCTTTCGGGCGGCGAATCATCCCGGCTAAGGCTTGCGGAAATGACGCTTGAAAGATCCAATTTTTTGTTGATGGACGAACCTACTAACCATCTTGATCTTTTTACTCGAGAGAGTTTAACCGATGCCCTTTGTGACTATACCGGCACTCTACTTATTGTGTCACATGATAGGTATCTGATGTCTCGCCTGAACTGTCCAATTATTTATATAAAAAACAAGAAGCTTCACAAATTTGAAAATTATCACTTTTTGTTAGATTGGCTCGGCACAAAGAGTCAGGATAAAGGTGAGCTGGTTGATAACAAAGATGAAACCAAAAACAAAGCCTTTGATCGCAAAAAAAGAGCCGCTGCAAGGCAACGTCTCAAGGATGTTGAAAAGGAGCTTGAAAGTTCGGAACAGAGTATTAAGGAGCTAACCGAAGAACTTCAAAAACCGGAAACATGTAGTAATCATTCAAGACTTGCTGAAATAAGTATCCTCCTTGAAGAGGCACATAAAAAACACGACACAGCCTTTATAGAGTGGGCAGATTTAGTTGAAGAGGATAATTAATCTTTTTTGGGTCGGTGCTGTGCAAGGGGAGAAGACGAGACAACCTTTTTTAGTTGTTCATCGGAAATATGAGTATATATCTCGGTTGTGGACACATGTTCATGACCGAGTATTTCTTTTAACGACAGCATGTCAGCACCGCTATACCTATACAATAGCGTCGCTGCTGTGTGCCTTAGCTTGTGTGCCGAGTATCCCTGACCATCAAGCCCTGCTTTCTTTAAACTTTCCTCAACAAGCTGTTGAATTCTTCGTGCACTTAATCTATTGCCGGTATATTGACTTATAAACAGCGCATCATTATCCTTGATTTTTTCTATTTTATTCCTATCATCAAGATATGAATTAATGGCTTCCATGCATGCTCTATTCAGATAGATGGTACGTTCTTTATTACCTTTGCCTATTACTTTTAGCTGTTCATTACGAATATCGGTAATATTTATTCCACATAGCTCAGAGAGACGCATACCGCAGTTTAAAAAAAGAATTAAGATGCAGTATATACGCGTATCTAATTTTTCATCACCATCAAGTAGTGTTTTACTTTCATCTAGCGATAGATGTTTTGGTAATGCTCTATTAATTTTTGGTGTTTCAATATCCTTTACCGGATTATTTGTTATTGCACCGGAATCTATTACAAGATACTTATAAAATCCTTTTATAGCAGATAGCTTTCTCGCACGTGCCGCCGCTCCAAGTCCGACCCCTTTACCTTCAATTGTTTCACGGTCGAAGGCAAGAAAGTTCATAAATTGCAATACCTCCAGCTTGGTAACACTTTCAAAAAAGTCCTTATCCAGGCCCGTTATATTACAGTTATTATCGATATTTCCATTAAAGTTGCCGTTTCTGTTTTGCAAAATATATCGAAAAAACAAACGAAGATCAATGTAATAAGCGTTTACAGTTCTTTTTGAGCGATTTTTTATTGAAACAAGTGTGGATAGATAAGCCACAACTAAAGTAGGGCAATCATCGAAGGTATTTTTTTTTGAAAAAACATAACTACTCATTTTTATCTCGATAAGTTTCGAATTTTATCTACCTTTAGCTGATTTTTTGAAATACTTCTGCAATAAATATCTTTGTATTTTACATCATTGGAACAAAACTATGTGTTTTTCGTATCGGTAGATTCGGGCGCCTTGTATTACTTGTTGTTATCAACTATATATATCATTTTAAGTATAAGCATTATCAAACAAGAAAATTATAGCACAAAATATAATAAAAATAAATACCAAAATAGCTATATAAAATAAAGCTGCCGACATAATTTATTTAATTGCTTTTTTTTTATACTTGGTTATAATAAAAACGGTTAATGCTACCAAGCCTGTTGCAGAGTACAATATCACTGCAACCATAACATCACCTTCCAATAAGCGTGCACCTATAAAGGTTGAAGAAAGAACGGATGGAACTCTTGCAATAAGTGTAACAATTAAAAACCTTTTTAATGTTATGGAGGTAAATGGTGCAAAATATGTGAGCATATCCTTTGGGGTTCCGGGTATGAAAAAAAGAATAAAAATAATTATAGCCAGATTACTTTCACTGTTAATAAAAGCGGTGAACTTATTATTTTTATTATTAAAAAGTGCTTGTGTTGCCGAAAAGCCAAGTTTTTTTGCTAAGAGAAAAATAACTGCTGTTCCAAGTGCAATTCCACACATGCAAACAATAAAACCTATTACGGTACCATATAAAATTCCACCAACAACCTCAATAACCTCACCCGGAATTACAAATATAACAACCTGTAACATCTGAATGGTTATAAATACAAGTACTCCAAGAAAGCCCATTTCATGTATCGGCTCTATCAGCGAGTTAGCGTCTTCCAAGCTGTTTACTTCGGATAAATAGGGAGAAAGAAAAACTCCAAGTACACCGAGTAACAACATAATTATTAAAAAAAATATTAGCTTTGTTATATTAGCTTTTTTCATTTATTCGTTCGTTTTCATAATATATCTCTGTTATTGACTATATCAAAAATCTATGATAAAATTATTAAAACTGTATAAAAATTATTGGAGGGTGATATGGCATTTCAGGAAGTTAAGGGACAACTTGGGTTTGGACTTATGAGACTACCAAAAATTGGTGATGAAGTCGATTTAGAAAAAACCATAGAAATGGTGGACTATTTTATTGAAAGTGGTTACACATATTTTGATACCGCATATAATTATATCGACGGGAAATCAGAAAAAATTGTAAAGGAAGCTTTGGTTAATCGTTACCCAAGAGAGAGTTTTCAACTTGCCACCAAGCTACCCGCATGGGAGATAAAAGGCGATATTAATAACGTTAAAAAACTTTTTGAAACCTCCATGGAGCGCACCGGTGCCGGTTATCTCGATTATTATCTTTTACATGCAGTTTCTGCCGATAATAATAAAATCTACACTGATAATAAAATGTGGGAATTTGTTAAAGAGCTTAAAGAAAAGGGACTTGTTAAAAACTTCGGCTTTTCTTATCACGATTCGGCCGAAAATTTAGAGCCGATATTGGCAGCACATTCTGATGTGGATTTTATTCAACTTCAGATAAACTATCTTGATTGGGAAAATGAAAGCATCGAGGGACGAAAGTGCTACGAAATTGCGAGAAAATACAATATTCCCGTTATAGTTATGGAGCCGGTAAAAGGCGGATTACTGGCTGATTTACCAAGTAACGCCGAAAAGGTATTAAAAGAACTTTCAGCATCTGACAGCATGTCGTCTTGGGCGTTTAAATACTGTGCAAACATTGAGGGTGTTAAAATGATTCTCAGTGGAATGAACACAATGGACCAGGTTAAAGATAATGTTGCTACATTTAATTCTATAAAGCCATTAACCGAGGCAGAAATTAAAGCACTTGATACAGTTACCGAAATAATTAACTCAAGTGAGAATGTTCCATGTACAAACTGTAAATACTGTGTTGAAGATTGTCCACAAAATATAGATATACCCGGAATTTTTGGAAGATATAATATGTTCCTCAAGTTTGGAGATAAGAAAGAAGTTCGTGATGGGTATAATTTCACAACAAAGGATGGCGGCATAGCCGGTGATTGCATTTCTTGTGGCGCTTGTGAAGGACACTGTCCACAGCATATTAACATAATTGATAAACTATCGGATGTTTCTGCTGTGTTTGATACTGCAAATTAAATTTTATAAGAGGGGAGTGATGCTTGAGATGTCATGCAATGCAAATAAATTAATAAATTGTGTATGTACAAATTTATTATGTCCAAGACATGGAAAATGTTGCGAATGTATAGCAAACCATCGCCCCAACAGTCTTCCTGCTTGTTTTGTTTCAAAGGGAGAGGAAAATAACCACAATAAAAATTTAGAACATCTAATTAAAAATTAAGGAGAAGAAATGAAAAAAGCTGTAATTGAAATGGAAGGCGGCGGGGTAATATTGCTTTCTTTAAACGAAGAAAGTGCTCCGATAACGGTAGAAAATTTTGAAAAACTTGCAAATAGCGGATTTTATGATGGGCTATGTTTTCATCGTATAATACCCGGATTTATGATTCAAGGTGGATGTCCCGATGGCACCGGAACCGGTGGGCCAGGACATAATATTAAGGGTGAGTTTTCAACTAACGGCATAGAAAACCCGATCAAACATTTACGTGGCGTAATAAGTATGGCAAGAAGCGGCCATCCCGACTCTGCGGGAAGCCAATTTTTTATTATGCATGATGATGCCCCTCATCTTGATGGAAGTTATGCTGCGTTCGGTTGTGTAACTAAAGGTATTGAGTTTGTTGATGAAATTGCCGAAGTAAAAACTGATTATTCCGACCGACCAATTGTTTTACCTGTTATTAAAACAATCAAGGTTGAGGAGGTTAATGAATGAAAAAAGAGTTAATGACAGGCGACGAAGCAGTAGCAAGAGGAGTTTATGAGGCTGGAGTTCAAGTAGCCGCTGCATACCCAGGCACACCAAGCACCGAAATTTTAGAAAATATTGCCGAAAAATACAGCGATGATATTTACTCTCAATGGGCCTGCAACGAAAAAGTAGCTTTTGAGATTGCTGTAGGCGCAAGTATTGGCGGTAGTAGGGCTTTTTGTTCCTTTAAACATGTAGGAATGAACGTTGCTGCTGATCCTGTTTTTAGCGTAGCATATGTAGGAGTAAACGGTGGTCTTGTTTTTGTTACAGCCGACGACCCCGGGTGTCACAGCTCGCAAAATGAACAGGATAATCGTAACTATGCACCGCATTCAAGAATTGTTATGTTAGAACCCTCCGACTCTCAGGAAGCAAAAGATTTTACAATTCTTGCATATGAACTCTCTGAAAAACATGATACTCCGGTTATGATTCGTATGACTACTCGTATCTGTCATAGTAAAAGTATTGTTGAACTCTCAGAGCGACAGAATGTTCCTGTTAAGGAATATGTTCTTAATCCTAAAAAAAATGTTACACTTCCAGCCAACTCAAGAGTTTTGCATTCCAGAAGAGAGCAGGAAATTCTTAAAATAGAAGAATACGGATATTCTACACCTTTAAACAGAGTTGAAAAAAACGGTAGTAAAGTAGGTGTTATTACATCAGGAGTTTGCTATCAGCACTCTAAAGAAGTGTTTGGAGATACTGCCGATTATCTTAAGTTGGGTCTTACATACCCGCTGTCTTCAAAATTGATTACCGAGTTTGCATCCTCCTACGATACCCTTTATGTTGTTGAAGAAAATGACCCATATCTTGAAAATGCTGTAAAGGCATTAGGTTTTACAAACTGTATCGGCAAGTGTAAAATTTCAAAAGAGGGGGAGCTTAACGCAAGAATAATACGTAAAGCTTTGCTCGGAGAGTCAACTGACTTTGTTACCACAGAAGAACCGATGCCCGCAAGACCACCTGTTCTTTGTGCCGGATGTCCTCATAGAGGGTATTACTATGCCCTTTCGAAAATGCGTAACAAATTTGTATCGGTTGCTGATATTGGATGTTATACACTTGGCGCCGTACCACCACTTAACGGCCTCGATACCTGCCTTTGCATGGGCGGAGGTTTTAGCATGACGATTGGGATGTCTAAAGCATTGAAGGCACAAGGAGATACCCGTAAACCTATAGGTGTTTTGGGCGACTCGACGTTCTTTCATTCCGGAATGACCGGATTAGTTGACATTGTTGCAGCTGAAGCTGACGTTATAGCTGTTATTCTTGACAATAGCATTACTGCAATGACGGGACATCAGCTTAACCCTGCAAATAATAAAAATGTTATGGGCGGTGACAAACCGGCTATTGATATTGAAAAAGTAGTTCGTGCTATCGGCATTAAGGGTGAAGCCCTTCGCGTTGTAGATCCTATAGATCAAACCGCTATGACACAAGCTTTAAAAGATGGACTATCTGCCGAGGGGCCATTTGTTATAATAACAAAACGTCCATGTGTACTCATTAAAGAAATTGCTAAAAAGAACGCCGGAATTTCCTGTAAGATAAAAGAGGATAAATGTGTAGGCTGTAAGGTATGCATGAAGATGGCGTGTCCTGCTATGGCGTTTGTTAACGGTAAAGCAGTTGTGCAGGATCCTGCATCCTGTACCGGTTGTGGGCTATGCATGGAACTTTGCAAATTTGACGCTATAGAAAGGTCCGGTGGCTAAAATGACAAAATCTATTTTACTCGTTGGTGTCGGCGGTCAAGGAATAATTTTAATTAGCAAGCTGTTGGCTATTGGTTTAATTACTATGGGACACGACGTAAAGATGAGCGAAATCCATGGAATGAGCCAGCGTGGAGGAAGTGTTACCACACAGATTAAATACGGCCCAAAAGTTTACTCGCCAAATATAGCGGAAGGTGATGCTGATATCATAATATCATTCGAAAAATCAGAAACAGCCAGAGCTTTACCATTTTTAAAGAAGGACGGCAAGGTTATTACCGATGATCGTGAAATATTTCCTATGACGGTTTTAATCGGAGCTGCAACCTATCCAAGTGACATATTTGAAGAAATTGGCTCCAAGGTAAAAAACTTTATGATTATTAAGGCTGCCGATAAAGCACAGGAGTTAGGAAATATTCGAGCACAAAATATTGTTCTACTCGGCTCTCTCGTAAAAGTTTTAGAATTAGAAGGGCCTGACTGGAAACAAATTATTACCGATATGTTACCCGAAAAGTTAGTTCCAATGAATATAGCTGCATTCGAAGCCGGATATAACATGGCAGAATAATTAATTATTTCGATAAATTAAGACCATGGCGAGAAAATTCGTCATGGTCTTTGTTTTTGTTATTTTAAAATATAATCCAAAGCTTTAATTATATACTCTCTCCAAAAATCCCAATTATGTTCGCCGGGACTTTCTACATATTTGTGTGTATAGCCTATCTCATTAAGATATTTTGTAAACATTCTGTTTTCTTCTATCAGATAGTCCTCTGAGCCACATGCAATATAAATTTCGGGCAGTTCGGCACCGGAACTAATCAAATTTTCAGCATATTTTTTATAATCGCCATCACTACCATCAAGATTATTAGGATCTCCGAAGATATCAACGAAATACTCATAGGGAAGATTGTGTTCCATTCCCGGATAAATACTTTTTATCTTATCTATAATGAATGCAGAAGAGAATGCCAATATTGCTCCAAAGGTGTCGGCAAACTTTAATCCGTTTATCATAGCACCGTATCCACCCATAGAAAGGCCACCAATTAAGGTATCGTTTCTGTTAGAGGATAATGGGAATGCTCTTCTGGTAAAATTAATCAGCTCGATACCAATTAAATCGCTGTAGTTTGACAAACGCTTAGGGTTATTCAGGTAAAAGCTGTTTTCGCCTGATGGCATAATTATTGCAATTTTATGTTTTTCGGATAGCTCTGCTACAGTAGTTTTTTGTAGCCACTCGGTCTCATTTCCATGTAACCCATGCAAAAGATATAATGTTTTTAAACCCGAACCTTTTTCAACACCTGCAGTATTTTCGATTGGAATACAGGCTACAAATGATACATTTCGTTGAAGTGATTCTGAAAAAAACTTTACATTAAAAACAGCCATAAAATACCTCTTATATTATTATTTAATTTATGCAATATTATAAAAAAAGAAAATTCCCAAGCATTTTGCTCAGGAATTTTTGGTGGACCTTCGGGGACTTGAACCCAGGACCGACCGGTTATGAGCCGGTTGCTCTAACCAACTGAGCTAAAGGCCCGCTAAATGCGTGGTGACCCGTACGAGAATCGAACTCGTGTTTGCGGCGTGAGAGGCCGCCGTCTTGACCGCTTGACCAACGGGCCATATTTATGACGCTTTAATATAATAGCATACGTATTTTATTTTGTCAATATGTAAGCGGGTATTTTTTGCTATACATTCTCAGGTACTGGATTTTGCAATCATCTGTTTGTACCTTAATATTTTTTTATTGCAATTTAAAGTGTTATTTGATATAATTAACAATAATGTTTTAAATCAAACTTGAGGTGAGTATTGTCAGAGCGCATTAAAATTAAAGTTGATAAAAATGCAAAGATCACCCAACTACCTGCTATAGCTTTGCGTGGCCTTGTAGTTTTTCCGGGTAATCTTGTTCATTTTGAGGTAGGGCGGGAGCGTTCTATTGCTGCAATAGAATGGGCAATGGAAAATAATAGTCCGATTTTTTTAGTAACACAAAAGGATTTAGAGGTTGAACACCCAGGTAAAGATGACCTGTATCAATATGGGGTCGTATGCGAATTAAAACAACTTCTAAGAGGAAACGAGACAGCAGTTAAAATTTTGGTAGAAGGAAAGTTCCGTGCCAAGGTGTCTACTATTGACCAGTCTGGTAAATTTCTTGTTGCAAATATTAAATATGCACCATTAAAAAAACATCGCGAAAACCAATCCGAAGAGGTTGAGGCACTGGTTCGTTCTTTAAAAGACACATTTGAAGAGTATCTCACACTTAATCCGAGATTACCAAAGGATGTTGTATATTCAATTTTCACCAGCGATGATGCTTTGTTTCTTGCTGATTTTGTTCCGAGTAGCATTTTGTTCAAATTCTCAGATAAACAGTCATTGCTAAATGAGGGTTTGCTTGTTAATCGATTAACAAAGCTAATTTCTTTGTTTAAACGAGAAAATAATATTATTTCGATTGAGCAGGAAATTAACGATAAGGTTAGCGATCAGATGGAGAAAAATCAGCGTGATTACTACCTTAGAGAACAGATGAGAGCGATAACAAGCGAGCTGGACGAGGATGAGAACACACGTGATGAGGCAGAAAGATATCGTGAAAAAATACATGCCTTAGATATGACTGACGAGGCTCGTGAAAAACTACTGAAAGAAGCAGACAGATTGATGAGAATGACCTCATCTTCTCAGGAAGCTTCGGTTATAAGAACCTATCTTGATACCTGTCTTAATTTGCCGTTTAACATTTTAACTGAGGACAACCTAAACCAGAAGAATGCAGAGCAGGTTTTGGACGCTGACCACTATGGTCTTAAAAAAGTTAAGGAGCGTATTCTTGAAATTCTTGCGGTTCGAAGCCTTGCACCCCATCAAAAAGGACAAATTCTTTGCTTTGTTGGCCCTCCCGGAGTAGGTAAAACATCTATAGCCCAATCAATAGCTCGAGCTATGGGTAGAAAATATTCCAGAATGTCGCTCGGTGGTGTTAGGGATGAAGCAGAAATAAGAGGGCATCGCCGAACCTATATAGGTGCAATGCCGGGAAAAATTATTAATGCTGTAAACATTGCAAAATCTAAAAACCCACTTATTTTGTTAGATGAGATTGATAAATTAGCTTCTGATTTTAGAGGGGATCCTGCTGCAGCTTTGCTTGAAGCGCTAGATCCTGAACAAAATAAGGAGTTTAGAGATCATTATCTAGATATACCGTTCGATTTGTCTAAGGTATTATTTGTAACCACTGCAAATTCGCTTGATCGAATTCCCCGCCCACTACTTGATAGAATGGATGTTATTGAACTTTCCAGCTATACAAGGTTAGAGAAATTTCATATTGCAAAAAACCATCTATTTAAAAAATCATTGGATGAAACCGGACTTCGTGGAAAGGTTCGATTTAACGACACTGCTTATTACGAGCTTATAGATTTTTATTCCCGTGAAGCAGGAGTTCGAAGCCTGCAACGTGTTATTTCAGAGGTGCTTAGAAAATCAGCACGTAAAATTGCATCAGGGGAAAAAAAGAGTATAACTATAAATGCAAAACAGGTTGGCGAATTACTTGGACCGCGACGTGTTAAACCCGGATTTTTTAATAATAAAAATGAGGTTGGTATTTCAAATGGCCTTGCATGGACATCCGGAGGCGGTGAAATATTGCCTATTGAGGTTCAGGTTATCGAAGGTGGAACCGGTAAATTAGAGCTTACCGGCTCACTTGGTGATGTTATGAAAGAATCTGCAAGACTTGCCATAACTTATGCACGTACCGTTGCTATAGAATATGGTTATGATGATGTTAACTTAGGAAAAACCGATATTCATATACATGCACCCGAAGGAGCTATACCAAAGGATGGCCCGTCTGCCGGAGTCACTCTCGGAAGTGCATTGATATCTGCACTTTCAGGATATCCTGTTTCATCCTCCTTTGCAATGACAGGTGAAATAACACTGCATGGAATAGTTCTTCCTATAGGTGGACTAAAAGAAAAAACTATGGCTGCGTATAAAGAAGGAGTTAAAAAGGTTATTATTCCAAAGATTAACCTGCCGGATTTATACGATATTGATGAATCAATAAAGAATGAAGTTGAGTTTTTCCCGGTTGAAACACTCGCCCAGGTTCTTGACTTGGTTTTAATAAAAACAAAAAAACATGCAAGAAAGGTTGCTAATGTGCCTACCGAAATATCTGTAAACGCAACCGAATCATCACGGCCTGTAATATCGCAATGAGTAGTTTAGAGGGATATTTTTCAAAGGCGGTTTTTAAACGTTCCTACGGTATCATCGAACAGTTATCGGAATATGAAAAACCGGAAATAGTGTTAAGTGGTAGAAGTAATGTAGGAAAATCATCGCTACTCAACCGCTTGTGCTTTCAAAAATCACTTGCAAGAGAGAGTTCAACTCCGGGAAAAACAATTACTATTAATTTTTTTTCGCTCCCCAATGCATATATTGTTGATTTACCGGGTTATGGTTTTGCAAGGCGCAGTGCAACAGAAATGGAGAGGTTCGCAAAGCTATGCGAAGGTTATGCTCAGCTTAATAATCGCAGGCGCCTTTATCTACAATTAATTGATGCAAGAAGAGGCATTACTCCGGATGATTTGACTATGCTAAACTTTTTAGAAGACTCAAATGAAGCATATATTGCCGTTGTTACAAAGATAGGCAAGCTAAATAAAACCGAGTTTATCCAAAAACAACGAGAAATTAGTTATGAGTTATCCAATCATTCCTGCAATATAGTTTTCACCGATGCAAAAACATCAGATGGATATGATTTATTAAGAGAATATGTAAAGGAGTTTATTGACGAAAATGATTGAAAATTACCTCGAAGTTAAAGATGGAAGACTATTATTTGATAATACTGATGTCACAGCTGTTGCAAAGGAATACGGCACACCTTTGTTTCTATTAAGTAAAAACAAATTAGTCGACAATATAATTGCTTTTACAGATGCCTTCAAAAAACATTACCCTCAAGGTGTTGTTCAGTATGCCGGTAAAGCTTTTTGTTGCAAAGAAATTTATCGTATTATTAAACCTTTGGGGCTACAGTCCGATGTAGTGTCGATAGGTGAGATGTACACTGCAATTTCAGCTGGGTTTGAAGCCTCAAAAATATATTTTCACGGTAATAATAAAACGGTAGATGATATCAGTTATGCAATGCAGCAAAATATCGGTTGTTTTGTGGCGGATAACATGATTGAATTAGAGCTACTCGCAGACATGTCTTGCGCCGCTAAACAGCATATAAATGTTATGCTTAGAATAAAACCGGAAGTTGACGCACACACGCATGAGTACATACAAACAGGAAAGCTTGACTCTAAGTTTGGACTTGCTCTAACAGGCGGGGAAGCTGAACGTGCATTTAGTTATGTTGTTAATGCGCAATATTTAAATTTACTTGGCGTGCATTGTCATATAGGCTCACAAATATTTGAAACTGAACCGTTTGTTTTAGCGGCTACAAGGTTACTTGAATTTGCAAACGAGATGAAAAATAAAACCGGATATACAATATCTGAGCTGAATCTCGGAGGCGGATTTGGAATACGTTACACCGGTGATGATAGTCCAAAGCCACAGGAGGAGTACATAAAGCTGTTAGCAAAATCTATAAAGGATTATTGTAACACAAATGAATTTCCTCTTCCAAAACTAATTATAGAACCCGGCCGTTCGATAGTTGGAGATACCTGTATGACCCTATATACTGTGGGTGGTATTAAGGAAATTGAAGGTGTAAGGTCATATGTTTCAATAGATGGTGGAATGGCGGATAATCCTCGATTTGCTTTGTATCAGAGTCTTTATGATTTTTGTATTGCCAATCATGCAGACAGTCCGGCAGATTATCTTTGCACTATTGCTGGAAGGTGCTGTGAAAGTGGAGATCTTCTCGGAAAAGATGTTTTAATTGCAAAGCCATCTGTAGGAGATACGCTTGCTGTACTTTGTACCGGTGCTTACAACTACTCCATGGCAAGCAACTACAATCGATTGCAAAAGCCGGCGGTAGTACTTATTGAGGATGGGAAAACACGGGTAATCGTTCGCAGACAGACGCTTGAGGATTTAGTTAAGGAAGATATTTAATGGCCTACAAGGTGTTAGCGCAATACTACGATAGATTAAACACCGATGCAAATTATGATGCATTATCGGAGTTTATTCGACGTAGATTGTCCTTTTTCAGAATGCATGGATGCACTGTTGTTGATCTTTGCTGCGGAACAGGTGAGCTGACCTTAAGATTGGCCGAGGCCGGTTACGACATGGTTGCGGTTGATAACTCTCCCGAGATGTTGAGTGTTATTTCTAACAAGATTCACGAACGCAAAATTAAAGGAATATTGCTACTTTGTCAGGATGCTAGGGAATTAGATCTTTTTGGAACGGTTGATTGTGTAATAAGCACCTTTGATTCATTAAACCACATCGGAAATATTGAGGAACTTGATAAAGTTTTTAAACGAGTTTCCATCTTTCTAAACCGGCAAGGATTGTTTATGTTTGATATGAATACGCCTTACAAACATACTGAGGTTTTAAAAAACAACTCCTTTAAATATGAAATTGAAAACAATAGTAATATTAATTGTTTTGTTAGCCACAATCTTATGGATGGTTATACCGAATCAATAATTAACCTTTTTACCGGAGAGGTTAGCCAAATTGATTCACTTAAAGAGTATTTTTTTGATAGGGACGAAATAAATGATTTATGCGAAAAGCATGGATTTAGGGTTGTATCATGTATAGACGGTGAGAGCTTTAAACCTTTAACCCAAAATAGCGAAAGATATTTTTTTACAGTTCAAAAAAAGTAATTTTAATAAGGATAAGGAAAAGTATGGTTACTGAAAAATTAAAAACTTCAATGCAAAACGGTTCCTGGGTAAGGAAAATGTTTGAAGAGGGAGCTAAAATGAAGGCTCAGCTCGGTGCTGAAAATGTTTTCGACTATTCGCTCGGAAATCCCGACCTCCCACCTCCACCAGAATTGATTGACCGCCTCCGTGAATTGGCAGACAATAGTGGAATACATGGGTACATGCCGAACAGTGGACATGCCGACTCAAGAAATAAGATTGCCTCATATCTAACAACAAAACATAGTAAAAATTTTACTGCCCAAGATTTAATTATGACGGTAGGCGCCTCTGGCGCTATTAACGTTGCGTTAAAAACAATAGTTTCTCCCGGTGATGAAGTTATTGTTATTGCGCCCTATTTTATGGAATATCGCTTTTATATCGATAACTTTGGTGGTGTTATGGTGCCGGTAGAGTGCAAAGAAGATTTTTCTATCGATGTTGATAAAATATCTGCTGCAATAACACCAAAAACAAAGGCGATAATACTTAACAGTCCAAACAATCCAAGCGGTAAAATTTACACAGATGAGGAATATTCAACACTTGCAGGGCTAATTAATAACACGGAAATATTTGTAATATCCGATGAACCATATTCTACCCTTGTATTTGATGATACAGTGTTACCATCAGTTTTTAAACATTTTAAAAGAGCTTTTTTAGCTGACAGCTTTTCTAAATCATTAAGCCTTGCCGGTGAACGTATAGGCTATCTTGCTATGTCTCCCGATATGCCGGAAAAAGAAATTTTTAGTGCAGCATTGGCCTTTGCCAATAGAACCCTTGGTTTTGTAAATTCACCCTCAATATTCCAAAAACTTGCCGGCGAATTTATAGGTGTTTCAAATAATCTTGAGGAATATAAAAAGCGTAGTAATTATTTATATAACGCTCTAACCCAGATAGGCTATGAATGTGAGAAACCGAGAGCAACATTTTACCTCTTTCCAAAATCCTTAATTCCCAACGATGCTGAATTTGCCGCCAAAGCAATTTCACACGGTTTAATTGTAGTGCCGGGTAGTGGATTCGGCTGTCCGGGATACTTCAGATTATCATTATGCTTACCAATGAATGACATTGAACGTTCGGTAGAAAAATTTAAAGCTCTGTATGATGAATACAAATTATAAGCAATTATAACAACGAAAGGATGTTTAGTAAATGAAAGCGATTGATTTTTCGATAGATTTTAAATCTCGTGAAGAACTTTACGAGATACAAAGCAATAAACTTGTAGAGTTAGTTGCAAGGGTATATGAAAATGTTCCTTTCTACAAGAAAAAAATGAATGAGTTGGGCGTAGAACCCGGTGACATACGTAATGCCGGTGATGTTGTTAAGCTACCGTTTACAACTAAAGATGACTTAAGAGATAATTACCCATATGGTTTGTTTGCTGTTCCAAACAGCGAGGTAGTTAGAATACATGCTTCTTCGGGAACTACAGGCAAACCTACAGTGGTTGGTTATACGCAGGGCGATATCGACAACTGGTCGGCATTAATTGCTCGTTGTTTAAGTGGAATCGGACTGAGTAATGCCGACACATTACAGGTTGCATACGGGTATGGTCTTTTCACGGGAGGCCTTGGGCTACATTATGGTGCTGAGGCTCTAGGAGCAACTGTTATCCCACTTTCCGGCGGAAATACTGCAAAGCAGATGCTTTCCATTACCGACTTTTTGCCTACCGCAATAGCCTGTACTCCATCATATGCACTTTATCTTGCTGAAGCATTGCATGAGCAGGGTTTAATAGATCAGAGCAAACTAAAGTTCGGCATACTCGGCGCTGAACCTTGGACTGAGGAGATGAGGCAAAATATTCAGAAAAATCTTAGAATCAAGGCATACGATATTTATGGGCTATCTGAAGTTATGGGGCCGGGTGTTGCCTGCGAATGTACCGAACAAGACGGCCTTCACATTTTTGAAGACCACTTCCTTCCTGAAATTTTAGATGTTGATACGCTAACACCCACAGAGGGTAGGGGCGAGTTAGTATTTACTACATTATCCAAGGAGGCGTTGCCGCTGCTTCGTTACAGGACTAAGGATATTATTTCAGGTCTTAACAAGGAGTGCTGTGCTTGCGGAAGAACACATGTAAGAATGAATAAACCTACCGGACGCTCTGACGATATGTTAATTATTCGAGGCGTTAATGTATTTCCATCACAGATTGAGGAAGCATTGTTGAAGGTTGCCGGAATTTCCAGCCACTATATGCTGATTGTGGACAGGCAGAACAATCTTGACACTCTGGAGCTAATGGTAGAGGTGGAAAATGATTCGCAGTTTGATGAGATTAAGGAACTGGAACAGTTAACCAAGAAAATTCGCCAATCGGTTGAAAGCGTTATCGGAGTTTCCATCAAGGTAAAGCTGGTAGAGCACAAAACCGTAGAGCGTTTTGAAGGAAAAAGCAAACGAGTTATTGACAAACGTAAGATTTAGTAAAGGAGTATTATTATGCG
>CAYJDA010000015.1:0-55045 GCA_964368815.1 uncultured Oscillospiraceae bacterium
CGGCGGCAGAGAGCCGTATCCGTGACACCGACATGGCAAAAGAGATGATGTCATATACTAAGAACACAGTTCTGGTACAGGCCGCTCAGGCAATGTTGGCACAGGCAAATACCCAACCACAATCGGTTCTTCAGCTTCTACAATAAGGCAAGCTAATTGATTAAATCCTTTTTCCGGTCTTTGATGTCATGACCGAGGGGCGTTGAAAGGGTTATCATGCCGGTTGCTCGGCGGGTTTAGGGGTTGCTATTTTGTAGCCCCTAAACTCAAAAAAATTTAATACATTTTTCCGAGGCCGGCTAAACGGAGCGTTTTTAACGCCCTGCTAAGGACGGCAGGGCGTACAATTTTAAGGAGAAATGTATGATTATTCAACACAACATTATGGCGATTAACTCGAACCGCCAGCTGGGAATCAACAACAGCATGGTTGCAAAAAACCTCGAGAAGTTATCCTCCGGTTACCAGGTTAACCGTGCAGGCGACGACGCTGCAGGTCTTGCAATTTCCGAAAAGATGAGAGCCCAGATTAAAGGACTTGAAGTTGCTCAGGTAAACGCCCAAGACGGTATTTCTTTAATACAAACTGCTGAGGGTGCATTAACCGAAGTTCACAGCATGTTAAACCGTATGGTTGAGCTTGCAACAAAGGCTGCTAACGGCACATATGAAGACGAAGACCGTGCTCAGCTACAAAAAGAAATTACTACACTGAACGCAGAAATCGATCGTATCGCAGAAAACACCAACTTCAACGGCAAAAACCTTCTTTCTGTTGCTACAGGTGATGTAGGCGGTGGAAAAATCACATTGCAGATTGGTGACACCTCTGCACAAAACATCGAAGTACAGATGACAACCATGACATCTGCAGTGCTTGGAACCGCAACAGGCGACAAGTTATCAGATGTTGATATCGGTAGTCTCACCGGAGCACAGGATGCAATTCAGATTATCAACGATGCAATCTCCATGGTATCAGATCAGCGTGCAGTACTTGGTGCCGCTCAGAACCGTCTTGAGCATACCATCAACAACCTTGGTGTAACAACCGAGAACCTAACGGCGGCAGAGAGCCGTATCCGTGACACCGACATGGCAAAAGAGATGATGTCATACACCAAGAACACAGTTCTGGTACAGGCCGCTCAAGCAATGTTGGCACAGGCAAATACCCAACCACAATCGGTTCTTCAGCTTCTACGCTAAAAGTAGTGACGAATCATTATTACAACAAACAAAATCCCCTTCCGTTAAACGGAGGGGGTTGTTTGTTGTAATAAGATGATTTTATAGAAGAAAGGGTTTATTAATCAGTCATGTTCATGTGTGTTAGCCATTTCACTAATTCATCCGTGGCATTTCCACGATGGCTTATTGCATCTTTTTCCTTGTCGGTCATTTCGGCATAACTAACCCCATTAACAAGAAAAATCGGATCATATCCAAACCCTTTTTTGCCGGATTTTTTTAGAGCTATTTCTCCTTCACATATACCCTCAAAGATATGTCGACTTTTATCCTCCGGAATATATAAAGCCAAGGAGCAGGCAAAATGTGCCTTGCGGTTTTTCTCACCCTTTAGGTTTTGCAATAGCTTGGCAATGCATTCTTCGGAAGAACCGCCCTCTCCGGCATATCTTGCCGAGAAAACGCCGGGCTCGCCACCAAGGGCATCAACGCAGATTCCGCTGTCGTCTGCCAAAATATAGCACTCCGGTAAAAGCTTGGCAAGCTCTAATGCCTTTAGTGCGGCATTTTCATCAAATGTCTTACCGGTCTCTTCTATTTCACAGCTGATTCCTTTATCCTCCATTGTAAAGACCTTAAATCCTAACGGAGATAATATTCTACTAAACTCGGTAAATTTATTTTTGTTGTTGCTGGCTAACACCATTTCCTTCATGTTATATCAATCCTTTCTATTCTTTTATTAATCAAATAATGCATCGGTATACTGGTAGGCATCAAATACGTTGAGGTCGTCAATTCCTTCACCGACCCCTATAAACCTTACAGGTATTCCCATTTTGTCCTTAATTCCTAGCGCGGCTCCGCCTTTTGGTGTGCCGTCCAGCTTGGTGATAACCACCCCTGTGGCAGCAGCAACATCACAAAATTGCTCTGCCTGGGCTATTGCATTCTGGCCGGCGGCGCCATCTATAACAAGTAGTGTTTCCAAACTGGAGTTAGGCGCTGCCTTACCTATAACGCGGCAAATTTTGGCAAGTTCCTCCATTAGGTTTTTCTTGTTGTGTAGCCTTCCGGCAGTATCGCATATAACAAGGTCGATGCCCTTTGATGCCGCAGAGGAAACCGCATCAAACACAACTGCGGCAGAGTCTGCGGTATCTCCCCCTAAGGCTATAGGCACATCGGCACGCTCTGCCCATATGGACAGCTGTTCCCTCGCCGCCGCACGAAAGGTGTCCCCCGCGGCAAGCAGAACCGATTTACCGGTATCTTTATATAGCTTGGCAAGCTTTGCTATGGTGGTAGTTTTGCCAACTCCGTTCACTCCGATTACCAGTATAACAGCAGGCGATCCCGAAAGGTTCATGGGAGTATCTTCGGTAATGTCGTCTGCTATTATTTCTTTTAAAGCAAACATAGCCTGAGTTCCTGTTTTAAGGTTGCCGAGCCGAACTCTTTCACGTAATCTTTCAATAAAATCAGCAGATTTAGCTGCCCCCGTATCGGCAAGTATTAGCTGTTCCTCTAACTGTTCATATAAATCCTCGTCTATTATAGCATGAGAGCGAATTTCCTCGCTATCTATTGCCGCTTCACGGGTGCCGCGTAGAGCATTTTTTAATTTATCAAAAAAACCCAACATATTTCCTTTCAGTTTGTTATATCCTGTTTGGATTATTAAGTATACCACAAAGAATAATTTATATCAACCCCCGGCATAGTGCAGGTAGCAACCATAAATATGGGTGTAAAAACAATAAAGTTTTCTTTCCTTGAATAAAGTTTTAGGATTGGGACAGAATATAAACATATCCCACCGGGATTGAATAGTTTATTTTAGGAGAAAACAATATGAGTAAGAAGATGGATAAGAAGTCGCAGAGTCAATCGCAGAGTTCACAAAGCAACACTAAGAGCTCGTCATCAGCCTCTTCAAGCAACAACAATACCTCTAATGGACAGAGCAATTCAAAACAAAGCAACTCAAACTCATCTAAGAGCAGCTCAAACCGCAGCAATTCTAACTGTTCTTAAACTAAAAAGCCCCCGACCTTTTTCGAATGGTCGGGGGCTTTTTTATAGAATTATTGTAGAAGCTGAAGAACTGACTGTGGTTGGGTATTTGCCTGTGCCAACATTGCCTGAGCGGCCTGTACCAGAACTGTGTTCTTGGTGTATGCCATCATCTCTGTTGCCATGTCGGTGTCGCGGATACGGCTCTCTGCCGCCGTCAGGTTCTCGGTAGTTACGCCGAGGTTGTTGATGGTGTGCTCAAGACGGTTCTGAGCGGCACCAAGTACTGCACGTTGGTCTGATACCATGGAGATTGCATCGTTGATAATCTGAATAGCATCCTGTGCTCCGGTGAGACTACTGATATCAACAGCTGATAACTTATCTCCTGTTGCAGTTCCAAGCACTGCGGATGTCATGGTTGTCATTAGAATTTCAATATTTTGTCCCGATGTATCACCAATTTGTAGAGTGATTGTTGCCGGGCTTTCTGCACTGATGGAAAGAAGGGTTTTGCCGTTGAAGTTGGTGTTTTCTGCGATACGATCGATTTCCGCGTTCAGTGTAGTAATCTCTTTTTGTAGCTGTTCACGGTCTTCATCTTCGTATGTACCGTTAGCAGCCTTTGTTGCAAGCTCAACCATACGGTTTAACATGCTGTGAACTTCGGTTAATGCACCCTCAGCAGTTTGTATTAAAGAAATACCGTCTTGGGCGTTTACCTGAGCAACTTCAAGTCCTTTAATCTGGGCTCTCATCTTTTCGGAAATTGCAAGACCTGCAGCGTCGTCGCCTGCACGGTTAACCTGGTAACCGGAGGATAACTTCTCGAGGTTTTTTGCAACCATGCTGTTGTTGATTCCCAGCTGGCGGTTCGAGTTAATCGCCATAATGTTGTGTTGAATAATCATACCATTCTCCTTAATCTTCTGCCTCAGACGCCTCTGTTACGTCTCTGATAATAACATCGCACTCTTTTTTTAAAACTTTAGTCTTTTTTTCAAATTTTTTGTAATTTAAGTTTAAATTAAGGTTGAATAGTTAAAATAATAGCAGTTACTTGAACATATTTCTATGCGGTGGTATAATAAAAAAAACACATTATTAGGAGGTTAGTTTTTGAGGCTGTTGTTGTGTGAAGATGAAAAAGAATTGTCTAATGCACTTGTAAAAATCCTAAAGCATTTCAATTATTCGGTTGATGCAGTCTATGATGGCGAAGAGGCGCTCGATTATCTTGATGCGGAAAACTACGACGCTGTTTTGTTAGACATAATGATGCCTAAAATAGACGGAATTGAGGTGTTAAAAAAAATCCGTTCGGCAGGAAACCTTATTCCCGTAATAATGTTGACAGCAAAATCTTCGGTGAACGATAAGGTAACGGGTCTTGACTACGGTGCTAATGATTATATCACCAAGCCTTTTGATACAAAGGAGCTCTTGGCAAGAATACGTGCAGTTACCCGAAAAAATAGTAGTAGTAACAGCTCAATATTATGTGTCGGTAACATAACACTTGATCAAAAAACATTTAATTTATCGAGCCCGAGCGGATCGATAAAGCTTGCTAATAAAGAGTTTCAGATGATGGAGATGATGATGCTTAATAAGGGGCATATCATATCTTCCGAGAGGTTTATCGATAAAATTTGGGGATATGACACAGATGCAGAAATAGGAGTTATCTGGGTATATATATCCTATCTGAGAAAAAAATTGCAATCGCTGGAAGCTGATGTAAAAATTAGAGCAATACGAAACACCGGATATTCGCTGGAGCAAAACTAATGTTAAAAAAACTACAACGAAAATTTATAGTTCTTGCAACCGCGATAAGCATGGTAGTGCTGATTGGTGTTGCTGTTGCCATTAATGTTGTTAACTACTATTCTATTAACCGGTATTCCGAATCGGTACTAAACTTACTTATTGAAAATAATATGACTTTTTCCGATAGTTTTTTATCAAGAGGGGAGTTTTCGAGTGAGATAGAGTACACAACTCGCTATTTTGTGGTAAGGATAGATTCTCAACATAATGTAGGTCTTATCGATACTCAAAAAATAAGCTCGGTTTCCTCCGATCAAGCCGCTGAGTATGCACAGCTGGTATATAATAACGGAGATGAGGAGGGCATAATCGACAATTTTAGATATAAAAGAAGCGATACAGATTATGGATACACCTATGTTTTTTTGGATATAGAGGATGAACTTCGAGGATTTAATGCATATATTTTATATACAGTTATTATAACAGCTGCATCGGTATTATTAATTTTTATCTTTGCCTGTCTTTTATCAAAAAAAGCGGTCTCGCCGATTGCAACGAGCTATGAAAGGCAAAAACGCTTTATTACCGACGTTAGCCATGAGTTAAAAACTCCACTTGCAATAATAAAAGCAGATTCCGACGTTTTAGAAATAGACAACGGCGAAACCGAGTGGACAACAAGTATACGAACGCAGGTTGCAAGGCTTAACAACCTTGTGGAAAATTTAATCACCTTAACCAAGATGGATGAGGAAAAAGAGCAACTTCACAGTGCAGAATTTTGCCTTTCGGACGTCGTAGTTAAAACGTTAGATGAATTTCACGCTACAGCAAAAAGCTCCTATGTAGATTTTTCGAAAAACATAGAAGCAAATGTTATGTGTAAGGGTGAGGAATCATCAATTAGAAAACTCGTAGAAATTCTTGTTGAAAATGCTATAAAGTATTCGGTTGAAAACACCATGATTATTGTTACCCTTACGGTAAACGGCAATAGAAAAAATCTGTCTATAGAAAATGCTTCTAAAAATGTTCCTGTAGGTAAACACAATAGCTGGTTTGATAGGTTTTACCGAGAGGATACGGTGAGAAACGGTGAATCGAAAGGTTACGGAATAGGTCTTTCTATAGCTAAAACTATATGTGACAAACATAATGCAAAGATAACCGCCGAAAGTAAAACCGGTTCGGAGACTGTTGTAAATGTTATCTTTATGTAGCCTCGGTTATATGTTTTTGCATTGTTTATAATAAGTAGATAAGGCCGTCTTATTCCTAAAACTTACCTGCCATAAGCCGCTTGTTCCGGCTTTGGCTAAAAGAGGTGGGTTTAACAAAAGGCCACGTCGACCCCTGCTGTAATTTCGGGGTCAAAATTATCATCATGATTGTAGCTAACTCTATAAAGTTTGCTTTTGTAACTTACCTTTTTCTTAAATTTCGTAAAAATATTAAATAGCGGATGACGATGGTGTAAACCTATCACAATAAGTTCGGTGTCGGTATAGCGGTATAAAATTTGGGTGAAAAAATATTTTATCTCTTCAGGAGTTGCCAGGTCGCTTTGATAAATAGCAGCCGAGGCAAGGCTTACCGTTTCGTTTAGCTTAGGGAAGGAAGGGTATCCAAAAAGGTTAGTAGGAATTATTTTTGCTAAGTTATAGATGCCATCATACCCTTTAACTATATACTGTTTATAGCCTCGTTGGTCTAACACCGAGGCTACCGCTACGATTTCACTGTCTCTATATAGAGCAAAAAAACGTGAATTAACAAGGTCGTTTTGGGTTGGGTCGGCAACAGAAAAAAGATGTGAGGTTGCTTTTTTTATGTAAAACTCTCGTGCATCATCACCGCTACAGTCCCTAACATCCAACTTCTTTTTTTCTCTTGCAAAACCACCTGTTTTAAAAATAAATGTATAATAGTCGCCGATATTTTGATATAAAGGCATATTTTTTCTTTTTTTCTCCAACATATTTTGCACATATATGTTGTCGGCAAGTATGGTGGTATAGTAATAATCTACCTTATCTTGTGTGTTTTCGTAAATCCAGCTGTATGCCTTGGCTATGCCGAAAAATTTTTTATGGTACTCAGGCAGCAATTTTAATCCTGTAAGATAACCTATGTTACAGATTTTTTCCTCAACATACCCCTTTCTAACTACACAGCTCCCCATGCCTATAATTCTGTTATCGTCTTCTGCATCACGCACAACAAGACAGATGAAGTCATCCCCCTCTCTTAAAAAAGATGATATCGGATCTTCACCTCTAAGATACTGCACAGCAATTTTACCGTCAAAACTTTGTGCTTTGAACAGTTCACATATTCCCTCAGAATCTTTCGGGGTTGCCTTTGAAAAAATAAATTTATTTTGGTAGCTCATCTAAATTCTCACCAATAGGTATATTCATTTTTTGATCCACCTCGCCGCCTATTTTAAGGTTCATTCCCCAGAAAAGCGACCATATAGCAGGGGAGGCATGGCCCATAGCCTGTAGACCGCGCGGTAAAACATTATGAAATCTTGAAAATTCCCTGCGTGCTTCAAGGCAGGCTCGGCTTAGTGCATCGGGCGAAATCTTTTTTGGTTTAAAGGACAGCTCCCCATAGTTGTAGTTATCTTGCAACCACCATGAATCGTAAAGCAACCTGTTTTGTTGTTTTAAACGCTCGTAAAGTGCTGTCCCCGGGAATGGGAGGAGATGGTTGAAAGCGGCGGTATAAAAACGGTGTTTTTCCGAAAAGCGCAAAGCTTCTTCCACCGTTCCCTCGTCGTCTTCATCGTAACCAAAAACAAAGGTGGCATATATGCCTAATCCTGCTTCATGAATTCGGTTAACCAGCTCATCTCTTTGCGTTTTGGTTATGTTTACCTTTTTGTTCATCTGCAAAAGGTTGTTGTCGTTAAGGCTCTCAAACCCTATTAAGATAATTTCGCAACCGCTTTGCTTCATCATGGAAAGCAGTTCAGGGTCGTTTGCTATCGAGAGAGTTCCCTGACTTGCCCATTTAATGTTACACTCCTTTATGCGCGGCAATAATTCTCGAAGGTGATTTTTATCTGCAAAGAGATTGTCGTCCACCATAAAGTAGTATTTATGCCGTTTTAACATAATATCAGAAATAATACTGTCGGTGGGTCGTTTATAATATTTGCAGCCGTAATAGCTGGAAATAGCACAAAATTCGCATCCGTAACAGCAACCGCGACCCGTTTCAACAAGCGACACCGGCAGATATTTTTTCCCGTTAAAAATAGAGTGGTCGGGCAACTTGTCAATATATTGAGTGCTACCGACATACTGCTTTAAGGGTTGATTATTATGGTAATCCTCCACCACCTTTGCAATAATACTCTCGGCGTTGCCGATAATTACTGAGTCGGCAAACAACTCTGCCTCCTGAGGCATTAGAGTTACATGGTAGCCGCCCATAACTACCTTTACTCCGTTTTCTTTAAACTTCTTTGCAATTTTGTAGCTACGTTTTGCGGTATAGGTTTCTACAGTTATAAAAACCAGGTCAGCTTTTTGTTCATAGTTGATAAGCTCAATCCTGTCATCATAAAAGGTAAGATTAACAAAAGGAGGCATAAGCGACTTAAGCACTGCTATGGTTAGGGGTTCCATCTTCCAACTGCCAATATATTTTTCGCCCGTTTTTTTGCCAATGGCAGGAAGAATTACTGTAATATCCATTTTTAAAGCTCCAAAGGTATGTCGGAGTTATCACACATAACTTCCGGCGTATAATACTCATAGCGGTCGGCATAGGTTTTATAGCCCATATTTAGAGGCAACGAGAGCCACGGACTATGCCTAAACGGCGCTAATCTTTTTAAAATGTTTGACGTTGAGTAGGTTTGTTTCCAACAAAATGTAATGCCGTCCACCAGCTGTTCTGCTGTCATATTTGCAGGTTTGTAGACCACATGTTCAACATCATAGAGCGCCCAGTTTGTTTCGGTTATCCTGTTTTGTTCGTTAAGTGAATCGTATAGCTGAGTTTTGGGAAAAGGGGTTAATATGCTGTAGCGTGGCAGGTCTATCTTTGTTTTTAATACAAGCTCTGCAGTTCTTTCGAAAATTGATGAATCCTCTTCATCTCCACCAAAGGCAAAACAACCTTGAACCAAGATTCCGTTGGAATGAAGCTTGTTCATAAGTTCTTTATAATCTAAAAATCGATTGCTCACCTTGCGCACATAGCTTTGGGATTCCTGAACGATGGACTCAAAACCGATAAGAAGCCCTTTGCAGCCGCTTTTTCTAAAAAGGGAGATAAGCTCATCGTCTAGCCCTGCTGTGGAGGTAACGAGCCCCAACCAATATTTTTTCAGTGGTATCATGGCAGTGAAAAATCGTTTTGCATATTCCACATCGGCTATTAGGTTAACATCCGGAAAAACAATAACCTTGCTCTTTATTTGGCGAAGCTCAGCAACAACATCTTCAACAGGCCTTGCATAGGTGGTGCGGCCAAATGCCGCAGGATAAGCACAAAAGGTACATGGATGCGCACAGCCTCTTATTACCTCTACGGTTGCAGTGGTTATGTATTTGCTTTTATTTAAAAGTTCACGCCTTGGGGTAGGCTTTTTTGCAATACTATAATCACTGTTTTGGCAGTATAAAGGCTTTAGCATACCGGATGCAAAATCGTAAAGCATGGTCGGGAAGGTTTGCTCCGAAAAACCCGTCATAACTGCATCAGCATGCTCTGCTGCTTCCTGAGGCATTAGGGAGGGATGAACTCCACCCATAACGACAGTTATTCCCTTTTTACGAAAATAATCGGCAAAGGCATAACATCTCGGCGCTGTTCCTGTTATACAGGTAATGCCAATAATGTCGCACTCCAAATCGAGCGGAATAGGCTCCACCGTTTCGTCATACAGCGCAACCTCGGCATTAAGATCTAAAGGGACTAATGCGGCAAGGCTGGTTAATGTTAGCGGTGCATACTGCAAAGATTTAGTAAATGAGCCGTTATATCTGTGCATAGCACCTGCGGGCGCTAAAAGTGCAATCTTCATCAAAGTTCCTCCAACGTAAATGCATGTTTCCATCCGCTGTTGAGCGACAATGTTTCCGGCTTAATATCGCCAAGTTTTCTGCCTTTATTTATGTAGTAATCGATATAATGTTGCTCGGCATCGCCGTATATCTGCAAAACCTTCACCTGCCTTAATTGTCCCAATTCTCTACAAAGATTATAGTGATGTGCCTCACAAAGCATTTTATCTAGCTGAATTGCAAGATTGGTAGGCGGTTTATGCTTAGTGCGTATAAACAAAACGTAGCCGCTGTTTTCATAGGATAGCAATTTAAAACTTGTGTCTATACAAAGTTTTGGATTTGCTACTGCGAGGTTATTTAGGCAATCGACCACAAAAAGTTCGTTTAATTTTTCTCCATGATGATCTGAGGTTTTATCCGTTTTCCCAACAAACCTCAATAGTGGAAGACCGGTTGTTTTATCAACCGACTCAACCTTAACCCCATCACGTATTCTGTAGCGATAAAATCCACCAGAAGTAGTAAGTAGTATCTCATAGAAACCATTAAGCTTAAGCTCGGTATACTCTAACAGCTCGCCGGATTGCATATCCAAAAATTCAAAATAATGTGAGCGATAGCAAAGAATTGATGCCGAACCATCCTCATAGGGGATACTCATAATTGCTTCGGTTGCTAAAATCCCTTTAGGTTCTATGATGACATGAGGAAATAATAATTTTATTTTTTCAGCTCCTATTTTTGCCGCACCATCACACCAACAGCTTATAACACAAAGTTTTGGCCATAATTTATCATAGCGCTTCTTAGCTATATATTCTCTCACCACGAGTCGACGATGTTTAGGGAGATGTTGAAGGATGTCCTTGATGTTGTTATTCATGAAATCCAGTATCAACAATAAATAGCTGGGATTCCATATCGAAATCAGCGAAAGATCCGGCTCTTTGAGCAGCGATACCGATGTTTTAATATAGAAGTTAAACATGTTTTTATCATGCTTAATTGTCTTGTCTCGAACCATAATAAAGTTCATTAAAAACTGTTCGATTTTGCCGAAGTATGCAGTATCCTCCTCAAAACCTATCGGAATACCAGCCTTAGTATATTTTTTTTGTGCAATCGGAGGGGTTATAGACCAGTAGCTCTTGCCGTTTTTAAGCTGCGGATAACGGTTAAACAGGGCGTAAATCCAGGGCTTTGTACCCTTTAAAAATTCTTGTTTTAAACCAGCGGTGTAGGGGATAAGCTTTGTTGCACCGCCTGAGCCGCCGGTAACCTCAAACATATTAACATTCTGTGAGGTTAAAACATCGCGTCTTCCGTTAGCTATCTGCTCTATATAGTTTATATAATCTCTGTATTCGGTTATGGGAACCTTAGCTCTAAAATCCGCTAAACCATCAATATCAGCAAAGCGGTATTTTTTGCCATAGTCGGTATTTCGGTTTTCTCTTAAAATATTAATTAAGTTTCGTCGTTGCTGTTTTTTTGCATAAGGCAAACCGTTAAAAAACCGCGATGCGTCACATCTGTAAAGCAGAAGTATTAAGCGGTTAACTGCAGCGGCCGTCAGCCCCATAATACTCTCTCCTTGCTCTGCTGATAGTTATATTTTTTCAAGTCGGTTAAACAGACCAGATCATGCCCTAAAATATGTCCCGGATTTCGTTTTAAAAAATAGGCGGCATGCTTGTTTCTTTCTAATGCAACCTCGATGTCAGCAACTCCTACCTTTAGTGTATCTTTTACCGACGAGTACTCCACAACTCCTGTATTGGGATTATAATCGTTAGAATACTGCCTGCCGAAGGCATCAATTATTTTATGTATGCGGCTTGGCGTTTCCTGCTCACAGTTCGGATAAAAGTTGTTAAAAAACGTAGGTAAAATCTTGTAAGTCTTATACCCTTTACAGATTAAAAACCAGTAAAATTCGGGATAATTTCGGCTATACTCTTCAAAGAATTTTCCGAAAACAGAAAAGAGAGGATGCCTTGTACCCCAAAAATCTTTATGAACAATGGTGTCGCCGGAAAACACCCCGTTAACATTTTCGCCCTCCACGTCCACCTTGATAATTTGTTGAGTAGAAAAGCCCTGTATGCATCCCTCGTTGTCGCATAGAACAATGCAGTAATCTTTTTGCTCTAAATCTTTAATAAAATTATTGTAATTCATATGATCATAGAAAAGATCCATAAGGAAAAACATTCTTTCTCGGTCATGATTTTTTAGTTGTTCAATCTCTAAAATTTTACCGTCTAAAATCGACATCAACTACTCCTCGCTTAATCCAAACTGCATACCCTGCTTTTTAAAAACCTCTTTCCTAAACAGCGGGTTATATAACAGGTATGTAATAAAACGGTAGGGGTTTCTCATGTTAGTTTTAAAATCCAGCGCCCTATTAAAGATTGAAGAACGGCTGTTAAACTTCGACCTACATTCAAAGGAGGCTTTTGTAAGCTGTTCGGCCGTCATTTTGGTAGGCAGATAGGAGGCATAGTTAAATCGATATTCCTCGTGTAGCCACCATTTCCCATCGTATAAAAGCCTGTTTTCGTCCTGCATTTTTTCGTAGAGCGGGGTTCCGGGGTAGGGCATAAGTATATTAAATGCCGCAAAGGTAAATTTATTTTCAATTGCAAAATCACAGGTTTTACGCAAGCTTTCCTCTGTGTCATTGTCATACCCCACAGTAAAAGCAGCCCATGTCTGCAACCCATAATCACGAAGTTTCTGTATCTCCTTTTTGTAAAGTTCGCCTGCCTTGCTGGTGTTTGCCCTTTTATTCATATTGTTGATGTTGTTTTCGTTTATGGATTCAAACCCTATAACATTACCAAGGCAACCACTTTTAACCATTAGCCGCATGAGCTCATCATCTTCTAACATGTCCATACTTCCCTGGCTAACCCAACGGATTTTTAATGGAATAAGAGCTCTAAATAACTCCTTCGCTTTTTCCTTATCGGCAACGATGTTATCATCTACAAAAAACAATAATTTTCTTTTTTGCATTTGAATCTCTTTAACCACGTCTTCAACCGGTCTGCAGTATTGTCTGCCCTTAAAATAAGCGGTGGAGGCACAAAATTTACAGCCGAATTTACAGCCACGAGAAAACTGCAGCAGTGTTATCGGTAGGTATCCTTTACCTTCAAAAAGATCTCTTCGGGTTATAATATTTTCTTGTACCACCGAACAAAATACGCCGTCATATCGCTTTTTAAGTTGTTTGTTTTTTGCGTCTTCTATCATTTCAACCCAAACAGATTCGGCATCACCGGTAATAATACTGTCGGCTACCTCAGCAGCCTCTTCGGGAAGCAGGGTGATATGCATTCCACCCATTACAACCAAAACTCCCCGTGCTTGAAATTCGCGGCAAATTTCATAAGCTCTCCTTGCCGTAAAGGTTTCTACCGTTATGGCAACAAGATCGGTTTTTTCGGTGTAGGGAATATTTTCACAGCGATCATCATATAGCTTAACTTCAACATCATCAGGAGTCAAAGCCGCCAATATACCAAGCTGTAGAGGCTCCATTCGCCCCTCATCAACATACATGCTGTGGCCTTTTCTACCTATGTTGGGCTTTATTAATGTTAATGTCATTTATCGTTTCCTCCGAGTGTTGCGCCCTGTTTGCGCCGTATTTCGAGACCGGATATAATATTGATAAGTAGGTAGTAGTAGCACTGAGACGCCCCCATGGTAAGATGGGTTGTTAATAATCTTTTAAGGATGCTTTTAGTACCATAAAATTTATATCTTGCCTCCTTGCAGGAGTGCTTTAGCTGTTGTGGAGTCATGTTGACGGGGCGGTAGGTGCTGTCGCCATAGCAATAATCTTCAGCTAACCACCAATCATCAAACAACAGTCGATTTTGAGATTTTAGTCTGTCGTATAGAGCTGTTCCGGGGAAGGGGATGAGTGGGTTAAAATTGGCTACCGAAAGATTGCTTTTAAGTGCAAACTCATATATTTTATTTGCGGTTGTTTCGGTATCTTCATCATACCCGATTACAAATGTTCCATATACCAAAAATCGATAGGATTGCAGCTTTTTTATAGCATTTTCATAGTCCCTTATCAATAAATTAGCAGATTTTCCCATAGCCTTTAAATTGTTTTCGTTTAACGATTCAAATCCAATAAGCACACAGATGCAACCACTTTCCTTCATGAGCTGCAACAGGCGGTCATTACTTGCAATCTCTAAGCTTATCTGGCAAGCCCATTTCTTTTTTAGTGGTTTTATTGCAGCAAGAAGTGCGGTAGCGGTTTGCTCATTGTACAGGAGATTATCATCAACAAAAAATAAAAATTTTTCCTTTGTTTTTTTTATCTCACTAACTACTTCGGCAGGTTTTTTTTGCTCAACTTTGTTTGGATACATTGTTTTAACACTGCAAAAATCACAGTTGAATCGGCAACCTCGTGAAAATTGAACGAGCCCCAGCGGCAGATACTTTGCACGATAAGGAAGCTCTCGATTAACATTTAAAACTGCCATTTTACAGCGATTGTTTTTGGCATCATAAATCTCTTTAACACAGCCGTTTTTTAAATCTTTAAAAAAGATCGGCAAGGTTCCTTCGGCATCGCCGCAAAATACTACATCGCTAAACTTGATAGCCTCTTGAGGGCAGACGGTAGGGTGAAAGCCTCCCATTGCTATAATATTATTCTTTGTTTTGTATTTTTTAGCAAGTTGGTATGCCCTTTTTGCCGAAAAAGTATCAAATGATAAGATTATAACCTTACTGTTAATACTCTGTGGTAACGATTCCTTGCGATCGTCAATATAAACAGCTGAAAAATCATTTGGCAACAAGGTGGCAATAATCTCAAAGAGTAAAGGTTTTAAAGCATCAAAACCTTTACCCTCAAACATTCCAACCTTAATAACACAGATTTCCATTAAACATTCCCTTGTTAATATCCGCAAAACTTAAACCCAATATTTGCACCGAGTAAAACGCCCTTTTCTATCATTGATTTATTGGTTGAGTTTTTAGTTCTTCTAAATACTCGTTTCCAGCTATAGGACTGTTCCCAAACTATTTCACTTATCTCCTCAAGCCGTTCAGGGCTCATATGTATAGGTTGAAATACGGCACACTTTTGATTATATTTCGACCAATCTCGGGTTATTATCCTACCCTGTGAATCTAGGTCGTTAAAAAGCTTTGAACCCGGCAATGGGGTTAGTATGGCATATCGAACCATATCAAGACCAAGATAATCCACTTTTTCCGGCATCTGTAGCAGCTGTTCCTCTGTATCGTGGTCGAACCCTAAAACAAAACATCCGTTTACCGAAAGATTATAGTTATGCATTCTATCTACAATTTCTTTAAATTGCTCGGTGTTGTGGTAACGCTTCTTAACGTCTTTAAGGCTGTCTTCACTCAACGATTCAAAACCTATAAGAACCCCTGTGCATCTGCTTTTTTGCGCGGCCGTCAACAACTCGTCGTCAAAGGCGGTGTCTGCTGTGGAGTTACAGGCCCAACGAATTTTTAGCTTTTCAAGTTCAGCCATTAGCTCTAAAGCGTACCCTCTTGGTTTAAAGAAGTTTGGGTCGAAGAAAATTAATTTGTCGGTTTTAAGGGAGCGTATTTCATCTACAACCTTTCCAATCGGCCGAGGATTACTTCGCCACATATGACTTATGGCACAAAATTCACATCTGTTGTCGCAACCTCTATCGGCAATTATGGTGGGTATGTTTAAACTTTTACTACGGTTTTGCAGCTCCCTTTTAGGTATTTCTATAGCTGATGCTTCGTAGGTTGGATTTTCGTAGAGCTTTTTTGTTTCACCTATGGCAAAGTCGTTAAAAAATTGTGGTAACGAAACTTCACCGGCACCAACAATAACGCTGTCTGCATGTTGCAATCCCTCCTGTGGCATGGAGGTTACATGATATCCCCCAAACACAACAAAAACGCCCCTTGCTTTAAATTCGGCGGCGTGCTTATAAGCTTGTGGGGCGGAGGCGGTGTCAAAGGAAAGTCCCACAACATCAAAATTATCTCTGTCGTAATTAACCCTTTCGGTCATCTCGTCTATAAGGGTGATCTCAGGATTAAGTTGTTTTGGAACCAATGAAGCTAGAGTAGGAAGTGTAAGAGATGGATAGCTTAACAGCTTAGAAAAGGTTCCACGGTAGCTCATATCTTCCGGATTCCAAACATGTATAAATAAAATTTTCATGAAACTCCAACTAACAGTAATTACCTTTATCATCTTAATTGTACACATTTAGCGGCAAAAGTGCAATATTTGCGAGGAATAAATTTTTAGACTACTAAAAAAGACTCACTTTAAATAGTAGATTGAATCTTTCCCGTTGAAGCCACTTATCATGAATATCTCTCGTGTGGTTATCGCTATACCTCTTTGCGTCCTTTCACATATTTTGCATGTTGACTATTTAGTATTGTTGATTTATAATAAAATCATAAAATTTTAAGGAGTATACAAGATGCCTTATGTAAACGTTCTCACAAATGTTGAGGTTTCGAAGAAGCAGGAAATTAACTTAATTAATGTTTTAGGAAAAGGAATTGAGGTTATCCCGGCAAAGACAGAAGAGAATCTTTTCATCAAGATTGAGGGTGGTTGTGCACTCTATAAAGGTGGAAATATTACCGAGCCTAATGCCATGGTGTCGGTTGATTTATATGGACATTCACAGGGCGAATTTTTAAAAAAATACTGCGACATTATTAATGGTGTATTGGGAAAAGAACTAAATATTAAGCCAGAGAAAATTTTCATCAACTTCACCGAATGTCGACATTGGGGTAGCAGAGGTGGATGCAATACTGCGTTTGAAGTTTAAACTTTAGAAAGTATCAGGTGGTTGAAATATGCATTTTCAACAAATGAACGCTGTTTAAGCAGCTCCCATTCAATATCAAACATATTATTTAGCCAGTCTGTTCTGCCCATCATTTCGGCGGAACACAGACTGGCTATTGCTCTCACGCCCCACACAGATTCTATCTTTAACTTATCGTCTGCAAGTTCTAATAGTGTATCATTGCCATAATATTTTATGTCTCCAAAAGCAGAGGAAAAAGACGGTGCACCGCTAAGTAACTTTTTTGTTTCATCAAGGTTGTAATCCTGTACTACCGATTGAATGATACGCCCGTTTGCGTTGTGCCGAACAACAGAAATATATCCATCTTTTTTTAATAGTCTGATAATTTCATCTAGAATAGTCTTGGCATCATCTACAAACTCCAGAACGAGGTGCAGAATAATAACATCAAAACTTTCGTCCTCAATTTTTTTTAGAACTGAAACATCTCCGTTAATCTGTGTAAATCGGTGTTTTTGATTAACTGCCTCTATCATTTCCGGTAAATATTCCACGGCAGTAACCTCATTGTTCTTTGCAAGATAATTTGATGTAAAAGCAAATCCACTTCCAAAGTCCAAAATCTTTTTGTTAGCTATCTCTCCAAGTTGTTGGTGTACTGTTTTATAGAACAGTTGGCCGAGAGGGGAAACCGTGTAGTCATAGTAAAGCTTCATTTCTTCTGTCATTTATTTTCCTCACATGTGAATTATAAAACTGTTTGATTTAATTTTTTACACTTCGATAATCAAAGTAATAATAACAGAATAATAATAGTTATGCAAGAAAAAATCGGCAATAAACGAGTAAAGCTATAGCTTTATTCTTAATTTGGTTGAATAAATACTAAGTTTTTAAATTGTATAATTATTCTCTTGCAATTATGTTGTTATTTCTGGTATAATGAATAGAATAGTTGCAAATTAGTGCAAATACGAGGAGAACAGTAGGAAAGGAATGGTCAACAAGATGGATTTAAGAAAGCAAATATATGCAATTGCAAACAGAATTCATGCTACAAGAGAGATTCTTGGACTTTCTGAAGAAGATATGGCAGCTGCAACCGGGATGTCGGTTGAGGAGTATCAGAAATGCGAACTCTCTAAAAAAGATCTTAGTGTTACATTTATCTACAAATGTGCCGAGAAGTTTGGAATTGATCCCACAGAGTTAATTAACGGTGTAGAGCCTACACTTACTAACTATGCAGTAACAAGAAAGGATGAGGGTCTTCCTATCTCCAGCAAGGAATACACAGCTGTTAAGATGGCACAGTATTTTAAGCATAAAATTGCCGAACCGTACTTCGTTAATATGCCTTGGTCGAAGGAAGAGGAAGAGGGGAAGGTAGAACTTGTTACCCATATTGGGCAGGAATTTATGATTGTTGTAAGCGGCACAGCAAGAGTTCAAATTGGCGACAATGTTGAAATTCTAAACGAAGGCGATACCATGTATTATAACAGTGGGATACCACATGGTGTTACTGCTGTTGGTGGTGTATCATGTCAGTTTTACACCATGATTCTCAGGCCTGATCCTACTTCTAAGGTAGATTCCGATTTCGGACTTCATTTTGAACCCAGAAATATTCCGGAAGAAAAAGATACCGTTTCTACTCCTTTTATAAAAACAACTCACGATGAAAATGGCATCTTAAATAAGATAGAGTTTACCAATGCCGACAGCTTTAACTTCGGCTTTGATGTTGTAGACGCTATAGCAGAAAAAAATCCCGAAAAGCTTGCCATGCTTCATATTTCTAGAGAACATGAAGAGAGAAGATTTACCTTTGGTGATTTAAAACTTAAATCAAATATGGCTGCAAACTACTTTTTAAGTCTTGGAATTAAAAAAGGCGACAAAGTTATGCTTGTGCTTAAAAGACATTATCAGTTCTGGATTTGTATGGTAGCACTACATAAAATCGGCGCTATCTCAATTCCGGCAACAAATCTTTTAACGGAACGTGACTTTGTTTACCGCTTTAATGCCGCAGATGTTAATGTTTTAATCTGTACCGGTGACGGAACAGTTTCCGACGAGGCTGTTTGCGCGTGTAATAACAGCAATAGAAAACCGTTATTAATAATGGTGAACGGCGAAAAAGAAGGATTCCTTAACTTCGATGCCGAGTATACAAAACATAGTGATAGATACGAAAGAACAGCCGACACATCCTGCGGTGAAGATCCAATTTTAATGTTCTTTACCTCCGGAACTACCAGCTATCCGAAAATTGCAGAACACAATCATAAATATGGATTAGGCCACTATATTACTGCAAAATACTGGCATAATGTTAATCCTGAGGGAATTCATTTTACAATTTCGGATACCGGTTGGGGTAAAGCTGTTTGGGGTAAATTCTACGGTCAATGGCTATGTGAAGCGGCTGTATTTACCTACGACTTTGATAAATTTAACGCACACGATCTCCTAACGATGTTTAAGAAATATAACATCACAACATTCTGCGCTCCTCCTACTATGTTTAGATTTTTTATTAAGGAAGATTTATCTAAATACGACCTTAGTTCGCTTGAGCATTCCACCGTTGCCGGCGAGGCGTTAAACCCGGAGGTTTATGAACAGTGGAAGAAGGCAACCGGCTTAAGCCTGATGGAAGGGTTCGGACAAACCGAAACTACGCTTGCGGTCTACAATCCGGTTGGTACCATTCCAAAACCGGGATCTATGGGTGTTCCCAGTCCGCTCTATGATATGGATATTGTATTTCCGGACGGAACAAGTGCCCCGGTTGGAGAAACGGGAGAAATTGTTATTAAGCTAAACGGTGAAAGGCCCTGCGGTCTGTTTATCGGTTACCACAACGACCCTGAAAAGAATGCTGAAGCACATGAAAACGGTATGTACCACACCGGCGACACTGCATGGAAAGATGAGACAGGTAACTACTGGTATGTCGGCAGGATGGACGACCTTATCAAGTCCTCCGGCTATCGTATTGGCCCCTTCGAGATAGAGAGTGTTATTATGGAGTTACCATACGTTCTTGAATGTGCTGTAACACCGGTGCCTGATCCGTTAAGAGGTCAAATAGTAAAGGCTACAGTAGTTCTAACCAATGGAACACAGCAAAGTGAGGAGCTTAAAAAGGAAATTCAGGAATATGTTAAAACACATACAGCTCCGTATAAATATCCCCGTATAGTAGAATTTAGAGACGCACTTCCAAAAACTATCAGCGGGAAAATCAGACGTGTAGAACTTAGAGATGACAATAAGGACAATGATGTTCGCTAAGTCGTGACAAATTAAAAGAAAAAAAACTGTGGCTTTCCGGCCACAGTTTTTTTATGAACAAATTAATACGATAATTTATTATTGTGATAATTTTTCGGCTGCCATTTCGCGCATTTTATATTTTAGAATTTTTCCTGCCGCATTCATCGGGAATTCTGTAACGTATTCTATATAACGCGGAGTTTTGTGTTTTGCCATGTTTTCACGAACATATGCTTTAAGCTCATCGGCGGTTACCGTTTCGCCATCCTTTAAAATCACGCAGGCCATAACTTCTTCGCCGTACTGCTCGTCCGGTACTCCGATAACCTGAACATCCTTGATGCTGGGATGGGTGTAAAGGAAATCTTCAATTTCTTTTGGATAGATATTTTCGCCGCCCCTGATAATCATGTCCTTAATTCGTCCGGTAATTTTGTAGTTTCCGTCGGGTAGACGACGTGCTAAATCTCCGGTATGCAACCAACCGTCTTGATCTATAGCAGATGCAGTAGCTGCCGGCATTTTATAATAGCCCTTCATAATGTTATAGCCGCGAGCCACAAATTCTCCGTCGGTATTGTCCGGTAGATCCTTGCCTGTTTCGGGGTCAACAATTTTACACTCGATTCCGGGCAAAGCTCTTCCTACCGTTCCAACTCTAACATCTATGGGATCATCCACTCTGCTCTGTGTACAGCCGGGCGATGCTTCTGTTTGTCCGTACACAATAGATATCTGAGTCATGTTCATTTTATCGAGAACATCCTGCATAACCTTTACCGGACAGGGGCTTCCTGCCATGATTCCGGTTCGCATGTAGGAGAAGTCAGTCTTATCGAAATCTTCATTTTCCAACATAGCTATAAACATGGTAGGCACTCCATGACAGCAGGTTATCTGCTCATCGTTGATAACAGAAAGAGACAGTTTCGGTGAGAATGCAGGTATCGGACACATGGTGGAACCATGTGTCATGCAGGCGGTCATAGCAAGAACCATTCCAAAGCAATGGAACATTGGAACATGAATAAGCATCCTGTCTGCAGTGGAAAGATCCATACAATCGCCGATACATTTACCATTGTTTATAATGTTGTAATGTGTTAACATAACACCTTTTGGAAAACCTGTTGTTCCTGAGGTGTATTGCATGTTACAAACATCATGCCTATTTACCGATGCGGCTCTATATTGAACCTCTTCAATAGAAGTTTTGGATGCCATGGAAATGGCATCTTCCCAACTGATACAACCGTTTTGAACCGAATCGATGGTGATGATATTCCTAAGGAAGGGGAATTTTGCAAGTCTTAGAGATTTTGTTGAGCTCATGTTTTTAAGTTCGGGACAAACTTTGTTAACAATCTCTATATAGTTAGAGTCTTTATAACCATCGTTCATAACTAAGGTATGGGTGTCTGACTGCTTTAAAAGATATTCAAGCTCATGTGATTTGTAGGCAGTATTTACAGTTACAAGTATAGCTCCGATTTTTACGGTTGCCCAGAAGGTGATAAACCACTCCGGAACATTTGTTGACCAGATTGCAACCTTATCGCCCTTTTTAACTCCCATAGAGATAAGAGAGCGTGCAAATCTATCAACATCCTCTCTAAATTCGGAATAACTTTTGGTGTAGTCGTGAGTAACATATCTAATCGCTGTTTGGGTTGGAAAGTATTCTGCCATTGTATCAAGAAGTTGCGAGAAATTAAGATCGATTAAAGAATCTTTTTCCCAAATATAATAACCAGTTTGAGCAACATTTTGATAGAGCGCGGTAGAATAGGATGTTGGTTTAATATAACTGTTAATGTAATCAATAAAGTGAGAGAGAGCAAGTCCTTCAGTTTCTACCTCTACCGACCACTCTTTAAACCAATCAAGTGAGATGTAGCCGCCATAGTTAATTGACCTAAGCGCCTGCATAATTTCCTCTAGCGGAAGATCGCCATCCCCCATCATTTTATATTTTATTCCGTCTTCGGCCATTACCGAATCTTTTATATGTGTATAGTTAATGTAAGCGGCTAAATTTTGTATGGTGGTTTCAGGAGTTTCACCCATAACACGATATGTGTTGTGCATATCCCATAACGCGGCAACATTATCACTGGCAACAGCATCTAATAAATTACGAAGTCTCTTAGTGTCGGAAAACGCTCCGCTTGTTACAACAAGTAAAGTAACACCGGCTTCTTTAGCAGTTCTCTTTATGTCCCTAAGTGCGGCAACAACCTCAGAATCATCTATAGGCTGTTCGCCCACAAACAATTCAGAATCGCCTAAAACACTTACATATGGCACACTAAGTGATTTTGCAAGCTCAATATAATCTGTTAGCTCCTCCTTAACTGACTTATAACTATTAAGGTTTTTAATACAGCAACCGGAGGAAATACAGGCTATCTCCAAACCATTTAAAGATAGCGTTTGTTTAGTGCGTTGCATCTCTTTTGCCGAAAAGTGGGATGAGGTTAACAACGAATAATTCTGCTGATAGGCACATATTTCCAAACCATCATAGCCCAAATCTTTTGCTAAGTCACACATTTCAGGCCAGGAAAAATCAGAACAAGCTGATGTTGAAAATGCCACTTTCATATTAAATCCTCCGTATTATATTCAGAGGTATTTTAGCATAACTCTACAAAAAAGTCAATTATTTATATTCAAAATGGCTTACATATCTTGTTGTTAGGAAGTTGTTTAAGAAAGGAAATATTATTGCTTGACAAAATATTAGTACTTTGATATAATAATAAGGCTACTGTTGAACAAAGCCATATTTTGTCGGCACAATGTTTCACATTTAAACCCAATAAGTTAATTAAAGAACAAGCTAATACCACACAGGTAATTGCTGGGTGTTTGTTAAAGAAAGGAACTGATTAATGAAAAGAACATTTCAACCAAAAAAACGCCATCGTGCAAGAGTGCACGGTTTTCTATCCCGCTCCAGAAGTAAAAACGGACGCAAGGTTATTGCCCGTCGTCGCTCAAAGGGTCGTGCAACTCTCGGAATTTAGTCGGTGAGGCATATTTCGCTTACCAAAAATTACGAATTCGGACGTTGCTATAAAAGGGGGCGGTATTTAACGCACCCACTTATGGTTGTATATTTATTAAAAAACAGCCTTGGAGTAACAAGACTCGGTATAACTACATCAAAAAAAATCGGAGGTGCGGTTGAAAGAAACCGTGCAAGACGTATTTTGCGTGAGGCCGCTAATGCCTGCATTGCAAAAGATTTAGGTTATGATGTTGTGTTGGTTGCCAGGGCCGACACAACAAAATCAAAAAGCACAATACTGTCCGATACACTGGAAGAGTTGCTGATTAAAATTCAAAACAGGGTAGATACTAAAAACAGAAGTAATACAAATGTATAAGAAAATTTTTATACTACCAATCAGAGGTTACCAGAAATTCATATCACCTCTCCTCGGCCACCATTGCCGCTATATTCCCAGTTGTAGTCAGTATGCAATCGAAGCAATACAACTACATGGAGTTTTGCGGGGTGGTTTTTTGGCGTTTAGGAGAATCCTGCGTTGTAATCCATTCGGGGGTCATGGTTTTGATCCTGTACCGAAAAAATAATAAAATAGAATAAGGAATTAATTATATTATGTGGGAAGCTATCACTACCTTTATTCCGAGCACTCTCGGAATAGCAATAAGATTTATCCAAGGATTTGCCGGTTCCTATTGGCTAACCTTGTTGTTGTTTGCGTTGTTTATTAAAATTATTTTGTTTCCGCTTGCGCTTAAACAGCAAAAATCTTCGGCAAAAATGGCGGCGTTTCAGCCATTACTCACCGAAATAAATAAAACTTACGCAAACGACAAGCAAAAACAGCAGGAGGAGTATCTTCGTCTTCAACAGGAACACGGTTACTCTCCGCTTGCGGGATGTCTGCCATTACTTGTCCAGATGCCAATTCTTTTTGGACTTATTGATGTTGTATATCAACCGCTTACCTATGTCCTTAATATATCTAAAGAATCTATAGCTAAGGCCATGGAAATTGTGGGGCTAGACACTGCTAACAGAACAGCTGAAACGGTACTTATAGGAGACATTCAGAGTAACCCTGAAAAGTTTAGTACAGCCTTTAGCACTGAAGAGATAGAAAGAATTGCATCTCTTGACCTTAAATTTATGGGGATGGATCTTTCGGTTACACCGGATGTAGGAAATATTGATTTTATCTGGTTAATTCCGATTTTCTCTTTTTTAACCATGCTCGCTTCCATGACTATTACAACAAAAATGTCCGGAACGCAGATGCAGGGCGGAATGAAAGCAATGCCGTACATTTCCAGTGTCATGTTTTTGTTCTTTGGCTTTTCCATGCCGGCTGGAGCTACATTCTACTGGATCGGCTCCAACCTTTTCGGCTTGGTTCAGAGCTTAATTGTTAGAAAAATATATAACCCGGAGGAGTTGAAGGCCCAGTTCCAGAAGGAAATAGAGGAAAAAAACAAGAATCGTAAAAAGAAAAACAAGGTGGTTAAGGTTGAGACCGAAACCGGAGAAGTAGTCGAGAAAAAGGTATCGCAAAATGAGCTGGAAAAAATTAGGTTGCAAAAAGCTCGCGAAGCTATGTCTCAGAAGTATGACGATTAATTTATATATTTAGAAAGGATAAGCAGACATGCTAAAAGAAGTTATCAGTACCGGCAAGACTATCGATCTTGCGATAGAAAGCGGGCTTGCTCAGCTTGGTATATCTCGTGATGAAGCAACAGTAGAAATACTGGAAACACCGGTTCGTCGCCTTTTTAGGTCCACCCCTGCAAAGGTAAGAATTTTACGTGACCTACCGGAGGAAAAGACGGTAGCTGCAACAAAGCAGGAGCCGGCAAGTAAAAAGGATGAGCCCATAGTTAAGGCAACGACTGTTAAAAAACCTCCTGTAACAGAAAAACCAAAAAAAACTGCAAAAGAGACAAATCAGGAAAAACCTACAAAAAGAAATACCGAAAGAAACGATAGCGACATTGAGGCTCTAAATAATAAAACTCGTCTTGCTACCGAGTTTTTAGAGAAAGTTTTTGGAGCCATGGAATTGGAAGGCGCTTCAATAAGTTCTAAGCCGGTGGAGCGTGGTGCTGTTTTAAGCATTTCCGGAGAAAATCTTTCGGTTCTTATCGGTAAGCGTGGAGAGACGATGGAAGCATTGTCCTATTTAACATCCCTTGTTGCAAATAGCGTTGGGGGAACATTTGAGAAAATGTCGCTCGATGTAGCAGGTTACCGCGAAAAACGTGAAGAGGATTTAACAGTACTTGCAAAGCGTATTGCATCTAATGTTCTCAAGAGTGGACGCCCATATGCACTGGAGCCGATGAATCCATACGAGCGTAGAATAATTCATACTGCTATTGGTGATATTGAAGGAATTGCCAGCGAATCGCAAGGCGATGGGGATAAAAGACATATAGTCATATATAGCGAGGCAGAAGGTGCACCCGGAATTGTTCGTTACAAGGAAAGGCGTGATCGACCTAATAATCGTGGTGGCAACAGAGGTCGAGACGATTCTCGCAGAGGCGGACGCCGTGACCGTGATCGTAAGCCAAAACAACCACCTGTAGTTTCCACTAGAACCGAGAAGGTTGACGATGATACAGATCGTCCATTATTTTCAAAGATTGAGTTATAACCTTTTTTGAACTAATATTTTGTTTTTGTGAAATTACTGTCTACACTAAAGACAGTGAAAAAGGAACGGATAGTTTATGAATATTATTATTGTTGGTGACGGCAAGGTGGGCTCTACACTTACACGACTACTATCGCGTGAGGGGCATGATCTTGTTGTGATAGACAGCAAGGAAGAAGCACTAACCGAATCGAGAAATCGTCTTGATGTTATAACTCTACACGGAAACGGTGCAAACATTGATGTGTTACGTGAGGCAGGGGCGGCAGATGCTGATCTATTAATTGCTGCAACCTCAATGGATGAGGTGAATATCCTTTCCTGTATGCTAGCCAAAAAACTTGGCTCAGAACACACCATTGCACGGGTGAGAGCTCAGGATTACCTAAAGAGTCTTTCCTTTCTTAAGGAAGAAATGGGCCTTTCTATGACAATTAATCCCGAGATGGAGAGTGCTATAGAAATACTAAAGGTTCTTAGGTTTCCATCTGCTGTAAACGTTGATACCTTTGCAGGTGGAAGAGTTGAGGTTGTTGAAATTAAACTGATGGAGGGCAACCCGCTAATTGGTAAAAAGCTTGCCAATCTTCGCAGTGAAATTGAAGACAGTTTTATTGTATGTGCCGTAGACCGCGATTCTGAGGTGATTATACCCAATGGTGATTTTGTGTTTGCCGAGGATGATAAACTTTCCATAACCGGCAATCGAAGCAAGATTACTCGTGTTTTTAAGAAACTGAAAATATTTAAAAAGATGGTTCGCGAGGTAGTTATTATAGGCGGTGGTACCATAGCCTATTACCTTTCGATCAGTCTTTTAAAGCATGGAATTAAGGTTAAAATTGTAGAAAAAGATAAATCAAGAGCTACCCAGCTGTGTGAACTTTTACCAAATGCAAAGATTCTTTGCGGAGATGGAACTGTTGCCGATCTTTGGCGAGAGGAACAAATATATCAAACCGATGCAGTTGTTGCTCTTACAGGAATGGATGAGCAGAACATTATTATTGCACTTATGGCTAAGGATAGTGACTGTAAAGTTGTTTCAAAAATTAGTCATCAGTCCTTCACCTCCATTTTGGATGATTTGGATATCGACACCGTAATTTCTCCAAAGTATATTACTGCGGCCCAGATAGTTAGCTATGTTCGTGCTATGCAAAATAGCATGGGCAGTAAAGTTACTGCACTATACAGAATTCTTGACGGCAAGGTTGAGGCACTGGAATTTATTGTTGAGGGCGTAAATTCTTATACCGGAAAAAAACTCTCGGATCTTGGGATAAAGCCAGGAGTTTTGCTTGCCTGCATTCAGCGCAAAGGCAAGATAATATTTCCAACCGGAGACTCTATGATAGAGGAACGTGACAGGGTGATTATTACGACTACTCTACCAAAACTTGCTGATTTATCAGAAATATTTGAGCATCCTTTCGATACGGAGAGTTAGCAGATGAATATCAGGATGATAGGGTATACTATAGGCGTGGTACTGCTTTGCATGGCAGCACTTATGATACTCCCACTTATTACATCATTGATATATGACGGCACTGACACCTCGGCCTTTGTTGCATCTATAGCAATAACGGCCGCGGTAGGTTTTTTATTAGGGCTAATGAAGCCTAAAAACACCCGTATTTTTGCAAGGGAAGGCTTTTTAATTGTTGCACTTTCCTGGATAATGTTATCACTTTTTGGAGCGCTTCCATTTATTCTTTCCGGAGCAATTCCAAACTATATTGATGCGATGTTTGAAAGCATGTCGGGGTTTACAACCACCGGAGCATCCATCCTTACCGAAATAGAATCTCTTGAAAAAGGGGTTTTGTTTTGGCGTAGCTTTACACACTGGATTGGCGGCATGGGCGTGTTGGTGTTTATCCTTGCGATTCTTCCTCTTTCCGGAGGAAGAAATATGCATGTTATGCGTGCTGAAGTTCCTGGGCCAACCGTTTCAAAGCTTCTTCCGAAAATGCGTACTACGGCTTTGGTTCTTTACACCATGTATATGGTATTGACAGTTTTAGAAATATTTTTACTCATAATTGCAGGGCTACCTCTTTTTGATAGCATTGTGCACGCCTTTGGAACTGCCGGCACCGGTGGGTTTTCCATAAAAAATGCCTCGATAGCTGCCTATGAAAATCCTACAGTGGAGATAATAATAACAGTATTTATGTTGCTGTTTGGCATTAACTTTAATATATATTATCTGTTGCTGATTCGTCAGTTTTCAAAGGCATTTTTTGATGAAGAGCTAAAAACGTACTTGGGCATTGTTATTGCGAGTATAGTGGCTGTGACGATAAATATCTACAGCATCTATGGGGATATTTTCACTGCGGCGCGTAATGCTGCATTTCAGGTTGCCACTATTATTACTACAACAGGGTATGCTACAGCAGACTTTGATAAGTGGCCGGAATTCTCTAAAACACTCCTTGTGTTGCTGATGTTCATAGGTGCTTCAGCAGGGTCTACAGGTGGCGGGCTTAAGGTATCAAGGTTCATTATCATGATAAAATCGGTAGTGTCCGGCCTTAGAACACAACTTTTTCCAAGCAGTGTAAACATTGTTCGATTACAGGGTCGAAAAGTCGAAGATTCAACGGTACGTGAAGTACACAGCTACTTTATTCTATACATGTTAATTATGCTGGGATCGTTTTTAATAATATCGATAGACGGTTTTTCTTTCGAAACCTCATTTACTGCGGTGGTGGCCTGTCTAAATAATATAGGCCCCGGTCTTGATATGGTAGGTCCTATCGGAAACTATTCCGAATTTTCACCACTTTCTAAAATCGTGTTGTTTCTAAATATGGTTATAGGACGACTCGAAATATTACCTATAATTATCATGTTTACTCCTGCAGCATGGAAAGGTCGCTGGTTAACAGGGACAAATAATTAGTAAGAGAAGAGGCATATAATGAAATTTATATCAACCTATAAAAAAATAGCAGCCGGAACCATAGCCCTATTGCTTTTTATAGTTTTTATTCTCATCCAGTTTTATCAAAATGTCACCTTAAACATGCAAAGTACGGTAAGTGAAGCATATACCGAGCTTGTTGTTCAGCAACAGCTTTCATTTAATATTGAGCTGGAAAGAGGCCGTGACGCATTGGAAAGTATCTCTAATGCAATTATTGCATTTGGATATACAGAGGAAGAGGTTGCTGAATATTTTAAAACAGCGAAGGAAAACTTTAACTACGAAAACTTGTTGATTGTTGATGTAAACGGCAAGGGTGTTTTTAATGAAGCCATTGTCGACATTTCACAGAGAGCCTATTTTATGAATGCTTTAGAAGGGGAGACCGTTACTTCAGAACCGTACGTTTCAGATTTTTCAGGTAATATGGTTGTTGCAGTAGCTGTGCCTATCTATTTTGAGGGCTATGTGCAGGGCATTATTGTAGCGGAGTACAATACCGAACAGTTAAGTATGCTTTTATCCTCGGTGGTAAGCGATCAAGGGCAGTCGCTTATCGTAAATAGTGACGGGGAAATTTTACTATCTACCGGCACCCAGACAGAAAGTTTTTTCCCATATTCCAACACTGAGTTTAGTGGTGCGACATCAGCTGATACAGTTGTAAATGATCTTAAAAATGCTACAAATAACATGGTGACATATTCTGTGCAAAAAGAGGAGTATTTTGCAATTTATGCGCCATTGAATGTAAATCTATGGAGTATCGTGTACATAGTGCCTGAAGCGGTGGTAGGAGAGAGAGTCGATGAAGTATTTATTCATATCCTTTTTGTCAGCATAATAATAATCCTTATTTTTTTATTACTGATAGCATATATATTAGTTAGCAGACATAAAGACATGAAAAAAATTGAAAAAGCTGCCTATTATGATGAGCTTACCGGGATTAGAAACCTTGTAAAGTTTAAAATTGACGTGAAAGAAGTTCTTAAGAATAATAAGGATAAACGCTATTATATGGTTAAAGGCGATATTGTCAATTTTAAGGCAATAAATGAGCTGTACGACTTCAATGTAGGCAACGAAGTTCTAAAAACAATTGCAAAAGTTGGTAACGAAATAAAAGTTTTCAACTTTATCCAGGCGAGAATAAATGGCGATGAGTTTATCATGTTTGCAGAGAGCGGTTTTTTTGAAGACATGGATAAAACTTCAGAGATGTACGAATCGCGATTTAAAGAGCTTTTATGCTGTGCGGAAGGGCATCAATTTTCTTTCAGGTTGGGACGTTACTTAATTAAAAAGGGTGATCTTGATATAGATGGCATGGTTAATGATGCAAACCTTGCTCACAGCTACGCAAAAACCATGGGTGGAAAACTTATATGGGATTATGATGAAGCGTTTAAAGAGCATATACTCAAAGCAACTGAGATAACAAACAGAATGAAGGGTGCTTTAAACCGAGAGGAATTTAGGGTTTATCTGCAACCAAAATTTAGAGTTCGAGATAAAAAAATAATTTCTGCAGAAGCCCTGGTTCGATGGATCGATGATGAGGGCAATATAACCTATCCAAATGAGTTTATATCCCTTTTTGAGCGAAACGGTTTTATTATTGAGTTAGACAGATATATGCTGGAGAAAGTTTGTCAGATGATATCCGATTGGTTAAGCTCAGGCAAAACCTGTGTGCCTATATCAATTAACCTATCACGAAATAATCTTGCAAATTCAAACCTTTCGAACGACATAGAAGAAGTAGCAGACAGGTTCAACGTTCCACACGAACTTATTGAGATAGAGCTAACCGAGACAGGTTTTGTTGATAACGATAACAAAGTTAAAGCATTGCTGGAACAACTTAAAGAAAAAGGTTTTTTAGTTTCAATCGACGATTTCGGATCCGGACAGTCGTCTCTGGGTTTATTAAAGGAATTTAGAGCCGATACACTAAAGTTGGATAGAAGCTTTTTTGTAGACCATACCGATGATATAAGAGGAAAACTTGTTGTGGACGGTGTTGTTAAAATTGCTGAAAACTTAGAGATGTTTACAGTTGCCGAGGGTATAGAAGATGAGGAACAGCATAACTTCCTTAAACAGATCGAATGCAATGCAGCTCAAGGATTTTTCTATGCGCGACCGATGCCGATATATGAGTTCGAATCGCTGATAGCCAGAGCAATTCAGGATAGTTTGCAATGAAAATTCTATTATTCGGTTCAGCATTTAATCCACCGCATAACGGACATTTAAACCTGATAAATGAGGCAGTTAAAGCAAAAAAGCCTGACATAGTGTTGCTTGTTCCGACCGGTGTTCCTGTGCATAAAAAAATAAACGACTGTAGCTCTGATAACAGGCTTAAGATGGCATATGCATTTTCTGAATATGTAGAGGCAAAATGTAAAGTTTTAACCTATGAAATAAAACGTAAGAAACCAAGCTATACAATAGATACTGTTCGTCATATTAATAAAAAATATCCTGACTGTGAAATTGATCTTTTAATTGGCGGTGATATGTTATTGTATTTTTCAAAATGGTACAACTACACCGAGCTTTTATGCCATTGTAATATTGTTGCCGCAGTTCGTGAAAACGGGGATCGACGCCCTATCACATCGGTTATTACGGCTATAAGAAACCTTGGAGGAAGTGCTGAACTATTAACTATAAAGCCGTTTGTATTATCTTCCAGCGATATTAGAGCTCGTTTGCGAAGTCAGCAAGATTGTACCAAGCTTGTACCGACAAAGGTATTGGACATAATATGTAAAGGTAAGCTATACCGTCCGCCGCACCTACGCACCTTAGCAAGGCAGGTAGAGAAGGAGCTCAGCCCAAAAAGGTATCACCACACCCTTATGGTTTGTAAGATGGCTATATGTCTTGCAAGAATAAACTGTATACCTACCTATAAGGTTTGTGCAGCGGCTTTGCTACACGATGTTGCAAAGGAGTTTTCCCATGAAAAAATGTTGCAACTTATTAAGGAAGATGGTATAATTAATAAATTGCATGAAATCCCTTTTAGCACCCTGCACGGTTACGCCGGCGCCGCATTTGCTAAAAAGGAGATGATGGTAGATGACGAGGAGATACTCTGTGCGGTAAGATATCACACCACGGCAAGAAAAGAGATGACAATTTATGATAAAATTGTTTACCTGGCTGATATGGTGAGTGAAGACAGGAACTATAAGGAGGTTATCGAGCTTCGTAATTTGGCAATGACTGATATAAATAAAGCACTGTTGCGTTCATTAGAATTGAGTATATGCTGGCTTAAACGAGACAACAAACAGATATCTCCTCATACGCTGCAGGCTATTGAGGATCTGAAAGGACAAATATTTGAGGAAAAACAAAAAAACTAACCTTACAGTAAGGCAGAAAAAACGGCAAAAGAGTATCTTTAGTCGTATAATGACGGTGCTTATAGTTATGGTTATCTCTGTAACCGGAATAGCAGTTGGAGCCTATATATACCTTGACACGCTGGTTGGAACAAGTGTGTCGGGAGTTCTTCCCAGCGAGATAGGAACTGCACCTGAGCTTAGAAATGACGTTGTAAACATTCTTGTAGCCGGAATCGACTATGAGGAAGGGCGAGGTGATGATCCAACATCCGGCTTAACGGATTTAATTATGTATGTCAATTTTGATATTAAGGCACAAAAGATATCAATCTTTCAAATTCCACGTGACACATATATTGGAGATGCCTACGACACGGGATCCGGGGCAGGGGCATTAAAAATAAATGCGTTATACTCAAATGCAGACGACCCCAACGATCGCATTGGTGCCCTGGCGCAGTGTATATACGATCAGTTTAAGTTACCAATCGATTACTATGCAACCATAAACATGGAGTCCTTTAAAGGAATTGTAGATGCAATCGGTGGCGTTGAAGTGTATGTGCCGAGGGATATCTATCAACAGGACGAAACTGGACAAACCATGGCAGAACCAACCTTTAATGCGGGTGAATACGTTGTTTTAAATGGTGCCCTTGCCGAGGTATTTGTGCGTTCAAGAGAGTACGCACTTGCCGATATTGATCGGTTGTTGGTTCAGCGATACTTTTATGCCGGAATGTTTAAAAAATTTACAACTATGCCGGTTTCCGACATTATTAAGTTAATGCCCTACTATGTAAGTTTTGTTAACACCGATATGGACCTTGCAACGCTCGGTTCGCTTGCAGTGGGAGCTATGAATGTTCCTGCAGAAAACATTGTGGTGGCTACACTGCCGGGAGAGGGATTTGAGGAATACTTCGAAATAGTTGGCCAGAACAGCTCATTTTTCTCAGGACACATAAGTCCTACTTATCAGATATTAAACGATTATTTCAGGCCATACTCTGAGCCGATACCGGCAGAGGAATTAGGGATTATAGAATACAGAAAAACCGTCGAACTTGATGGCTCGGTAGAGAGCATGGGCGGAATTATAAATGAAGAAGGAGCAACACAATGACCCCAAAAGAATTAGCAATTAATGTAGCCGCAATTTTAGATAACAAAAAAGCGGGCGATGTAAAGCTGTTAAAAACCGAGGAAGTTACCGTTTTATGTGATTATATTGTCATTGCAACCGGTAATAGTACTACCCAAGTACGTGCACTTTCCGATGAGCTGGAGTTTAAGCTTAAGGAACAGGGCGTTACCACTGCACGTATTGAGGGATATGAAAGCCGCAACTGGATATTGATGGATTATCATAGCGTGATAGTGCATATATTCCACCCTGAGGCAAGGGAGTTTTATAAACTTGAAACTTTGTGGTCAGATGCAATAGCAATTGATGATAATGAATGGAGGACACAGCAGTAATGAGCTATAATCATAGAGAAATAGAAAAAAAATGGCAAAATTTTTGGGATGAAACAAAACCTTATGCCGCTGTAAACGGTAGCAACAAACCTAAATTTTACGGTCTTGTTGAGTTCCCTTATCCCTCCGGTGCCGGATTACATGTCGGCCATCCTCGTAGCTATGTTGCACTGGACGCCGTTGCGAGAAAAAAGCGTTTCTTAGGATATAATGTTCTATACCCTATGGGATGGGATGCTTTTGGTCTTCCCACCGAAAACTTTGCAATGAAAAACAAAATTCATCCCGCAAAGGTTACGAATGATAATATTGCTCGTTTTAAGTCACAGTTAAAAAGCCTTGGTCTTTCCTTCGACTGGGATAGGGAGGTTAACACAACCGACCCTAACTACTACCGCTGGACACAGTGGATATTTTTACAGCTGTTTAATAAAGGACTTGCATACAAAAAGGAGATGGCGGTTAACTTTTGCACCGGCTGTCGTGTGGTTCTTGCAAATGAAGAGGTTGTAAACGGAGCCTGTGAGCGTTGCCATAGTGAGGTTGAACGCAAGGTGAAAAGTCAGTGGATGCTTGCCATAACTAAATATGCCGAGCGTCTTGCCGATGATCTCGACAGTGTTAAATTTATAGACAGGGTAAAAACTCAACAGCTAAACTGGATAGGCAAAAGTCACGGTGCCGAAGTAATATTTACTGCTACTGCCGGTGATGAAATAAAGGTTTATACCACCCGTCCGGACACGCTTTTTGGTGCTACTTATATGGTGCTTGCACCGGAGCATGAGCTTATAACAAAATGGCGTGAACTGCTTGTTAACAAGGATGAAATAGATAGCTATGTAGCTACAGCTGCATCTAAAAGTGACTTTGAAAGAACAGAGTTAGCCAAAGAAAAAACCGGTGTTCGATTAGCCGGCGTTAGTGCTATTAATCCAGCAAATGGTGCTGAAATACCTATATTTATTTCTGATTATGTTTTAGCGGGATATGGTACGGGAGCAATCATGGCGGTACCGGGTCACGATACGCGAGACTATGAGTTTGCACAGAAATTTAACCTTCCGATAGTTGAGGTTGTTGCAGGTGGAGATATTTCAAAAGAAGCCTTTACCGATTGTGATACCGGAGTTATGGTTAACTCTGATTACCTAAACGGACTCTCGGTTGATGACGCTAAGGCGGAAATTATTAATAAACTAAAGGCAGAGGCTAAAGCAGAACCAAAAACTAACTTTAAGCTAAGAGACTGGGTGTTTTCCCGCCAACGATATTGGGGAGAGCCGATTCCGGTTGTTAACTGTGATTGCTGTGGATGGGTTGCACTTCCTGAGGAACAACTGCCGCTGTTATTGCCCGAACTTCCTGATTTTGAGCCGGGAGTTGACGGCGAATCCCCACTTGCAAAACTAACCGACTGGGTGCAGACAGACTGCCCAAAATGTGGAGCTAAGGCGACACGTGAGACCGATACAATGCCGCAATGGGCGGGTTCAAGCTGGTATTTCCTACGATACCTTGACCCCGAATGTGAAACCGGTATAGCTTCTAAAGAAGCTTTAAACTACTGGCTACCTGTGGACTGGTATAATGGTGGGATGGAGCATACCACATTACATTTACTATATAGCCGATTTTGGCATAAATTTTTATATGATATCGGTGTAGTTCCCTGTAGCGAGCCTTACGCAAGGCGAACCAGCCATGGAATGATTCTGGGAGAAGATGGCGAAAAAATGTCTAAATCTCGTGGCAACGTTGTCAATCCCGATGAAATTGTTGATAGCTATGGTGCCGACACTATGCGGCTTTACGAGATGTTTATCGGCGATTTTGAGAAAACAGCTCCATGGAATTCTGCCTCTATAAAAGGTTGTAGACGCTTTTTGGAACGTAGTTATGCCCTGGCTGATAACATCATCGACGGTGAAGCCTATCGTCCACAACTTGAAACAGCCTTTAACAAAACTATAAAGAAGGTTGGGGCAGACATAGACAATCTTAAGGCAAACACGGCGATAGCAGCAATGATGAGTCTTATTAACGATATCAATGAAGCCGGAGGCATTACTAAGCAGGAACTAAGAACATTTACACTGCTTCTATCCCCCTTAGCCCCTCATATGGCGGAGGAAATATGGGAAAAAGCAGGCTTTGGTACCGGAATTGAGGGTAACGAGTGGCCAGGTTATGACGAGGCAAAATGTGTTGAAGATACTATTGAAATCGCAATACAGGTTACCGGTAAAATAAAGGCAAGAATTACAGTTTCTGCAACGGCAGATGCAGCAGAGGTGCTAGCCACTGCAAAAGCGTTGCCCGAAGTAGCACCGCTATTGGAAGGCAAAACAATTCGAAAAGAACTGTATGTGCCAGGTAGGCTCGTGAACATAGTAGTTTAAATGAAAAAAATTATTGTTCTGTTATTACTTTTAATGATACTGCCTTCCTGTAGCGAGCAATATTATCAAAGGAGTGTAGCAGATAAATTTGATACAATAATAACCATAACCGCTCCTGCAATGAGCGATGAAGATTTCAACGCCTTTTTTAAAAGAGCAGAGGAGCTTATAAATTTTTATCATCAGCTTTTCGACGCATATAACGAATATGACGCAGGAAATAACATTGCAAGCATAAATCTCAAAGCGGCAGAGGAGCCGATTAAGGTAGATGATGAGATGGTGGAGCTTTTATCTCTGTCTAAGAGTCTGTATCAAAAAACAGAGGGCAATTTAAATATTGCCCTTGGTGCAGTAACTACCCTTTGGAGAGAGGCAGGGGAAAATTCTATCCTCCCAAACGAGGAAGAATTACGAACTGCTGCAAATCACATTAATCCTGATGACATTGTTATCGATACAGAAAATTCAACAATATATTTAGCAGATCCTGAAATTCAACTGGACGTTGGCGGTATTGCAAAAGGATATGCGGCACAAAGAATTTGCGACACGCTAAAAGCAGAGGGATATGATAACTTTTTGCTGTCGATGGGCGGAAACATATCTGCCGTTGGAAATAAAGATGGGGACGGATGGACAGTAGGTATCGAAAATCCTGACACTATGAGTTCTGAGTTGGTAAAAAAAGTGCAGCTATTCGACGGATACTCACTCGTAGTGAGTGGTGACTATCACCGTTACTTTGAAATAGACGGCATCGAATACGGACATATTATTAATCCTACAACGCTTTATCCCCCTAATTACCATTCATCGGTTGCCGTGATTTCAAAAAGCTCTGTCATTGCAGACGCATTTTCTACAGCGCTGTTTAATCTCGAAAAACAGGATGCTATGGTCCTGGCAAATAAACAATCCGACATAGAAGTTATGTTGATAACAAAAGCCGGTGAGATAATACAAACCGAAGGGTTTGCCGACTATACTATTAATTAAAAGGTTTAATATGAAAACGATAATACGGCTCGATAGAAAAATTATCTACTGGATTCAAAAACATCGAAATAGGATTTTTGATAAGTTTTTTGCCTTTATAACCTATCTTGGCGATAACGGCTTTATCTGGCTGCTCTATGCTATATTTTTTATTGTGTTCGGGCATGGGTATACAGGGGAAACTATGATAACCGGCCTTGCAATATCAACGATTTTTTGCCTTGTGTTGGTCAAGCGCCTTGCAAAACGTAAGCGCCCCTGTGATCATGATACAGAACATGTGTTAACAATTCGTCGACCATCAGGACACTCGTTTCCATCGGCACACAGCTCAGCTGCTTTTTCGGTCGCGGGAGTTATCTATATTATGGCGCCGGCCTTTGCGCTTCCGGCTATTATTATTGCAATATTGATAGCATTTTCGAGGGTTTATCTGTTTGTCCACTACCCAAGTGATGTTATTGCAGGATGTGTAATGGGATTTAGCTTTGCATCATTAGCGGTTTTGATAGTTGAGAGGATTCTTTCTTTTTAATCACCTTTAATTTGTCCTCATAAAAATCAATTTCATATAGGCCGTCTTCGCTTGGGAGCTGTTCACACAGCGGGTCGAGTAGGCGGCTTTTTATTATCCCATTTAACAGCGCTGCCCCCTCCCTACGATTGATAACCTCCCGTGCTATATTCAGGACAAGGTTTTCTGAAACAGAGCAAATAAAACCGTTTCGATGCAACGGATTAAGACTAACCTCTATTGTTGATCTTACTATTTTTACCATGAGTTCAAGGTCGGGACGTTTTAAGTTTATAATTTCATCAACGGCCGAAGAAAATCCTGAAGGTAAGGTTGGTTGCTTTTCATGTCCTTCAAATCCAAGAGCTCCTAAAGTTTGCGAACTATTTACCGTCAAAATAATAACAGTATTTTGAAAGTTTACGGGATAGGAGTTGTTGTCCAGCAATCGGCCTTCCTTCAATATCGAAAGAATAAGCTGTTGAACCTCAGGAACAGCGCGGTCTATGCCTTCGAGCAGCAGTAAAGACGAAGGATTTTGCCTTACAAATTCAGTTAGTATGCCGGGCTTTTCATGGCCAATATAACCGGCAGCGGCACCTATTAGTGAAGAACTGTATTCATACTGCGACATATCCAAGCTTAAAAACCTAGAAGAGGTAAATAATGAGTTTGCAACAACCTTGGCAAGATGAGTTTTACCTACTCCATCGGGACCTATCATTATAAATGATACAGCAGGTCGATTTTCATTGCAAAAACCCATAACGTACCGGCGCATTGCACGACAAAGTTTTGACACTCCTTCTTCCTGACCAAAAAAATTTTTCTTAATCTGCTTTGCTAATGAATGAACATTAAGCTGAGAAATTCCTGTTTTATTGTCGATAATTCTTAAAATATCCTTTCGCTCAATAACACCTTTGTTTACAAATATTCTATCATAGGAGGCAGCTTCATCAATCAAATCTATAGCCTTATCCGGAAGATGACGAGATGGTATATACAGCTGTGAAAGTTCTACTGCCGCTATCAAAGCATCCTTTTTATATTCAACTTTATGAAACTCGGAATATCTTTGAGAAGCGCCCTCAACAATAACCAGTGCTTGTTCGGTAGTTGGTTCGGCTATCTTAACCGGTGCAAAGCGTCGCTCGAAGGCAGAGTCTTTTTCAATATAACGACGGTATTCATCCTCGGTAGTAGCTCCGAGAAGCTGTAGCTCTCCCCGTGCAAGAGTTGGTTTTAAAATACTGGAAGCATCCACTGCGCCTTCAGCGCCGCCCGCAGAAAGTAAACTGTGTAGCTCGTCCACAAATAAAATAATATCACCGGCAGATACAACCTCGTTGATAATTGCCGTGATTCGCTCCTCAAAATCACCTCTGTATTTAGTTCCCGCAACAAGTTCGGCTGAGGTTATAGCAATTAACCGCTTGTTTTTTAACGGTTCCGGTGCTCGTCCTATAGCAATGCGTGTTGCAAGCTCTTCGGCTATTGCAGTTTTTCCAACCCCTGCCGGCCCCACTAAACAGGCATTGTTTTTGCTACGTCTGCAAAGAATACACATTACGGTGTTAAGTTCGTCCTCACGACCAATGCAGGGGTCATATCCCTTCACAAGAGCTGTTCTAACCATGTCTATTCCGAATTTAGAGAGTGCGGTCGGTCTTTTAGAACGGTTAAGTTCACTGCTTAGTTTGCCGAGCATTAGCGTTTTATAAAGAGTATCTATATCCATGCCACATGCAGTTAAAATCTTTGCACCGGCGGCTTGTTTTTCGCTGAGCAACGCCGCCATGATATCTACCGGAGTAGCCTCATATCTACCATGCTCGGTAGCAAAAGATATAGCAGAATGAAGAAGCTTTTTTGCATCTTCGTCGAAGGAATCAGGAGTAAGTTTAAGCTTTTTAGAACCGCTTGGATAGCTTTGCGATATTTTTTCTGTAACACCAACAACGCCTAGTCCATGAGCCGAAAGTAACGCCGCTCCTCTACTTTGTGAGGTCATTGTCATGGCAAGTAAAATATGTTCTCCGCCTACATACTCATGACACATTTCCATTGCCTGCTTTATTGCAAGATTTAGTATTTGAACCGCTTCCTTTGAAAAACCTTTTATGATAAACATTAAAAACCTCTGTGTTAATTCTAAGCCAAAGCCTCGGTTGAGATTACAAGGCTTTGGCTATTCAAAGTTTAGGCAGATAACCGTAGGTAAATACACAAAATAAAAAAAATATTGCCAACAAAACAATAATACTGTATAATTAATAGCATGAATAATTTTGTGAAAAAAATATTAATAATTACTTTGTCGACTATGATGTTACTTCTGGTTTCCTGCGTTGAGGAGGAAGTAGCTATTACTCCTGAAGTTGATGAACCGACTTCAACCTCAATTATCGGCACTGTTACACAGCTTGAGGAAGGCAAATCTTTAGTAGTAGAAACAGAAGATGACACGCTAAATCTTGACATTTCTGATGCCATAGTCCATAACAATGTTGAGGTAGGACTGTTTGTTGAAGCTGTTGTAACCGAGGATGTTGCTCGGTTTGTTTTCCCTGCCAACGAACTTAATCCGAGCGATAGTATACAGGGGTTTGTTTTTGCTGTAGGTGACAGCAGTTTTGATCTTCTTGTTGATGGTTCAGTTCAAACATTTGATTCTACCAACCTTGATATTCTGTTTGCCGATTATCTTACAGTTGGAAATAGTGTTAGGATTAAGATACGAGAGGACGGAAGTGCTAACGAAGTAGAGGTGGTGGAATTCGGTAGCGGTCGGCTTTTTGGCGAAATTAGCTATCTTAGTGATGAGTTTTTTACTATAACAACAAGGCAGGGAAATATCTTTGCGTTTGCCTTAAACAATTTAGTTTTGCCTAATGGGTTAGCCATAGGTGAAGATGTTGCGGTAGATTATTTTGGTAGTATTGAAGGTGCAAACCGTGTTGTAAATATAATAATGAATCCGGAAAAGCCGACAACAACAGGAAGTGTTCAAGGCGTAGTGACCGATCTTGTTGCCGGATATATTTCCATAAGCAGCGAGGATGGTGAGTTGTTCTCATTATCCTATACATTAGATAACACCTTTTCCTCAGATAGACTGGTAGTTGGTGATAGTGTTAACATTGAGTACTCCGTTACGGATGACGGCGAACTATACGCGGACAGCATAATTCCGTTCGAATATTCTGACCTGTTAACAACAGAATTGTTCGGATATATTACAAGATATGAGCAGGGCTTAATATCAATTCGAACAGAAAATGGAAATTCATATAGTTTTTCACACAATGCGGCAACAGGGCTTTATAGTGCAGTCGATCTAAAACTTGGTGATTTTGTAAAAGTTAAATTAAGAAAAAATGAAAATGATTTTTGGCACTGTATAGAACTTTTTGCAAATGATTATCAACCGGAAATCGAAACTGAGTCAGGCAAGGTGGTGGAAATATCAAATGGAACTATAACAATAATAACAGCAGATGGCTACGACTTAAGTTTTGGTTATTACGGAGCAACACTTAACAGTTTATTACCGATTATGCGTAATGATGAAGTGTCCATCGAGTATTACCCAAGTGAATCCGGTGCGGCAGATGCACTAAGCGTTACCTTTGACTCTACAGAACAAGAGTTTGTACCACAGGAATTGGAAGATTCACCGAGTTCAGGAGTAATTGTCGGTGAAGTTTTACTAAATGATGAGCTACTTTTTATACAGGGAAATGACTCAACAATTTATACATTTACAACAGAAAACACGGTGTTTACTGATACGGCTGAGCAGGGAGATATAGTGAATGTACAGTATATAGGAAACACCTCAACTTCGCTGATGGCGGCAGTAGTAACCTTAGCAGAACAGGAGTAGCGGTGAGTTTAATAATAAAAATATTGAATAAAGCGCGACACGTTATAGCTTTGGCTATTCTGTTGGCACTAATTACAGGCATCTATGTCTGGGTTTACTGGAATAACAGTAGCAGTAACAGAGATAGAACCGAGAGGGAATATATAAACGACGAGTATTTCATTCTTACCGAGGATATTGGTGAGCAGGGAATTATTCAGCCATTCTCAACAGATAGCCACCTATATGGCGCAAGCTTTGTTTTCTATACATATGAAAAACAGCTTTCCGGAACAGTAACGGTGGATTTATTATCAGCGGGTGGGGAGTTGTTAACCTCCGGAAGCCTCGATATGGCATTACTTTTAAATAATACTCATCATGCAATTATGTTTGATAGTCCGGTTTTAAACGATACCGAGACGGACTATGAATTGGTAATAAAAACCTACCCTACATCAGAGGAAGACCGAGTTGCGCTTTGGCGTAGCGAAGCATCGGTGGGACTCGGCTATTTAACTCAAAACGGCAATCCTACAGACACAACACTCGGTTTTGGTATAGTAACTAATCGAGCAGGAGATTTTATTGTTTGGCAAACATTATTACTTGCTCTGCTGAGTTGTGCTGTATTGATTACCGGATATCTTCTGCTATTTGTATTTAGGGTGAGGCTGTCGGTTGTAACAACGGTATTACTGTTTTCGTTAGGCGTTATTTATGCGATAGTTTTCCCCCCAAGAGCAGCACCGGACGAAGAGGTTCATATCCACACCGCCTATTACTACTCTAATATTCTAATGGGAATTGAAAATAACGCTACCCTAACAATGCGCGCCGGAGACCTAATAGATATCCCTGCGGCGGATAAGTTAAGCGTTTTTAGTTATCAACAAGTTGCGAATGATATCTTTAAACCTTGCCCCGATGCCGAGCTGGTTGCGGTTGAAAGTCGCCTTGCACTAACCGAACCCTTCTGGATATACCTTCCAACGACCCTTGGGGTTACCTTTGCACGTATAATTGGGGTAAACTATATAACTTTAATTTTCATAGGCCGTTTATTTAACCTTGCGTTTTTCTCGGCAATTATGGGGTTGGCTGTGTCAATTATGCCGAAAAAAAAGCAAATTATTGCAACCGTGGCACTCCTTCCTAGCTCGGTGCACCTTGCCTCGACATTCTCGTACGACGGGCTTATTATAGCTTTGGCAACGTTGTTCATTTCTGTGTGTATTAACTATTCACAGCAAAAAAGTCCCATAACAAAGCGTCAGATAGCACTGATGTCTATAATAGGATTTTTGTTTGCTCCGATGAAAGCTATATATATATTCATTGTTGGCTTTTGCAGGATAATTCCTCAAAATCTTTTTAAAAATAAGTTAAGCTATTATCTATCGCTTATTACTGTTTTGGTGTCTGCTTCTATAGGGTGGGCGAGTAGGTTTATAGGAATACCGGTTTTTGCAACAACCTGGGAGGATGTTGAAAATGCACCGCCACCGGTTATAGACTATGTTGAACGAGAATTTTATAATCTTACTTACTTACTTTCTAACCTACAGCAGGCGCTAAAAGTTTTCTTTAATACGATACAGGAAAACAGCTGGATTTACATTTCTCAGCTGGTTGGTGGTGAGATGGGAGAACCTATTCTCAGTGAATTATATATCTGGCCACCGCTTGTGTTTATTCTGCTTATAATACTGTTTGCCTCCACGTTGGTAAAACATGGTGAAACGGCTTTGCTCTCACCATTTAAAAAGGTTATAGCCTCCGTATGTATGCTCTGTGTATGCGGTGTTCTGTTAGTGGTAATATTCAGCTGGACACCAACCAGATATACCCTTCTTTGGGGCCTGCAGGGAAGATATTTTCTGCCAATACTCCCACTTTTATTGTTAGTAATGCAAAATGGGTTTATATCCATTAAAAAAGATATTACTCCTTACCTTATCTTAACACAGACGGTATGCGGTTTGATAGCCGCGGTTAGCATTTTTCAAAGTGTTATCGGGGTTTTAGCATAGTGAGCTATAAAACAAAATTTAACATCATAAATAAAACGGCTGTAACGAAATCACTTATCGTTACAGCCGTTTAGGTTTTAAGCGCTAATCTCTTTTGTTCGAGAGAAAGAAAACAGCCAGTGTTCCGGGGCCGGAGTGTGCACCCACTGCAGCACCAACATAGTTATAACAAATTTCTTTAAAATCAACCCTTTGCTTTACCTTTTCAATAAAGGATTCACAGTCCTCCAAACAATCACCGTGAGTTACATACAACATATTTTCTTTTGGATTAAAAGCATTTTGAACAACCTTGTCTACAAGGTAATCGATGCTCTTTGAACGACCTCTAACTTTATCCTTGGGAGTAAGTTTGCCCTCGTTACTAACATTTAAAATAGGTTTAACTCCAAGAAGTGTTCCTGCAACGGCCGAAAGCTTTGAAAGTCTTCCGCCGCGATACAGGTGGTTTAGGTCATCTACGGTAAACCAATGTGCAACCTTAAGACGGTTTTGCTCTACAAATTCCACCAACTCATCAATGCTGGCACCCTGCTGTTGTTTCATAGCGGCATGATATATTAATAAGCCCTCTCCAAGAGATGCACATAACGAATCCACAACCACGATACGGCGTTCCGGATAGGTTTCTGACAGTTCTTCAGCTGCAATGCTACAGCTGTTATATGTTCCGGACAAGGCAGATGAAAAAGCTATATGAAGAATGTCTACACCCTTTTCAAGATAGGGGATAGCATGCTCCTTAAACTCCTCAACATTAATTTGCGAGGTGGTAGGCATAGAGCCCTCTCGTACCTTAGAGTAGAACAGCTGTTCGGGAAGCTGTATATTTTGCGGAGTATTTTTATATTCTTTTCCATCTATTGTAAAGGTAAGGGGGATAACATGCACGCTAGCCTTCTCTGAAAGTTCAAGATTTAAATCCGCATTTGATTCGGTAAAAATTTTAAAGCTACTCATTTTTTCCTCTTTTCATAAATTATATGATATTTATTATAACATAAAAAAATAATTAATTCCAGAACTATTTGTTAAAAACCTTTTTCCCACTCAATCTGAGGCGCATCCCCCATCATCAGTTTATAGCCCAATCCTTTAATATGCAAAATGTTAATGTCGGCATTAAGATAGCTTAGCTTTCGTGTTAAAATAGCTATGTAGTCATCAAGGTTTTCTGCTACTATCTTTTTAGCCAGCTCGTCAAAGGGGACAATGTTGGTTTCGTTATTCATAAAACATTCTAACAGAATAACCTCATTTTCCGAAAGTGTAGCTTTTTTTTCACCGATAGTTACTGTGAAATCGGCTAAGTTGAGGCTGATGTCTCCAAGCTGTAAAATGTTTTCTGTCGCCAAGCCGGCAACGGTTCGAATCTGTGCAACTAACTCATCTACATTAAATGGCTTACTTACATAGGCATCTGCCCCTAATGATAAACCTTTTTCAATATTCTCGGTAGCACCCAGTGCTGTAGTAATAATTACCGGTGTTGAGTTATCACTGCGGCGCATTTTTTTTAAAACCTCAAAACCGTCTAACTTTGGAAGCATAACATCTAAAATAACTACATCAAAAAGACCGGACATCGCAGCATGCAAACCCTTTTTACCGTCATTTACTCCGTCTGTTTCAAAACCTCTATTTTCTAATATTTGGCAAAGAGCCTCTCTTAAATTGGGCTCATCTTCAACAACTAAAATTCTCATATTCTCACCATTATTTTCTCAATTAAATTATAGAATAATTTTAAATATTGCATCCTGTCCTACGGTACCGCCAACAGTTATTTTTCCTTTATGTCCGGCGACTATGGAATGTGCTATTGGCAAGCCTAAACCATACCCGCCCTTATCACGACTTCTTGAATTATCACTGCGATAGAAGCGTTCAAATATCTTTTCCCGTTCCTCTACTGCTATACCGTTACCGGTGTTTTTTACACTAAGATGTATTCTGTTTTGCAATCTTGCAAGACTTATAGTTACCGTACCACCGACATCTGTGTGTTTAATGGCATTGTCAATAAGAATTGCAACAACTTGCTTTAACCTGTCTTCATCCCCGAGGTAGGTTAGGTTAGGGGCTATTTCCAACTCTAAACATTTTCCCGCTTCATATACCCTTCCTTCAAACGACATTGCGGTAAGTGCTACCATGTCAGAAATGCAGAATGAGGTCATGTCGTAGGCTACCTTGTCTCTATCATTACTCGCAAGATATAGCAAATCGGCCACCAGTCGATGCATTCGTCCGGTTTCAGCTTTAATAAAGTTGACCCATTTAATATCACCGTACTGCTCAACAAGTAGGTCGGCGTTAGCACTTATTGTTGCAAGGGGGGTTTTAAGTTCATGGGACGCATCGGCAATAAAACGACGTTGAGCTTCAAAGGCAGTTTCAACAGGCTCAATAAGCCATGCAGAAAGCCAAAAAGATATTGCAAACATAGCTAATATACCGGTTAAGCCTATAATAATAGTTATCAAAAGAAGTCTGGATAATAGGTCATTTTCAACCGTAACATCCATAAATGCAACTACCGAGCCCATATCATTCTTTGTGATGAGATAAATCATTTCATCTATGCTTCCGGTGGGTCTATTGAGGTTAGTAACTACTTCAATTTTTTCAAGCATTTCTTCGTCGGAAAACGAGATATATCCATGTCGAACTATTTCTATAATCTCGCCATCTTCATTTAAAAAAGCTATATATCTATTACTGTTTTCAAAAAGATCAACAGCCTCGTTTAGCTCACCGTTTTGTGTGATTAATGATTGCAACCTGTCTTGGTTTTGGTTTTGGCTTGCAAGCATCATAATAACATTAAGTGAAACTACAAGTAGAACCACTACCAACGTTAACAGGGTCATTATTATGATTAAAAATTTGCTTCGCAGGCCGCGAATCATTGATTTATTCTTCACGCAACGTGACACCCATTCCTTTCAGCTTGTCAAGAACTGCAGTTGTAACAATATCTGCTTCGCTATCCGTGAGAGTTGAGTTATAGGATTGCAATTTTAAACTGTAAGCAAGGCTTCTTCTCCCCTCGCCGAGACGAAGGCTTTCAAAAATATCAAAAAGTTTGAGCTCTGCCAACAGCTCACCCGCAGCCTCATGGATAGCCTTTGAAATTTCACGGTGTGGTATTGTTTTGTCGGCAACTAAGCAAAGATCTCTTGTTAGCGCCGGGTATCTGGACAAAGGTTTGTAAACAGCTGTTTTACCTGATAGATCATAGAGCAGATCTAACGATAAATCAAGGATGTAACAGCGAGTTTTTATTCCGTAAGCAGCAGCAACGTCAGGGTGTATTTCACCAACGGTTGCAACAACAGTATCCCCAACTCTAAGCTCAGCGGATCTTCCGGTGTGCAGATATGGAATGTCAGTAACGGCATAGCCATCCACCGAGCTGATAGCGGCAGCATTAAACAGTCCCTCGGCAATTCCTTTAACGGTGAAAAAATCTACTTCCGCTCCATACATTCCAACGATAACTTTTTTAGGTTCATTAGGAAGCGTAAAAGCATCCCCTTCATTTTTGATGTATTCGGTAGCAAACTCGAACATAGCACAGTGTGGTGATCTTGCGTTATAGTTTGTAGCTAATACCGACAGCATAGATGGTATTGCGGTTGTTCGCATAATTGATGTATCCTCTCCAAGAGGATTCATAATCTCGATGGCGTTACGCAGTGGGTGGTCGCTCGAAAGCCGTAACAGGTCAAAATTACGGCGGCTATAAAAAGAAAAGCTCATATTTTCGTATAAACCATAGCCAATTAATCTATCTCTGATTGCCTCGTCAAAACGTTGGCGTTCGGAAGAGCGTGCGCTACCGGAAGACTTAATTGGGGCGGATGGTAGATTATTATAGCCGTATATTCTCGCTACTTCTTCGGCAAGGTCGCAAGATAATTTAACATCATAGCGATAGTAGGGAACCGAAACATTGTCGCCTATAATGGTGAAACCAAGTTTTGTTAGGATGTCATCCATCTCGGATTTTAAAACATTTGTTCCAAGAAGTGTGTTTATTTCATCAGGGTTATAGGGTACGTTGCGTGGTTGCGGCTTTTGTGTGTAAACATCAATAATTCCGGTTTCAACTTCACCACAGCCAAGTTTTTCAACAAGTGAAAGTGCATAGAAAAGTGCCGGCATGGTATTTTCCGGTGAGAGACCCTTTTCAAATCTTGCGCTACTCTCGGTTCTGAGTAAAAGCTGTTTTGCGGTAGTTCTAACCGATGGACCATCAAAACAAGCCGACTCGAAAACAACGTCTACAGTGTCGGGGTAAATACCGGAAAATTCTCCGCCCATTACTCCTGCTACTGCTATTGGTCCCTTAGTATCGGAAATTACAGTATTTTCGTTGTTAAGCTTATGTGTAGCACCATCCAGAGTTACAATTTCTTCGCCGGAAATTGCCTGCCTTACAGTAATATGCGAACCGTTTACATAGCGAAGGTCAAAGGCATGCATTGGATGACCGAATAACAAACAAATATAATTTGTTATATCAACAATATTGTTAATAGGTCTCATACCACACATTTTTAAACGATGCCTCATCCAAGCGGGTGAGGGTTCAATTTTAACATTTTTAACTATTGCTGCGGTATATCGACTACAATTTTTTGTATCAATATCTACCTTGATTCGATTAGCTACAGCACCTTCAAGAGGATAGTTTGGAACTTCAATGTCGCAAAAAGGTTCGCCAAAGGTAACTGCCGCCTCTCGTGCAAGGCTGCGAACCGAAAGACAGTCGGGGCGGTTTGGTGTAATTTCAAACTCAACCGTCATATCATCCATCATCAAAAGTGGCACAATGTCTTGACCGATTTTATCGGAATAATCAGGCGATAAAATCATTATTCCATCTTCGCCACCGCATCCGGGGAAATCACTCTCGGAAAAACCAAGCTCTGGTAGGCTGCATAGCATTCCCTCGCTTACAATTCCACGTAATTTACCGGCATTTATCTTTTTACCTCCCGGAAGGGTGGATCCATCCAGAGCAACAGGAACAACATCTCCTACCGTAAGGTTAGTAGCTCCGGTAACAATGGTTATATCTTTACCGACATCGACACCGCAAACTACAAGTTTGTCAGCATCGGGATGTTTTTCTATAGACGAAATACGCCCAACAACAATATTTTCGACCGAGTCGGCAAGGCACTCAACACCCTCAACCTTAGAGCCGCTCATGGTCATCCCTTCCACGAAATCATGGCGGGAAACATCAAGCTTAACAAAATCTGAAAGCCAGCTATATGCAAGTTTCATAAACTATAAACCCTTTCCTAATTAAAACTGATTGAGAAAACGCAGATCGCCCTCATAGAGTAGACGCATATCGTCGATGCCGTAACGAAGCATTGTAATACGCTCCAGACCTACCCCAAATGCAAAACCGCTGTATTCCTCAGGATCTATGCCGCAACCTGCAAGAACGTTTGGATGAACCATTCCACAGCCGAGAAGCTCGATAAAACCCTCGCCTTTGCATAGACCACAACCGCTTCCTCCACACTTAAAACAACTGGCGTCCATCTCAGCAGAGGGTTCGGTATAAGGGAAGTGGTGCGGGCGAAAACGCACGGTACATGAATCGCCATACAGTTTTTTAGTAAATGTTTCCAGTGTGTTCTTTAGGTTTGTAAACGTTATTCCCTTGTCAACGATAAGACCCTCGATCTGATGAAAAATTGGAGAATGTGAAGCATCTACAGCGTCACTGCGATAAACTCTACCCGGTACAATAATTCTAATGGGAGGCTTTTCAAGCTCCATAGTTCTTATCTGCATTGGACTGGTTTGGGTACGTAAAAGCTGTTGCTCATTTATATAAAATGTGTCCTGAGTATCTCTGGCAGGGTGGGTTTTTGGCATGTTAAGCATTTCAAAATTATAGCGGTCCAGCTCTATCTCGGGCCCTTGACGCACCTCAAAACCCATGCCTAAAAATATTTCCTTCAGCTCTCGCAGAACCAACGTCATCGGATGTAACCTACCGGCGGAGGGTATCTTGCCCGGTAACGATACATCTATTCTTTCAGATTCAAGCTTTTTTTGTGCCTTTACTTCTTTAATTGCTGTAAGCTTAACGTCCAACTCTTCAGTAAGTTGTTCTCTTACTTCATTCACCAAGGCACCCATTACCGGACGATCTTCAGCTGATAATGCCCCGAGCCCTTTTAATAGTTCTGTTAAGGCACCTTTTTTTCCTAAAAACTCAATACGAATTGCCGAAAGCTCCTCCTCGGTGCCGGCGCCGGCTAACCTACCCCGTATATCTTCCTTAAGTTGTTGTAGTTTTTCTTTCAAAACAGTCCTCTCTCAATTTGATGTTGATAATTTATATTATATTTAAGTATTCTACCATTTTTTAGCTGTATAGTCAATAATAAAGCTGACTAAAATAAGGGTATCAATGTGAAAATAAAGTGAAGAAACCAGCGGAGGGAAAAATGCCAATATATACCGATATAGCTACCGAAATATATAAAAAAGGAAGCGGGGACATACCGGAGGGGGTATACACACAGCAATTATGTTTTGGCAACGTTGATGTTACACGGGTGACAATTAGCAAGGAGGGGCTTAATCGGCCCAAAGGAAATTACACCGTTCTTGACATGCCTAATTTTGCGATGGTGGACGACAGAAATGAAAGGTATATAATGGCGGTAAGTAACGAACTTTCGAGACTGTTGCCCGCCGATGGCACCTTAATGGTAGTTGGGCTTGGAAATGAGCAGGTTACCGCCGATAGCTTAGGCGTAGCTACAGCAAAAAAAGTATTTGCTACGCGCATGATAGACGATGATGCTGATATTAGATTGCGAAAGGTATGCACCTTTACACCGGGTGTGGCAGGTAAAACTGGGATAGACACTGCTGAGTGTATTAATGCAATTATTAGAAAGGTTAACCCCACAGCTGTAATATGTGTAGACAGCCTTTATACTAATGATTACAAAAGACTTGGTTGCACTGTTCAGATAACTGATACGGGGCTTCGACCCGGTGGAGCTTATGAGTTAAACAGTTTAACAATTGGTTGCAAGACGTTAGCTGTAGGGGTGCCTACCATGATGAAATACAGTGAAGGTGAAGGGGAGTTGATAGTTACTGCAAGACAGCTTGATAAGGTTATGGAAAAAGCAGCAAATGTTTTAGCACTCTCTATCAATAAGGCTGTGCAAAAATTATTAACAACTGTAGAAATTAGCTATTTAACAAGTTGATAAAACAGCTAAATAAAAGAGTTTATAAATAAATTATGAAAATTATAAAAAAGTATTGACAAATAATAAATATACGTTATAATATAATTAGCACTCGAGAGGTGAGAGTGCTAATTATATAAATTAATATTGAAAGGAGCATTACAATGGCAGGATTAATACCGTTTAACTCAAGAGGGATAGGATTTCACAATATGTTGGACGATTTTTTTGATGAGAGAAGCTTGTTTTCTCGCAATTTCAGCTGCGACACCTTTAAAATTGACATAAGGGACAATGGCGATAGCTTTCTTATTGACGCAGAACTCTCCGGAATTTTAAAAGAAAATGTTTCGGTCAATGTCGATGGTGATGTCATGACCATAGCCGTTAAGCAGGATCAGAAGGATGAAAAAACGCAGGACAATTATCTGCACCGTGAACGTAGATTTAGCTCTTCCAGTAGGAGTGTTCGTTTAGCAGGTGCCGAGCTTGATAAAATTTCAGCATCAATGGAAAATGGAATTTTAAGTATCTCGATTCCCAAAAAGGATAACAAGTCTACCAGTAGAACAATTTCGATTAACTAACACAGAACGACAACAAAACGTAAATTTTATCAAAAAATAAACAAATAGTATATAAAAGACATTGTAACGACATCCCCTGTCAAGATTCGAATGACGTATCGAATTATGGCAGGGGATGTTGATATGTGAAAAGATAAAGGTGCACAGCAACCGGATAAAAACAATAACAGGGAGACAACTCAAGTAAAGTAATTCTATTAAATAAAGCGATAATAGTCAATAGGTTTGACGTACTTAGATGAATTTAGTTACAGCTAAATTCGGTAGCTAGCTCTAAAAAAGGAATTATTGAGAATTATAGTTCACAAATCATAAATTGTATGGTAAAATGAAAATGATAATTTATAGGAGCATGATTATGTCATTTAAACATGGTATGGCCGCACTCAATCTTGAGATGTCTGATCGCGTTCCTCGCACGGAATATTCGATAATGAACCACTGGGAAGCAGTTGAAGCTTATACCGGTCATAAAATTACGGAGCAATCCAGCCAAGAGGAAAAGAAGGCTGCGCAGGGGGCTTTTTTCAGTGCATGGAATTTTGATTTTATCTGGAACGTGCTAATTCAGCACGAATATCTCGGTAAATATTATACCGATATGGGTCATGCAATTTTTGAACAGGATGGCAGTGACTTTCGCGAAACGGGAGGTGCAGTGTTCGAAGATCCTGAAGATGCTTTGAACTTCGACCCTGTGGAGAGTCTTCCTCACTATCATCATAATGATCTTGTTGCTCAGTTTAACGATCAATATGATAAGAGTTGTGCTGTTTATGATGATTGTGTTAATATGACAGGAACATATATTACCGCATTTTCGGGACTTATAGATATGCTTGGATGGGATATGTTACTGATGGCGGCAGGAACTGACATAAAAAGGTTCGGGGCCTTGATGAAAAGATATATTGAATGGATGAAACCGTTTTATCGTGCTCTTGCAGAATCGAAAACACCTGTGGTTATGGTACATGATGATATTGTTTGGACTAGTGGACCTTTTGTTGCTCCACAATGGTACAGAGAATTTCTGTTTCCCGGATATAAAGAGTTGTTTGCACCGGTACTTGAATCCGGAAAAAAGCTTATATATACTTCTGACGGAACATATACCGAATTTATTGATGATATTGCAGATGTCGGAGTTCATGGTTTTGTTATGGAACCCACTACCGATATGGAATATGTTGCAAAGAAATATGGCAAAACACATTCCTTTGTAGGCAATGCCGACACAAGAATATTACTTATGGGAACAAAAGATGATATACGAGCGGAGGTTAAGCGCTGCATGGACATAGGCAAACACTGTCCGGGCTTTTTTATGGCGGTCGGCAATCATATACCATCAAATACACCTCTTGATAATGTGAAATGGTATGAGGAGTGTTACAGAGAAATGTCGAAAAGATAGGTTGTTGCTGACCTTCACTCAAAATCTATCATAAATAGTTAAGAAAATAGTAATGTAAGACCTAAAAGGTAGGGGGAAACATGTCAATTGAAAAAATGAACGATTTTTTTACTGCAAGAGTAGAAGAGTATGATAATCATATGCTATGCAATGTAGAAGGTTGTGCTGAATGCTACAAAAAAATGGCGGAAATTGTCTATTCGAATATTAATAGAGAAGCTAATAAAGTTAAATTATTAGACTTAGGTTGCGGAACGGGCCTTGAGCTTGACGAAATTTTTAAGCTACGCTCTGACATTTCGGTTACCGGAATTGATCTTACAAAGGCAATGCTTGATAAGCTAAAACAAAAATATGAGGATAAAGACATAACGCTCGTTTGTGGCAGTTATTTTGATGTGCCGTTTGGGGAAAATGAATTTGATATAGCAATATCTTTCCAAACTATGCACCATTTTTCACGCGAGAAGAAAATAGGGCTGTATAATAAAATCAACAAATCACTTAAACAGGGTGGTGTTTATATAGAATGCGATTATATGGTAGAGGAGCAAGCCGAGGAAGATTTGTATTTTGCAGAAAACACAAGGTTAAGGGCAGAAATAGGCGTAGGTGAAGACGAATTCTACCACTACGACACGCCTTGCACAATAGAAAACCAAATCAAAATGTTTAAAAAAGCAGGCTTTAGTGATGCGCAGAAAGTGTTTCGAATAGAGAATACTACAATTATCATTGCAAGGAAATAATGAATGACAAGTTACAGTATATTTAAAATTAGAGAAAATGTTCACCTTATTAATATCGCTTCTGAGTGGTTTCACAGCAAATGGGGTATCCCTCATAAAGCATATTTAGACAGCATGAACGAGTGTGCAGGTAAAAAATTTAGTGTCCCTCAGTGGTATGTGGTTATGCAAGACGATAAGATAATCGCAGGACTTGGTGTTATAGCAAATGACTTTCACGAGAGAAAAGACTTAGCACCTAATATTTGTGCAGTATACACCGAAGAAGAGTGTCGAGGAAATGGGATAGCGGGCGCAATGCTAAACTTTGTGTGCGAAGATTTTCACCAAAACGGAATTGAGACACTGTATCTTGTGACCTCTCACATAGGATTTTATGAGCGTTACAATTGGGATTTTCACTGCATGGTAAAATGCGATGGTGAGGAAAACTTATCGAGAATGTATGTTCATAAGTTTGAAAGTGGTGTATAATTGAACTAATAAAAAGGACGTGAGGGTATGAAAATCACAGCATACACAATGCACTACAAAGGCGACAAGGTAAATAGTGATTTAATTCTCAGAAACTACATATCGAGTGATTATAGTGTGTACAAACGAATATACGAGGAATGTTTCTTTGAGATGAGAACGGCATTAGAGCTTGTTCCTGTAAATTGTTGTGATAGTAGCGAAGAATTACTTGCAAAAAGTAGTGATATCTTCGTTTTGGAAAAGAACGGAAGAATAATAGGCTCGGTAGCTATTTATAAAAATGAAATTGATGATTTAATTGTAGCAAAAAAATTTCAAAGAAAAGGCTATGGTAAAAAACTATTAGATTTTGCAGTCGCATCTATGCAAGAAAGTGGCATATCTCCTATTACTCTTCATGTCGCAGATTGGAATAAAAGTGCAGTAAAACTTTATTTGGATAATGGGTTTGTTATTACTGGAACTGAGATTTTTGGTGAAGACTAACGGAGGCTATATGAAACTCGAACGATTAATAGGAATATTATCCGAACTACAAAAACATAAAAAACTGACAGCACCACAGTTAGCTGAAAAATTTGAGGTATCACGTAGGACGATTTTGCGTGACATAGATTCGCTATGCCTTGCGGGAATTCCCATTGTAACGGCGCAAGGTGGCGACGGTGGGATTTCTATTATGGAGGGCTTTAACCTCGATACAACAATTTTCACAAAAGATGAATTACAGTCGATTTTTATAGGGTTAAAAGGGATTGACAGTGTTAGAAAAACATCAGTGGTAAAGTCACTTTCGCATAAATTCGGTGAAAACTCTCTTAAAGCCACGGAGAATATGACGATAGACCTTGCCTCGTTTTACAAAGACAGTATGTCAAATAAAATAGAGCTTTTAAATCATGCAATCACCGGAAAAAAGCTCATTACATTCCACTACTACTATGAAAAAGGCGAAAGTGATAAGCAAATTGAGCCGTACCAAATCGTTTTCAAATGGTCGGACTGGTACATATTCGGTTGGTGCTGTGAGCGTGAAGATTTTAGACTTTACAAATTAAAGCGCTTGTGGGAGTTGAAAGTTTGTGAAGAAAGTTTTACCCCTCGTGAAATTCCAGAAAAGAAAAAAGAACTCGGAACTCACATGAC
>CAYJDA010000016.1:0-16118 GCA_964368815.1 uncultured Oscillospiraceae bacterium
ATACTAATAAATAGTTCAATTTTTTATTTTTATTATGAAAATTATTATAGCATATGGTGGCACAAAAAACAAGTATTTTGCAATTTAATTTATAGCAAATCAATTAAAGCAGCCTGCCTAATTTCCGCTCGGTAAACTACTTGCTATTCATCGCCGCTTTGTCGGGAACTATGCACATAACAAATTGAGCTAATTATGTACAAACAGGCAACGCCCAAAATGGGCGACAGTCTACCGACCATCGCCCTAAAATCTATACATCACTCAAAATCAAATTAAAACCGATCTACCCCACCACCAACCAAACCCCCACCTCAAACCTCCTCTCACGCCGTCTTATCCCCGCGCAGCCCCCAAAAACATAACTTCTGTTTGATACACTCATTATGTATTGAAGGTGCGCCTGCACGAAGCTTAACTCCGAATCTTCCGGATTGTTTAATAATTTCCGGTTCTTCCAAAACAAGCTCATCTCTGGTAGGCATAACAATTCCGTAACCTGTTGCTTCTACTTCATCAAGAGCATATTTTATTTTTTCATATTCTTTTTTATCCTTTGCAAGTTTAATAATACAGGGCATTAAACTTGCTTCATCCACGATGTCAAGCCCCGTGGTTTCGCCAAGGATTTTATAGAATATATCATCGTTAAGTGTAAGAGCAACGGTAACGCTACCGGTTCCGAGATTAACGTCCTCCAAGCAGCAATCGTTAACATTTGGATTTTCTAAAATAGTTGCAATGTCGCTTAACTCCTTGATATGTTCCACCTTGTCTGCAAAGGTTAAAACATCCTGATAAACGGACTGTTGTAGCCAGTGCCCTTTATCCAGCATATTTATCCATCTTGGCATATCCACCCTGATTTCCTTTACCGGGAATTCATACAATACCGAGCGGAGTATATCGGCAAACTCTGATTCTCCAAGATCAAGACAGTTTACCGGTTTTACCGTAACACCATACCGCTGTGACAGTCCCTGTGCTAATGTTATTGCCTGTTCGCTGTAGGGATCGATGGTGTTAAGCAGAACCACAAAAGGTTTTTTTATTTCTAAAAGCTCCTCTATAACTCGCTGTTCCGCTTCCTGATATGCAACTCGGGGGATATCTCCTATGGTGCCATCTGTAGTAATAACAAGACCTATTGTAGAGTGGTCTCGTATAACTTTTTTTGTTCCGATTTCGGCAGCTACATCAAAGGGAATATCTTTTTCGAACCAGGGTGATTTAACCATTCTTGGCTCACCGTTTTCCTCGTGCCCCATTGCCCCTTCAACTACATAGCCCACGCAATCTATAAGTCGTGAGTTAAAATGAGTACCGTTTTCAAGCTCGATTGATATGGACTGTTCAGGTATAAACTTAGGCTCGGTGGTCATAATAGTTTTTCCGGTAGCCGACTGCGGAAGCTCGTCTACAGTGCGATTTCTTAGTGGTATGCTATCAATTTCAGGTAGAATCATTTCCTCCATAAATCTTTTTATAAATGTGCTTTTTCCGGTTCTTACCGGCCCTACAACCCCAATGTAGATATCTCCGCCGGTTCGCTGTGCTATATCGCTGTAAATATCAAAGTTCTCCATCTGTGAACCTATTCCTTTCTGCATGTTTTATGCTTTTTTGTCAAATATATAATGGTTTTTACTAAAGTTTAAACCGGCACAATAAGACGTTGTTTAGCTTTAAGTATCTCGTCGGCTAGGCTGTTATGTGTCATTATTCCCTCGGGTGAAGCACCATATCTTTTAGCAATATCAAAAACTGCTTCACCGGCATCCGCAAAGTAGATACAAAGGGCTGCGCTTGACTCCTCAACAACAGCATCTGTTAACTCGATGTCCTGCAATATATTGCAGGCAGTTTTCTTACAGACTATTCCATAAACTGATATAGAAACTTCTACCGTAGCGTCTTTTCCCGAAAGATTGCAAATAGTGTTTGTTACCGAAGCATTTATGTCGGCAAAGCTGTTTTCATTAACTCCGCTTATGGTAGAAATTCTATAGTCACCTACATTATCGAGGCAGTACAGCTCACCTAACTCGTTTTCACATATCAGATGCACCGTTAGCTCTCCCATCAGCTGTGTTCCGGTTTCGGAGTGCTGAATTTTTATTGCGCCTACCGTTGTGAAGCTATCTACTACCGAAGAAATCTCGCTAAGAATCGGTACCGGAATACTAAGTGTCATGTCGGTAGATATTTTTTCTCTATCGCTTAAGAGTTCAATATTGCTGTAGCTTGTGACATAATTTGATTCTGCCGAAAAAGCATCTTTAACAACGGTTTTGTTTTGCTCAAGGTATATTGCAGCAGAAATACCACCGCTTAACGATAAAATATACCCTTCGTTTTCCGACTCCATTATGCTACAACTGTTAACTGTTATACAGGGGCAGACTATCAGCTCGCCTTCTTCAACTTCCACATCTAGAACCTGATTAATCGGTATTGTTTTTACTTCTTTTATAAAGCTATCCTGTTCTGATATATAGCTAATTGAAGTTTTCACTTCACCTTTAACTATAATGTGAGCCCCCACCTGCTCTACAGAGTTAATGCTTGCTCCGCTATAGTTATATAAAATACTGCGAGGCGCTTCAAAAAATTCCACCTCTTGTTCCATCGTAAACTGCTTTTCTACGGTAGAATTGTAGCTGATATAGTTAAGATCGATAAACTTTTGATAAATTGTTTCGGATTCAATGGCACCCACCACCGGCATCTCATCAAATGTTTTTATGGAGGCGGTCATTCCGTATGAGCCTCTAACGTCAATTCTGCGCTGATTAATTGCCCTACAGTTAAGGTATTCACACTGCCCGGTAACAGTTATTCGATGTTCACCTACAGCCTCACCTCTGTACTCAAAGTTTTTTGAAAAGGGAAGCTTTTGCTCTATCTGGCAGATAGCACTGCTGTTTTCCGCTTGATAAAAAACCGATACCTTATGATAGCCTTCTATTAATATTTTGCCGGATATCATGCTTTTTTGAAATACCGTATGAACTACTGTGCACTTAATAATTCGAAAAACTTCTGCAACATAGTCCGGAACCAGTATTTCGGTTTCGATTGGAAGCTCGAAATAGCTGTCGGTCATACCTCGATAAACCGGAATGTTTTTGCTTTGAATTGTAGCATCCATAATTAATTCCCCCTTGTTGTTTCATAAAATATATACTATCCAAAGGTTAATATTATTCATATTGGTTGAAATAAGGGCTAAATTGTGATAATATAAAACATATGTGAGCCATTAAATTAGCCATAAGGAATTATTGATGAGAACTAAGAATTTTATCAGGGAATACAGCGAGGTATTGTTAGCGCTTATCTCTATAACACTTATTACCTTTTTGGTTATCGGTGGATTTTCTCGTGATGCACAGTATGGCAACACCAGAACATATTCGGTTGAAATATCGCAAAACACGGTTGACACCTATGATATATCCTCAAGCGATTTTAATGACAGAGTTTATCAGCTTACCTCTACCCATTACTATCCAGAGCTACTTTTAACACCGGAAAATATCGATGAATACGATTATGTCTCCATTAATCCGGATGTTAAACTTGAATACCTTACCCAGAGGTTTAAAATAAAGGTTCCTCAAACCGGTCAGGCATATAAAATAAATATGGAGGGAGATTTCTATTCTGCGCTTGCATTTGCAAACGGTCAGGTTGTTGACAGTAGCGGAATGCCTGCCGATAATTCGGATGAAGTTATAATTGGCAGAACGCCTCTATCCATCTATGCAAGCCCGGATGAAGAGGGTTATATTGATCTGATAATACAGCTTGCATCATTTCGTCATAGTAATGAGCAAGCTGAGCCTCTTGTTGCATATGTTTCTTTGGTGAATACCGCTCCCGGCTATGTATTTACTCCGGTGGGACGTAGTTTTGATGCTGTTCTGGTTGGCATTTATGTGGGGTTTGGAATGCTTACCCTTGCTCTGTTTTTTACCCATATTAACCAGACGGAAAATTTATGGCTTGCTGTAGTATGTATGTTCACCGCAATTAACAGCGGAATGGAGGGCGGTACTTTTTCTGAGATTATTCCGATTGCAACTGAAAATTTTGTTTACTATGCATATTACCTCGGTCAACCGATAATTATGTTCTTTTTTATGATGTATTTCAGCACAGTTTTTTCTGATATTATTCCTAATGCAATGCTGTGGATAATGGGAATATTAACTCTGATTTTAATTGCAATTATCAGCCTTACCGACCCAATATTTTTTACCAGCTTAATATCGACATATAGCGTGGTATCACCAATAGCATACCTGCTATTCCTTATTCCGTTTTTTATGAAGATGAAAAGCTTCTGGCCGGAACACATAATATCTCTTTTCGGCATGGTTGCTTTGGCATTAGCGACGCTTTACGACTTTATTGTTGCCGACAACGTAATAAACAGTGAGTCCTACACATTTACCGATATTGCAATGCTTCTGTTGATAGTTACCCAGCTTATTTATCTGTTTATGATGAACAGACGCCGTACCTTAGAGGCTATGGAATACAGCCGAATTGTTAGAGCAGAGAGGGAAACCTTACGCAAGTTAGATATCCTTAAAACAAGATTTCTCGCTAATATTTCCCACGAACTTAAAACACCGCTTGCGGTTATTTCGGGGTATGCTCAAACCAGCTCAAGAAGTCTTGAACATGGCGGAACAATTGCCGAAAACACTAAGAGGATCAGGCTTATTTCGTCTGAGGCAGACAGACTTGCATTAATGGTATCCCAACTACTCGATGTTGCAAAAATTGAGGAAGAGAAGATGGTGCTTAAGCGCACCCCGACGCAGCTGGATGCCATGATTAAAACAACGCTGGATACCTACTGTCCTGCGCTAAACAAAAACAACAACAGGGTTATTTTTAACCGGGTATACGACCTTCCCGATGTAAATATCGACGAGGTAAGAATTCGGCAGGTAATTGTTAACCTTATTGCAAATGCTATGCGCCATACAGTTAATGGCGAAATTAGAATTGATATAGAGTTAGAGAATAAACATATAAAGATTGGCATAGCCGACAACGGGCCGGGTATACCAAAAGATTTAATTCCGGTACTGTTCGAGCGTTACGCAAAAAAAGAATCCGATTCGGGCAATGAGACCGGAACCGGATTAGGACTATTTATCTGCAAGCATATTGTTGAGGCGCATGGAGGTAAAATTAATGTTGAAAGTGCGGAAGGAATAGGAACAAGTATATACTTTACCATTCCGACATTGTTCGACGACTCAGAAGATAACGCCCCTGAGGAGTTGAAATAATCTCAATTGGGCATTCTTCTATATCGGATAATTTTTTTCTCAAAATGGAGATGTATTTTCTTACAATTCCACTGTCTACTCCCTCGCCCCAAACTTCCTTAAATATCTCGTCACGAGTGAAAGAATGTTCAACGTTGGTTGCAAGAAATGCAAGCAGCTGTGCTTCTTTCTGGGAAAGAGCAATTTCGTAATCATCGGTAATAACAACGCCACGCATAAGATCAATCTTTAGCGGGTATAAATCCACCGAGCCGGTATAGTTAGACCCGCTTCTTCTTAGTTGCGCTAAAATATGAGCCGATAAAACATTGTAATCTACCGGTTTTGTTAGATATGCATCACCGCCTTGTTCAATGCCGTTCACAATATCATCAGCCTCGTCAAGGCAGGTTAAAAATATTACCGGAGCTGCTGAACGTTCTCGAAGTCGGCGGCAGAAGTCAAGGCCGGTACCATCCGGAACCATTACATCCAAAATATATAGGTCGGGTGTATACTTGGCTGAAACTGCCTCTGCCATTTTTATGCTATCGGCGGGGTAAACCTTGTACCCAAGCTCTTTAAGATGATTACAAAGAGTTTCGCGTAAAGCCTTTTCATCCTCTAAAACCAAAATAGATTTATTCTGCATTTTTACACCCATGCGTCGCACACACATAAATAGATAAGACATCTACACAATGGGACTACGCTTCCCTTTCTGTTTTGTACGTTTTTTTTCAATTACTCCACAACGATATCGATGGACGCACCACGACGTTTGCCGGCAGGTTTTTCTTTAGCAGGCAAGCTGGCAATATCCTGTTTATCTATGTCGGCACGTTTAGGTGGAGCTTCTATAGAATTGGTCATTCCGGCACGAACTTTCTGTTCCACCTCGGCAAATATTTCCGGATTATCCTTAAAGAATTGCTTAGCATTATCACGCCCTTGGCCTAATCTTGTTTCGCCATAAGCAAACCATGCGCCTGCTTTTTGAACAATGTTCATCTTAACAGCCATATCTAAAAGCTCACCGTATTTAGATATTCCTTCGCCAAACATAATGTCAAACTCCGCCTCCCTAAAGGGCGGGGACACCTTGTTTTTTACTACCTTTGCCCTTGTTCTGTTACCGATAAACTCGGTTCCGTTTTTAAGACCCTCTATCCTTCTTACATCTATTCTAACGGAGGAATAATATTTTAGTGCACGTCCACCACTGGTGACTTCCGGGTTACCATAAACAACCCCAACTTTTTCACGTAGTTGGTTAATGAAAACACATATGGTTGCGGTTTTACCAAGAATACCGGTAAGTTTACGAAGCGCCTGACTCATTAGTCTTGCCTGTAAACCTACGTGAGAGTCGCCCATCTCACCCTCTATTTCGGCCCTCGGTACCATTGCAGCAACGCTATCGATTACAATAATATCTATAGCTCCACTTCTTACCAACGCTTCGGTAATTTCCAATGCCTGCTCGCCTGTGTCCGGTTGAGCAACAAGGAGTGAATCAATATCTACGCCAAGTGCCTTTGCGTAAACCGGGTCAAGTGCATGCTCAACATCAATAAAGGCCGCTTCGCCGCCTATCTTTTGTGCCTCAGCAACGCAGTGCAAAGCAAGTGTAGTTTTACCGCTACTTTCAGGGCCGTATATTTCTACTACCCTACCGCGGGGAAGGCCGCCTATACCAAGAGCAGAATCAAGACCTATCGAGCCGGTAGAAATTGCATCTACCTGCATTCCGACGCTGTCGCCCAATTTCATGACGGCTCCTTTGCCGTACTGACGCTCAATATGAGCAATCGCAGTATCCAGTGCTTCTTTCTTACTTGCCATAATAATTCACACTCCTTTTTTATATTTAATAATTTTTCAACTTTTTGACCGCAGGTGGTAATAACGCAAACATAATACCCTAAGAAATACATCGTGTTTGCACCAAAGGTGCAAAATGCAAAGTTATCTTTGCAAGAGGTATTTCCAATAGTTCCGCCTCAGGCGGAGATAATGCAGCAACCTCCGAACCTACCACCCTGAGAAATACATCGTGTTTGCACCAAAGGTGCAAAATGCAAAGCTATGCTTTGCAAGAGGTATTTCCAATAGCTCCGCCTCAGGCGGAGATAATGCAGCAACCTCCGAACCTACCACCCTGAGAAATACATCGTGTTTGCACCAAAGGTGCAAAATGCAAAGCTATGCTTTGCAAGAGGTATTTCCAATAGCTCCGCCTCAGGCGGAGATAATGTTGCCAAGCGCCTGTGATAAATCGTCTATTATATCATCTGGATCTTCAAGCCCTATTGAAAGTCTGACAAGGCCTACCGTAATTCCCGATTTTTTAAGCTGTTCGTCCGTTAATTGACGATGGGTAGTGCTTGCCGGATGCAATATACAGCTTCTTATATCTGCAACATGAACCTCACGGCTTACAAGTTTTAATGAATCACAAAACAGTTCAATCTGCTCTCTGTTTCCCCTTATGTTCACAGCAAGAACGCCACTGCAGCCATTCTTTAGATATTTTTGTGCCAACTCATACTGCGAATCCTCCTTGAGTGCCGGATAGCTAACCGATTCTATTACATCATTGCTTTTTAAATATTCGGCAACCTTTATGGTGTTTTCACAGTACCGTTGCATCCTTACATCCAATGTCTCCAGCCCCATGTTTAACAGGAAGGAAGAGTGAGCCGATGGATAACAACCAAAATCTCTCATTAACTGCATGCGTGCTTTTACTATATACGCTGCTGCTCCAAAGTCGCGAGTATAAACAACCCCGTGATAGCTCTCGTCAGCAGTGCAAAAATCCGGGAATTTGCCGTTGTTCCAATTAAATTTACCACCGTCAACAATAATTCCACCGACCTGCACTGCGTGGCCGTCCATATACTTGCTGGTTGAGTGGACAACTATATCAGCACCATGCTCGATTGGCTTACAAAGAATAGGGGTAGGAAAGGTGTTATCTACTATAAGCGGTATATTTTTAGAATGTGCTACTTCGGCGATTTTTTCGATATCAAGAACCTTCAGGGTGGGGTTAGATAACGTTTCGGCAAAGATACATTTCGTATTATCTTTTATAAGCGCAGAAATATCCTTAGAATCCATTTCTTGATCAAAGAAAATGCTCTCGATTCCAAACCTTTTTAGAGTAACTGATAAAAGGTTTATACTACCTCCGTATATAGAAGTAGAGCAAAGAAGGCTGTCGCCCGCAGAGCAAACATTAAGCACTGATAACAAGGTTGCGGACTGACCAGAAGAGGTACACATTGCCGCAACACCGCCCTCAAGTTCGGCAACTTTTTTTTCTACACAGTCGGTTGTAGGGTTAGAAAATCTTGAGTAAAGATGCGCTGTAGGCATATCAAAAAGACCGGCTATTTCAGCGGTAGAGTCGAATCTATAGGTAGTACTCTGAACTATCGGAGGTACACCAGGTTCACCATTTTTTGGCGTGTATCCTGAGTGTAGACATGAGGTGGCTTTTTTCATTCCTTGCTATTCCTTTCTATACATATTTATATTTAAATTATGTAGTTTATTATACCATAAAAACTAATTCAAATCAAACACTTTTAAAAATAATCTTGTCAGCTATTGACAAATTAGCAGCTTTGGTATATAATGTGAAAGTAAATACCTTTACAGCTGTCGCATTTAGGAGGTTTTTGTGGCTAAAAATCTTAATATGTCGGTTCTTTTAGATTTCTACGGTGATATGTTAACCGAAAAACAAAGGGATGTAATGGAACAATACTATAATGATGATCTCTCACTTGCAGAGATTGCACAGGGATTTGGGATTACGCGTCAGGGTGTAAGAGATTCTATAAAGCGTGGTGAAAACTATCTGTTAGAGTTAGAAAGCAAGGTAGGGTTTGCCGCAAAATACACCGAAATACAAAAAAGCCTTTCCGAGATAACGCGTCTTGCAAAGGATATTAACTTTTATAACGAGAAAAATTTTACAATGTCGGCTGAAATACGCCGTAACGCACAGGAAATAGTGCATTTATCCGAGACACTTTACGAATAGATTAACAGAGGTATATTTTGGCATTTGAGGGGTTAACACAACGTTTGTCTGAAACCTTTAAACGATTAAAGGGCAGAGGTAAGTTGTCAGAAAATGATATAAAGATTGCAATGAGGGAGGTTCGGCTTGCCCTATTAGATGCCGACGTTAGCCTACCTGTTGCTAAAAACTTTATCAACGAGGTTACTCAGCGTGCTATAGGAGCCGAGGTTATGAGTAGTCTTACCCCGGCACAGCAGGTGATTAAAATTGTTAGTGACGAATTAACTGCACTCATGGGTAGCGAAGTTTCCAGAATACACATTAATTCTAACCCCCCCACCGTGTTGATGTTGTGCGGCCTACAGGGAACCGGTAAAACAACTCATGCAGCAAAGCTTGCAAAATATTTTATTAAACAGGGGCATCGTCCATTATTAGTTGCATGTGACATATATCGTCCTGCAGCTATAGATCAGCTCAAAACTGTTGGAGAATCTGCCGGAGCTACTGTTTTTGAGATGGGTAAAACCAACCCTGTTGAGGTAGCAAAAGCGGGATACAAGTACAGCAGAGATTATGGAAACGATATTATTATTTTGGATACTGCGGGTCGATTACAGATAGATGGCGAACTCATGCAGGAACTAACCGATATCAAGGAGGCTGTAAAAGTCGACGAAACCTTGCTTGTTGTGGATTCCATGCTGGGACAGCAGTCGGTATCGGTAGCGAAAGAGTTTCTCGACAAGGTGGGGCTGGACGGAGTTATTCTTGCAAAGTTAGACGGTGATGCACGAGGAGGTGCGGCACTATCGGTAAAGGCGACAACCGGGAAGCCGATAAAATTTGTTGGTATGGGCGAAAAAATAGATGACCTTGAACCGTTCTACCCCGAGAGAATGTCCAGCCGGATACTTGGAATGGGTGATGTTATGTCACTCATTGAAAAGGCTCAGTCGTTAGAGATAGAGGGTAATTCTTCGGTAGATAATATCTCAAAGGGTAACTTTGACCTTAATGACATGTTAGAACAACTGCAAAGCCTAAAAAAAATGGGCGGAATTGGATCTATACTCTCTATGATACCGGGCGCTAACAAGATTAACCCCGACGATGTAGATGAAGATCAGCTAAAATATGTAGAGGCAATCATTAAATCTATGACCAAGAAGGAGCGAAAGAAACCCTCTATTATCGACCCTAAGCGTAAACGCAGAATTGCGGCAGGAAGCGGTACCGATGTACCACAGGTAAACCGTTTATTAAAGCAATATTTCGAAATGGAAAAGATGATGAAACGTTTTTCCAAAAATCCAAAGGCCATGAAGAACATGGCAAGGCAGATGGGCATGTTTAGTTAATAGATGCACATTTTTAGTAAGATCAAAATTACTGAAGAAATAATAGTTGTATTTACTTCAGTTATTTAGATAAATAATTTTTGAACATATTTGAAAGGAACTAAATCAATGGCAGTAAAAATTCGTCTGCGCCGTATGGGCGCAAAAAAAGCACCTTTTTATCGTGTAGTTGTAGCCGATTCTCGCTTCCCGCGTGACGGACGTTTTATCGAGGAAATTGGCTTTTATGATCCCACAAAGGAGCCTGCAGAGGTGAAGATAGATGCCGACAAGGTACGTAGCTGGTTATCTAACGGTGCTCAACCTACTGATACTGTGCGCGCATTGTTAAAGCGCCACAACATTTTAGGTTAGAGGTGATTCTTTGAAGGAACTACTGATAATAATTGCCCAGGGACTGGTTGAAAACAAAGAAGCTGTTTCGGTTACTGAACGACGTGACGAAGATGGTACTATTGTTTTTGGTCTGTCGGTTGCGCCGGAAGACATGGGGCGAGTAATCGGCAAACAGGGTAGAATTGCAAAGGCTATTCGCACCGTTATGCGTGCGTCGGCCGTTCGTGGTGGCGAAAAGGTGATTGTTGAGATTGACTAATCGTATTTATTTAGGCGATATAACGTCGGCGCACGGCATTTTTGGGGAGGTAAGGTTGCATGTTATTGCTGACTCCCCGGATTTTGCTCGGCAGTTTAAAAAGCTTTACACCGAACAAAAAGAATACACGGTGTCGAGCTGTCGCATACATAAAAACGTAGCAATATTAACACTAATAGGGGTGGACAACCGTGAAGCCGCAGAGCGGCTTGTTGGTTGTTCTCTTTTTTTTGAACGCTGCGATGCCAAACTTAAAAAAGGACAATTCTTTATTGCCGACATTCTTGGCTTTGAGGTTGTTGATGCCGACAGTGGCGAAACCTACGGATTTCTTACAAGGGTGGATAACCATGGATCAGCCGATGTGTATTATATCGAAAAGGATGGGAAAACACATCTTTTTCCCGCGGCAGAGCCATTTGTTGATCGCCGAGATTTTGATGAAAAGAAAATTTATATTAGAACTATTCCCGGCATGTTCGATGAGGAAATGTCATGATTCGTATTGATATAGCAACGATATTTCCGGAAATATGCAGTCATTTTTTAGCAGAAAGTATCACCGGTCGCGCACAGCAGGCAGGAAAAGTGAATATTCACTACCACAACATTCGGGACTACAGCGATAACATACATCGCAAAACCGATGATGAACCCTTTGGAGGCGGACACGGTATGATTATGACACCGGAGCCGATAGCACGCTGTTGTGAAGCAGTGGAGCAAGAGGCCGGTAAACCTCACCGTATTTTTATGACTGCGCAGGGCAAAAGATATGATCAGCAGATTGCAAAAAAACTTGCAAGTTATTCCCACATTATGCTAATATGTGGGCGATATGAGGGGATAGACCGCAGAGTTATTGATGCATTTGCCGACGAGGAAATATCGATTGGTGATTTTGTGTTAACCGGAGGTGAGGCAGCAGCTGTTTGTATCGCTGATAGCATAATTAGACTTCAAGATGGAGTGCTTTCCTTGTCGGAGGGATACATAAACGAAAGTCATTATCGCCCCGGATATCTTGAACATCCTCAGTATACCCGCCCCGCAATATGGCGCGGAATGGAAGTTCCGGAGGTTTTAAGGGGAGGAAACCATAGCTTAATAGAAAGGTGGAAGGAGGAGCATAGTGAAAACTCCGAAAAAAAATAAAAAAGCTTTATCTATTATTAAAAAAATACTAATCATTTTAGGTTATTCCGTTGCAGCAGCCTTTTTTGCTGCGGTGCTTGCGGTGCTCAACAGTGGATATCCGGAGCAGGAATTAGGCAGATTGGCGCTGGAAGGGGTTGAGTACACCCTTGCCGAAATAGAAAACGGAACATTTTATTTCCTTGATGGAATACTTGAATGAAAAATTTCATAAAAAGTAAAAAATTTGCGGTGCTGATTGCAGCGATAATAATTCTGCCGGTGCTAATCGGATATGCCGGCAGTATTGAAAATCCTGCCTCAGCGCCGCAACGAGTTTTTGTTTCAATAATGACCCCTGCCCTGCGTCTTGCCGAGGCGGTAGGAGGAAATACCTTGCGCTATATAGATAATTTGTTTAGGGCCGAAGAGCTTGCTAAGGAGAATACCGAGTTAAAGGTGGAGCTTTCATCGTTACAAAAACAAATTGTTGAGTATGAGAGTATAATAGCACAGCAGAAAAGCGAGGAAGATTTAGACGCATTGCAGCTGCAGCAACCCAACGAAGATTACCTTCCGGCAACGGTGGTAGGACGTGATCCAATGGCAGGGTTTGAGCTTTTTACCATCAATGTAGGAACAGAGTCGGGAGTTACCGTAGGTAATGCAGTCGTTTCGGTTGCAGGACTTTGCGGCGTAGTTACCGAAACCGGTATGGGCTACTCTGTGGTTAGAACATTGCTTAGTCCATCGCTAAAGGTGTCTGCTATTCTCAGCAATAGCCGGGAAACAGGAATAGTAACCGGAGCGGAGTCTAAGGTGGAGGAAATAACCACACTAACACTACTTTCGAAAAGTACCGAGCTACAGCAATCCGAGCTGGTTATTACCTCGGGTGAGGGTGGGGTTCTTCCGGAAGGACTTATTATCGGAACGGTGGAGTCGGTAGAGCTTTCGGCAGGCGGAAAAAGTATGACGGCTATAATTAACACGGCTGAAGATATAAGCAGGGTATCGTCGGTATTTGTTATAATATAGGATTTAGGTATGAAATTAAACGGTTTAATATGGTTTAAAAAAGGCTTGTCTTTTGCTATAGCCTGCCTTGTTTTGCCGTTATGCCTGATAGTTCAACAAATACCCGGACTTTTCGTACTTGGTGGAGTTAAACCAATTCTTATTCTTCCGGCAGTTATTGCATTTGCATCCCTTTATCGCTCGGCGGCACTTTCTGCAGTTCTCGGCCTTATCTGTGGCCTCGGTTGGGATATACTGGTAGGTAGGTCGATAGGTTATTTTAGCTTTTTTCTTTTTGCCGTTGCAGTTATTATCCACCATAGGCACCTAAAAACAGATGTAAAGGTCGGCGGATTTATGTTGGAGGTTACAATTGCGACTGCGCTGTTGTGCCTCATCGAGCTGATATTCTTTAGCTATATGCCGGGTTACGAAACTGTTGCCGATACCTTTTCTAATTTAACACTTCCAACCATTCTTTTTACCGGTATTTTTTCCCCTGTTGTTTTTGCCATTTTTAATGCTATTATGCTGTTGAACAATAAAAAGGGGGAAGGCAGTGAAATATAAAGTAATTGGAATTTTTACAGTTGCTATATTTGCCTTTTTTTCTTTAAGAGCAGTTCAGCAGCTGAACAATCGAAAGGAGATAGGCAGTGAAATATAAAGTAATTGGAATTTTCACAGTTGCTATATTTGCCTTCTTTTCTTTAAGAGCAGTTCAGCAGCTGAACAATCGAAAGGAGATAGGCAGTGAAATATAAAGTAATTGGAATTTTCACAGTTGCTATATTTGCCTTCTTTTCTTTAAGAGCAGTTCAGCTTACCGTTGTTAAGGGTGAAGAGCTGCGTTCTGTTGCACAGGATACAGTAATGTATCGATATGTTGTGGACTCCGATCGTGGTGAGATACTGGACAGAAATGGTATACCACTTGTTCAAAACGAACTTAGCTTCAATATATTGTTGGAGCGAGCCTTCCTTCCACCGGATGAGCTTAACAGCGTGATATATGAGCTATTAGTAATCTGCCGTGAGGAATATTTTATTCCATTTATCTCAGATGTTTCTGACGAAGAATTAGTAGAGCTCACAGATCTTTACAACCTGTCGGAATATCCAAAGAGCTTTCAACGCTCTATCTGCGGTATACGCAAAAGGATGGAGGAGATGGAGTACAGCTATATTACTCCGTATATATTTGCAGAGGATATATCCCAAAACTTGCTTCATCAAATATCCGAAAACAGTTCTAAACTAATTGGAGTTAGTATACAGGAGCAGTCGGAACGTGTGGTTATTGACGGAGATTTAATGCCCCATATTCTCGGCAGTGTAGGCCCGATATATCCCGAGGAGTACGAGACACTTAGCGAGCAGGGTTATGAGCTGGACGACATTCTCGGTCGTGATGGAATAGAAAAAGCAATGGAACCGCTGCTAAAAGGCGATGAGGGAGAGTGGGTAATTGAACGTAGCCTAAGCGGACAGCAATATACCAGAACCATAATTGAACCGGTAGTTCCGGGCGACACCTTGATGCTGACTATAGACAGCAATCTTCAAAAAGCTACAACCGAATCTCTCAGACAGGTTATAGATCGGCTTAATGAAAAATTTGGGAATGTTAACGCCGGAGCTGTGGTGGTTATGGAGATTAACAGCGGCGGTATACTTTCAGCAGTTACAGAACCTACCTATGACCTAAATTTCTATAATGAAAATTATGAAATTCTAGCAAACGATGAACAAAATCCTTTATTTAACAGGGCTTTTTCGGGGCTGTATCGTCCGGGATCAGCGTTTAAACCTTTGGTTGGAGTAACAGCGCTGAACAATGGAGTAGTATCAAGCTACGATACTGTATTCTGCACCGGATCATACGGATATTATTCCGACGTTGGTTTTACCCCCGGATGTACCGGCTATCATGGTAGCGTAAATCTACATCGTGCACTACAGCATAGCTGCAATGTATATTTTTACGAGATGGGACGAAGACTTGGAATCTATGCCTTTTCCGATGTTGCACTTTCGATGGGTCTCGGTCGATCCACAGGAATAGAAGTTCCGGAGGCTACAGGGCTTCTATCTACGCCGGAAAACCGTGAGGCTAAGAATGAGGATTGGTTTGTTGGAGATGTGGTACAGGCGGCAATAGGCCAGGGAGATATTCTTGTTACCCCTGTTCAGATGGCGGTTTATGCTTCAACCCTTGCAACAGCAGGACAGGTTCCAACCGCACATTTAGTTCAGCAAAGTGAGCTGACACAGCAATCACCGATAATGTTAGGCAGTTTTGCCTATGAGGAAGTGAAAAACGGAATGGTTGCAGCCTCTTCCACCTTTGAAGCGGCCGACTATCTTTCCTTGTTGCCATATGAAGTTGCAACAAAAACAGGAACACCTCAGGCGGCCAACGGAAACTATGATGCAACCATTATAGCGTATGGGCCTGTCGATAACCCCGAAATTGCCATAGCGGCAGTGGTGGAAAACGGATCTAACGGATATGAACTGGGCGAGCTTGTAGCTGAAATTTTTCTTGCCTATGAAGAAACAAAATCCCACCCAACACTTCTCCCGCAATACAATTTGCTACAGTAGCCTCAATAGCTCCATAATTTCCGGCTACGCCGAGATTATACGAACTTACCAGTCCGAGAAATATTATGTTTTTG
>CAYJDA010000016.1:16218-52526 GCA_964368815.1 uncultured Oscillospiraceae bacterium
GCAAAATGACGAGGAACCGAGTCAAGTAATATTTCCAATAGCTCCGGCTACGCCGAGATTATACGAACTTACCAGTCCGAGAAATATTATGTTTTTGCACCAGAGGTGCAAAATGACGAGGAACCGAGTCAAGTAATATTTCCAATAGCTCCGGCTACGCCGGAGATTATATATTGCATATACTTGTATAGTATGGTACAATTATTAAAATCGTCCAGTCAACAGGGGGTAAAGGATGGGCAAGGCTGTTGAAAAAGCTTTTTTATTTCTTTCTATGAGGGATCATACCGTTTCGGAGCTAAAAGATAAACTGTGCCGAACATTCAGTAGAAATGAAGCAATACAAGCTACCGAGTACCTTGTTGAAAATGGCTATATCGACGAAGAAAATATTGCAAGATTGCGAACCGAGGCATATATCAGGGCCGGAAAATCCAAAAGGGAAATAGCAGGCAAACTAAGAATCGCCGGCATTGAACGTGAGATAATAGAGGTGCTTTGTGAAGAGGTTGATGAAGCTGAAATTATCGAGCGATCACTCACAAGAAAATATGCTTCAAGAATTGCAGCGGGGGAATACAAAAAGGTTGCCGATTCACTTATGAGGAGAGGGTTTTCCTACGAAAAGATAAAACTTGCTATTGAGGAATTAAATAGCAACGAAGATTACTGAGAAAGGCTATTATTGGATGAAGATATCATTAATTCCACTTGGATGCTCTAAAAATACGGTAGATGCAGAAAGAATGCTCGGGAGGCTGTTTTTGCGAGGTCACACCCTATCTCCGGAAATTTTTGAGACCGATATTGTTATTGTAAATACCTGTGGATTTATTGCGGATGCAAAGCAGGAAGGTATTGAGAATATTTTGCACCTTGCAAAAGCAAGACAAACCAACCCGAAAATGAAAATAGTGGTAACAGGATGTCTTGCGCAGCGTTACTCCAAAGACATATTAAGTCTTCTTACTGAGGTAGATGCAGTGGTAACCCCCGGAAGAAATGGAGATATAGCTGATATTATCGAGGAGGTAACAGCAGGTAAAGGCGGCTTGTTTAGTGGTAATATAGAAGATTTAACCGAGGAGGGTGATAGGGTGTTACTATCGCCTCCCCACTATAGTTATTTAAAAATTGCCGATGGATGTAACAACCGCTGTAGCTACTGCGCCATACCAATGATAAGAGGTAGGCAACGTAGCCGGGATATTGAAAGCATATGTAATGAAGCAACCGCGCTTGCCGCTTCCGGAACTAAAGAGTTAATACTGATAGCACAGGATACTACGGCATTCCGCAAGGAAATTGCCGGTAAAAGCGAATTGCCGGAACTTCTTCATTCACTGCATGATATCGAGGGTATTGACTGTATCAGAATAATGTATGCCTACCCTGAAAACATTGATGAAAAGCTGGTTAAAACGATTTCTAAACTACCTAAGGTTGCAAGATATATCGACATGCCGATTCAACATATAAGTGATGATGTACTTAAAAATATGCTTCGTCGAGGTGGTTCGCAAACTATACGCACGGCAATTCAACGGCTAAAAAAAGCCATGCCGGATATCTGCCTAAGAACCACCGTTATGGTTGGTTTTCCGGGTGAGACGGAGCAGGATTTCGAACAGCTGTTGGCCTTTGTAAAAGAGGGACATTTCGACTATCTCGGTTGTTTTTCCTATTCCAAAGAGGAAGATACCGCGGCTGCGCTGCTGAAAAACCAAATTCCGGCCCAGGTGAAAAAGCAACGACATAAAAAGATAATGCAAGCACAATACGAGGTAGTGCAAAAAAAACTTAATGATAAGGTTGGCAAAGTATTGGGTGCGTATGCCGAAGGGGTATGTGAGCAGACCGGAAGAACGGTGTTAAGAGATAGCTACTGTGCGCCGGAAGTAGACACAAATATATTGGTTAACGAGACGTTACCACTATTTGAAAGATACGAGATTGTTATAACAGGAGTTGAGGGATATGACCTTATAGCCGAGGTTCCCGAAGAATAAAAATTAATCAGCTAATTATTTGAAGGGACAATATGTAATGAATTTACCTAATAAATTATCATTAATTCGCATTTTTCTAATACCGGTGCTCTGTCTTTTGATGGAATTCGACAGCATACCATACAACTACACTTTTGCAACAATGGTTTATATAATTGCTTCTGTAACCGACCTTTTAGACGGCATGTTGGCACGCCGTATGAATTTAGTAACCGACTTTGGCAAATTTATCGATCCAATAGCAGATAAGCTTTTAACAAGTACTGCATTTATTTACATGCTTGTTATGGGATACACCGACGCTATTGTTATAATAATTATTTTTGCAAGAGAGTTTGCGGTTACGGCAATGAGAGCAATTGCGGCAGGCAACGGATCGGTTATTGCCGCAAACTTTGGCGGAAAGTTTAAAACAGTATTACAGATTATAGTAACAATTATCTGGTTCCTATTTTTAGTGGCAGGTGAGATAGGTTATACAATTCCTATAGCACAACAATTAATATATGGCCTTATGTGGCTGGTGGCAATAGTAACCCTTGCTACCGGAGCCGAATACATATACAAAGGAAGAGCATTTATTGCAAAAAAATAGAAAGGAAAATGCATGAAGATTTTTAACACACTTACACGAAGTAAAGACGAGTTTCTGCCGATAGAGGATAAACACTATAAAATTTACGTGTGCGGTCCTACGGTATACAATTTTATCCATATTGGAAATGCACGCCCACTAATTGTTTACGACGTTTTGCGTCGTTACCTCGAATACAAAGGAAATAAGGTTACCTTTATTTCTAACATAACCGATATTGATGATAAGCTTATTAAAAAAGCTAATGAAGAGGGCGTAACGGTAGAGCAGGTTGCACGTCGTTACGAAAATGAATTTATTACCGACCGTGACGGCCTTGGATGCCTTAACCCTACTGCAACCCCACGTGCTACCGAACATATCGACGAGATGATAGACCTCATTAACACCCTTCTTGAAAAAGGCATAGCATACCAAAGCGGAGGTGATGTTTACTTTAGAACAAACATGTTTAAAGAGTACGGCAAGCTTTGCCATATGCCAATGGAAGAGTTGGAGGAAGGAGCAAGAGTTAATCCCGGAGAAAGCAAGGAAAACCCTACCGACTTTGCACTATGGAAGGGAGTAAAACCAGGCGAGCCCAGCTATTCGGCACCCTTTGGAGAGGGAAGACCCGGCTGGCATATCGAGTGTAGCGCTATGGCTAAAAGATATCTTGGCGACACGTTCGATCTGCATGGCGGTGGTGTCGACCTGGTGTTCCCACACCACGAAAACGAAATAGCTCAAAGCGAGGCCGCAAACGGAAAACCTTTTGCTAATTTCTTTATGCATAACGGCTTTTTAAATATGGGCGCAAACAAGATGAGCAAGAGTCTCGGCAACTTCTTTACAACAAGAGAGGTTGCAGAGCGCTACGGGTATTCACCGATACGCTTTTTAATGCTATCGGCTCATTATCGTAGTCCTTTGCAATTTGGCGAGGATGTTATAGAACAGAGCATATCGGCACTGGAGCGTATTGAAAACTGCTTTGGCAAATTAAATAGGGAGCTTCCCTTTGCCCCAATTAGCGGAAATACTATAAGCGATGTATGCGAAAGGTCAAAAGCTGATTTTTGTGAAGCAATGGAAGATGACCTTAATACTGCAGATGCTCTCTCAACAATATTTGAGCTTATTAAGGTGATAAATTCGGAAGGTGGATTATCTAAAGCGGGGATGCAGGAATCGTTAGATACTCTAACCGAGCTGTGCGATGTACTTGGAATATTCTTCGAAAAAAATGATATACCCGCAGAGGTTACCGAACTTGCCAAACAACGCACAACCGCAAAACAAGCAAAAGATTTTGCCCTTGCCGATAGTATAAGAGATAAAATAACAGAACTCGGATATGCTGTTGAGGATACAAGAAACGGTCCGGTTATAAAGAAGCTTTAAAAGCGGAGGAATAATGAAAATATTTAAAAAATCACTTTTTTTGTTGCTTACAGTAGTTGTGGCCACTGTATGGGCAAGCTGCAGTAGTTCTTCCGATTACGACTCTGCAACCACCGAGTCGTATGAATATTCTATGGAAGAAGCGCCTGCAATCGATTCCATACCATCTGGTGAACTGTTAGATACCACCGGTTCGGATAGCGTTTCGGTTGAAGATGAACGAATGATAATTAAAAACGCTTATCTTGATATGAAGACTAATGATTTTGATACCTCGTTAGATAACATTAAACGCGAGGTAGAACGTTATGGTGGCGAGATTACCGAGTCAAACATATGGAAAAGTGGCTCGGATGATTATAGCCGCAGAAATATCGATATGGTTATACGTGTTCCCGCCGATAATTACAGTGATTTGTTAAATGGGGTTCAAAATAGTGCAACATTGGAATCCATGAACGAATCAAGCGAAGACGTTACGGTTCAGTATATCGACATTACTGCAAGGATAGAGTCCTTAGAAGCGCAGGAAGATAGATTGGTAGAACTGTTAGAACTTGCCGCGAATGTAACGGAAATAATGGAAATAGAGTACCAACTGTCCAATGTGCGGTATGAAAGAGAGAGCTACGAACAACAAAGGTTATATCTCGAGCGTCAGGTAAGCCTTAGCACAATTAATCTAACACTAACCGAGGTAGAGACCATTATAATTACCGACGAAGGCTTTTTTGCCGGTGTTGCAGTTTCTTTTATTGAGGGAATAGACTTTTTAGTTAGCACACTTTCATATTTTATAACTATACTGGCAGGAATGTTGCCGACACTTGTGTTTGCCGGAATAATATTAGTTATAGTAATGTTAATTCTTAAGGCTACCGAGCCAAAAAGAACTGCAAGGAGACTTAAAAAGGAAGAAAAAATGAGGGCGAAAACAGCCCTGATGCAGCAACAAATGATGCAAAGACAGCAAATGTTTCAGCAGCAAGTTCCACCTCCGATGCCTCCACAACAACCGATGCAGCCACCCATGAATATAGTTGAAAAAAGTAATAATAAATCAGATGAAAAAAAATAGTCAACAATTTAACTTAAACAGATCGGTAGTAGCCCTTGGAAGCTTCGACGGGGTTCACAAAGGCCATCAAGTTATACTAAAAGAAACTGTTAAGCAGGCAAAAATGCTTGACATTCCATCGGTTGCACTCTGCCTTATTCCACCAAAAACAGAACAGCTTATTGAGGACGGAAATCTTAGAAACCGACATATAAAAGAACTCGGAATAGATTATTGTTTTCAAATTGAATTTGCAGATTATTATAGTATGTCGGCTGACGATTTCATCAACGAGACACTATACAAGCAACTTGGTTGCAATCTGGTGGTGTGCGGTACCGATTTTAAATTTGGGCACAAAAGGAAAGGTAACCTCGAAACACTAACCCTAAAAGGCAAAGAGCTCGGATTTGCTGTAAATACACCAGAACGGTGTGATGAAGGGGGAGAAAAAATTTCTTCTACAAGGATAAGGCTTGCCTTGAAAAATGGCGATATAATTAGTGCAAACAGTATGCTGGGTCGCGCTTATTGTATTGATAATTACGTAAAACAAGGCTTTGGGCTTGGAACAAAACTCGGCTTCCCAACAATTAATCAATATTGGGAGGAGGGCTTTGTGCAACCAAAAAACGGTGTTTATATTACATCAGTAAAGATTGGAGACAAAATCTATCCCTCAGCTACAGGAGTTACATCCAGGCCGACGTTTACCGAGGGGAGTGTTATAAGCTGCGAGACTACAATTACATCAGAGGTTGGAAACCTTTACGACCAAAAGGTTTTGCTATCCTTTCATCAGTACCTTTTTGAGGCTAAAAAATTTAGCAACACCGAAGAGCTTACAGCTATGGTTTTAGATGCATGTGAGCGTGCAAAAAAATATTTTTCTGAAACTTAAATTTAAATCATTATGAAGCAGATGAAGATGTATTGGTTTTCAAATTAGATGACAATACTTATGACCTATTTTATTATTTAAAATGAGAGAGGGCAATAAAATGGTTAAAGTTCTTGTTGTAGACGATCAAAAAAGTTCGAGAGAACTTATGAGATATATAGTCTCCGAAAGTGATAGGTATTCACTTGTCGGAATGTTGGAGGCTGCCGACAAAGCTAAGGATTTTTGCATGTCAAACAGTGTGGATTTAATCCTAATGGATATTCATACCGCCGGAAAAGAAAATGGATTAGATAGCGCCATACAGGTAAAAATGTTTAATCCTAATGTTAAAGTTATTATAGTAACCTTTTTAGTGCAAAAAGAGCATATTGAAAGAGCGAGAAAAATAGGATGTGAGGGTTTTTGGTACAAAGACCATAGTAACAAAAAGCTTCTTGAGGTTATGGATGAGGTTATGAACGGTGAAAGCGTATATCCCGATAAACTACCAATCATTAAAATAGGTTACGCAAAAGCATCCGAATTTACAAAGCAGGAACTTCATGTGTTGCAGCTAAAGGTAAATGGACATTCTCATGTTGAAACCTGCAACATTCTCGGAATAACAAGGAGTACCCTCAACTATCATATAAGTAACCTAAAAGGAAAAACCGGATATGATAATCTATTAAAACTCGCCATTGATGTTTCAATGAAAAAATTCATTATATCTGATGAAATTAACATTGAGGATTAACGGTTATCAACCATAATTAAAACTAAGAGCAAATCGGTTTTGCAACATGTGCAAAACCGATTTGTTAAATCTTTAATGAGGGAAAGCGTTGGTAGCAGTTTAACTGTAACTTGTCTTTAGCGTAAAAAATATACTATTGTATCTCAACTTTAATGCAAACAGGGGTTAAGCTTTCTCCGGGGTTGCCCTTAACTGATAAATATTCTTTACACAATTGATACTCACATTTATCCTGACCTAATATGGTAACGTTTTTTATATGTGCATTAAATAGCTTGGATTTGATACCGAGCGTTTTGATACGAACAATGCCATCTTCCGGCCATTTCATTGCAAAAACATATAATGTTTCATCCTTATAAGTAAATCGAAAATCTTCACTTGTAAAAGCCTTGCGTAACGTATCGGTAAAGTGACCCTCCAAAGTAAGGGTTGGGCCTTCTCCATATTTACGCCATGGGTAGGTATCATAGATAGCCTCACCGTTAACCTTCATCCAATTGCCTATTTCACGTAGTATATTAGCATCTTCTTTTGGAATAGTACCATCAGATTTAGGTCCTATATTTAATAACAATGAACCGTTTTTACTCACAACATCAACTAAATCACAGACAACTTCATGAGGCTGTTTATAGTCATTTCCCTCGGTATAGCACCATGAATTTTTAGCAACTGAAGTGTCGTTTTGCCAGAAAAACGGGGAGACATCAGCCAGCTGACCACGCTCGATATCCTTGACTGCAGTTGTATGCATAAATGCATCATTTTTATAGTTAACGGTAACCTCCTCGCCCCACTCTTCGGCGCGATTATAATAGTATGCCATAAACTTTTTGAGATATGGTTTCATCGGTACAACCTGAATCCACCAGTCAAAATAGAGAATTTTAGGGCGGTATTTATCAACCAATTCACAGGTGCGAACCAACCAATCCTCCATAAACAGCGGGTCGAGATCATCGACATATATTGTATCCTGAGCGGTGGCATTTTCACTGGAACTATAGAAAAAAGGCTCTTTATATGATGGCCAGTACATATCGCCGTATTCCAAGTTTTGTGGCATGTCAGATTCGAACTCGCGCATGCCGGCCATAAACCAGTAGTGCTCTACACGATGAGAGGATACGGTTAAGGTCATGTCACGTTTTTCAATCTCTTTTTTCAAAAGACCGACAACATCTTTTTGGGGACCTTTTTTTGATGCACACCAGTCGGTAAAATCACAATCGTACATCGGAAATCCATCATGGTGTTCCGCAACCGGCATAACAAATTTTGCTCCTGCTTGCTGGAACAGTTCTGCCCATTCGGCTGCATCAAAATTTTCAGCCTTAAACATTGGCACAAAATCACGGTAGCCAAAACTCTTATGGGGTCCATAGGTGTCAACGTGATGTTGAAATACATCTCTACCGGAATGGCTACTGTTTTTGCGGTACATATGCCGAGGATACCATTCATTATCAAACGCCGGCACCGAATAAACTCCCCAGTGAATAAATATTCCAAACTTTGCATTGCGATACCAATCCGGAACCTTGTGGTTAAGGAGGGATTTCCAGTCGTCCTTATATCTGCCTTTTGCTATAACTTCATCGATAACGGTAAGATATGCTTTCATTTTTTCAAGGTGCGTCATGGCAGTTCTCCAATCGTTTTAATTAATATAAACGTATCAATAAATGTACATATTTATCTTATATAAAAAACTCACACTTGTCAATAATTATTTAACGTGCAAACTAATAATTATTCCCTAATGGCTAATCACAAAATTTCTATTCTAAAAATCAATATTATTTGTAGTAAAAATTCTTGACTTTTCTTTATTGTCATGTTAAAATAATCTTTATCGAGTGGCAAATAATAACGCTTGAGAATTAATAAAGCAAAATAAACTAAATCATCTTGGCCGAGGAGAAATACTCAAGTAGGTCGAAGAGGCGCCCCTGCTAAGGGCGTAGGTCGGGTAACCGGCGCGAGGGTTCGAATCCCTCTTTCTCCGCCAAAGTCAAAACACACAGTCCGGTGGACTGTGTGTTTTGCTATTTTGGCGAGAGAAGAGGGATTTGAACCGGCGTGGAGCGACCTGCGAAGCGAAGCGAGCAAAGGAGCGACGAGGGAGCATTAGCGACCGAAAGATTTTTTCGTATCGGAAAAAATCTTAGCCTTGCGATACGCTGTTTGCATCACACACATTCGAAGGGGTTCTAAATGGTGAAACCTTTCCAAAAACAAGCACCCAAAAGGGTGTTTGTTTTTTTGCGAAAAAGAGATTGGGATATATAAACCCAAGGGGGGCATTTTCGTTAAAAAAATAATCAACACGTTTTGCCACACCCGCCCTTTTTAATACTTGAACTTTAATTTAAAACATGATATACTTTGATAATTATATTAATATAAATGATCTGCTGTTCATTTAGCGGTTGGAGGTTTTGATTATGGCTATTTTAACAAAAACGAAATTGATGATTTCGTTCGCCTTGGTGCTATTTGCGGCGGTTTTATTGTTATCGCCGAAAGTAAAAGCGGCGGCGACGGTTCCCGATGGTTTATATAGTGCTCATGTTATGAATGATAGTAGCAATCCTGTTTATATGCAGGTTAGAATTGATGGTAATAATGTGGTTTTGGGTGCAGGTCGATACAGCAACGATGCTAGGAACCCGCAATTTCAGTCTTGCTTTAGAACGGAATATAATGATCCTGATTCGGCAGACGGAGATTATGCTAACTCGTTCACAAAATATCTGAACGAGTTTGATATAAATGCAATGTATGCTACTTTTAAAGCATCAACGATAAACGACATAAATGGTCAACCTGTAACCGACACTTTCCCCGGTGCTATAACCGAAATCGCACACGGTGCGTTTAAGGATTGGAAGGCGTTAACAAGCGTTGTCGTTCCAAGCTCTATTGAAGTTATAGGGAGCGATGCGTTTCATAGCAGTGGCGTAACAAGCGTTGATTTAAGCCAAGCGACAAACTTGGTCGACATGAATAGTAGCACGTTTAATAAATGTACAAATCTTCAATCAATAGACCTTAGCAACACAAAGATCAAAACATTAGGTACCTCGGTCTTTCTGGAGTGTACTGCTTTAAGCTCTGTTAAACTGCCGGACACCCTTACAACGATTGACCAAACAGCTTTTAAGGATACATACAACTTAACACAACTGACGATACCGCCCAATGTTACCAACATTCATAAGGCGGCTTTTGAGGATTACTCATCTTCACCCAAAACCAAGATACTTAAATTTACCGGGGATTTTGACAGCAGTTTCCATGGTATGGCGGTAAACACCAATACATATGTTAAGTTGCTGTACCCTGCCGGAAACCCGACTTGGGAAAACAGCTCTTTGGTTCAAAAACTTGTTTCATCGGGCAAGGCAGCGTCGTATATTACTACCACCACTACCACCACACCGCAAACCCCACCTGACGATGTTATCTACTCAGCAGAAAGAACAAGCACTGCAAACGGGGTTTATACTTTTAGCTCAAGCGGACCTTATAGCGCTTTTACAGGCATTTGGATAAACGGCAGTGCTATACCGTCTTCATATTATAAGGCTGAGCCAAACGCAGACGGAGGTGTGTCGATAACCTTTACCAATTCTTACGCAAGAACGCTGACTTCAAGCGAAGAGTATCTGCTGCATTTTGTTTTTAACGGCGGATTTGGCATATTAAATTTCACTAGAGATGAAGTTGCTACTATGGTGCTTACACAGGAAAATTCAAGCAATTCAGTTGATAATTTTGAGCCTGCTTCAGAAGAACCCGAAGAACAGCAGACGGCAAGTTCAGAGGAACCCGAAGAACAGCAGACGGTAAGTTCTGAAATTGAAGATACATCACAGACACAAGCACCTACATCAAGCTCCGAGGCAATCGATACTGTGCAAGAGCAAGGTGAGGAGCAATCAGGCAATGCAATGGTAATATTAATTGCTGTTTTGGCAATTGTGTGCATTTGCGGCGGTGTGCTAATATTTGTTAAAGTACGGAAAAACAAATGATAGTTTAGTGTTTACTTTTATTAAGTTTATAATGGTAGGGTTTGTAAATGGTGAACCCTTTCCAAAGTCAAAACACACAGTCCAGTGGACTGTGTGTTTTGCAATCCTGGCGAGAGAAAGGGGATTGCGAACCGGCGTGGAGGGGCATGCGAGCGAAAGAGCATGGATGTTAAAATTATAATAGTAGTGTTTTTTATACAGTTAGTTCAACTAAATTGCCTTCAGGATCTAAAACACAGCTTTCGTAATACCCATCGCCTGTAGTTCGAGGTTTGCTTATAACTTCAAACCCATCATTTTGAATAGCATAGGTAAGCTCTCTTACTTTTTCTTCGCTACCGACGCTAAAAGCTAAATGTATAAAGCCTGTGCGTTTATTGTTTTCACTTTTAGCATCGAGCTCGGCTAAATTCATAAGCTCAAGCCTTGCCCCATCTTCAAATGTTAAAAAATAAGACTTAAATCCAGTAGTTTTATTATGATACATGTTGTTTGATTTTGCACTGAAATACTTCTCATAATAATTTTTTGCTATTTCTAAATCTCTGACATAAAGTGCTATATGTTCTATCTTCATTTTGTTTCTTCAACTTTCTTTAACATTACTTCATACATTAAAAACATTATTACTAAAATGATGCCAATAAAAACAGGATACAAACTAAAGCTTATCTCTCTGCCTATAACTCCAAAAATTGCAGGCATAATAAGAATTCCTGTATAAGCTGATGCCATTTCAACACCGGTTATGGCTTGCGAGTGTGTAACACCAAAATTATAAGGAGTGGAATGAATAATACTCGGAAAAATAGGCGCTGAACCTAATCCTATTAAGGTGATACCTATAAAAGCAGTATATTCTCCAACAGGTATAAGTAGCACAGCCACTCCCATCGCCATGAGAAACGTTCCGGCTCGTATCATCTGTTTATCATTATATTTCATAGCGATAAAACCACAAATCCCTCGGCCTATCGTAATGCCTAAATAAAACAGTGCTGAAAATCCAGCAGCTATTTCCGGCTCTATTCCTCGATTAAAAACCAAATAACTACTTGCCCATAAACCTGTTGCTGACTCGATTGCGCAAAAACAAAAAAATGCGATTGCAATTTGCTTTACACCCCTTATTTTTAATATTTGTTTAAGTGAAAGCGTATCTTTTGGCTCATTATTTTCACTTAAAGTTTCTTTTTTTACTTTCCAAATAGGACTGCTGACAAAAATAATAATTGACAAAACCGCTTGAATTGCAAACAATATTATATAGCCTGTTCTGAAATTATGACCAGATGTAAGTGCCATTCCCATTATGTACGGCCCTAAGGTTGCGCCCACACCCCACATACAGTGAAGCCAACTCATGTGCTTACTCTCAAAATTTACAGCAACATAGTTATTGAGAGCTGTATCTACACTTCCTGCACCTAGGCCATAAGGAATTGCCCATAGGCAAAGAGCTAAAAATGATGGACTACTCGAAAATCCGAATAGTGAAATAGCTGTTATAAGGATACTAAGTGCAGTTACTTTATGCACACCGAGTTTATTTATAAGCTTTGTACTGTTAAGGCTGGAAATAACTGTGCCTGCTGAGATAATAATTGTTACAATTCCCATATTTGAAATAGAAACGCCAAATTCTTCACTCACAACCGGCCATGCAGAGCCTAAAACTGCATCAGGCAATCCAAGACTAATAAAAGAAATATAAATAAGAGCTAAAAGTAAACTTATCATATTGTACCTCTGTTTTAATTGCTTTATTATTATATCATCATAAATAAGTATTTTCTATTATAATGTAGTAAAAAACTATAATTCTTACGAAAAACAGCTGAGTTCAAGTTGCTTTTATCAACATCTCTGTTATAATAGAACTTATATACCGCAGATGAATTAAAACAGGCAAGGCGATGCTTAGAGAGAATTCCTATATTATTTAAATGATAATTGTATAGTATGCGGGATATTACATTTGGTAACAGTAATTTTGTGGAATTCGAGTATTATAAACTCCTGAAAGCAAGGATTAAATGACAGCTTCTATTTATTTAGCATTATCAATAGTTGTATTAATCATTTTTATAACCATTATTGAGATTAATCAGAACAATAACATAAAAACTATTAAATCTAAACCAAATGCTAATACTGCAGACCCTCACATAACAAAAATATTAGAGTCAAATGTTCATGCACTTGTTGGAAAATTAGAAACGGTTGGTGAGCTTGATGATGTTGACTATGAAACGATTGAAGCAGCATGTGCGTATATCAATAATAGATATGATTGTTCTGATTTCAGGATGAACTCCCTCTTAAGGCTTATATATAAATATTCTGATAGGATAAATCCTGATGCGATTAACGGCATGAAACAAGCTCTTCTTAATTCCAGATACTTCATGAATCAACCCGGTGAAGACGGGATATGCCATTGGTCGGAAAATCATCTGCTTTTATTTGCAACAGCAGAGTATTTGACAGGTCAACTCTATGAAAATGAGACTTTTAATAATGACGGACTTATTGGCCTGGAACACAAAGCATTGGCTAAAGAACGGTTGATGATTTGGTTAAAACAACGTTTTTATTTTGGGTTTACCGAGTGGTATAGCAATACATATTATGAGGAAGATATTGCACCGCTTTCCAATATAATCGAGTTTTGCGATGACCCTGAAATAGTCATGAGAGCCAAAATGGTTCTTGACCTACTGCTCTTTGATGTTGCAACGCAAAGTTACAAAGGCAGCTTTACATCCACTAGTGGTAGACAGTACGAGGCCGGAAAGAAAAGTGGCTGTTATAGTACGTTGCGAAATGTAACAAATGAAATTTGGGGTTACGAGCTATCGCACAAACCGCCTGCCCTTGATCAGTGTTTTTTGTACATGAAGGGTTATGAAGTTCCGCAAGTAATCAAAGAGATTGGAAATGACCACAGTCCACAAATTATCAAAGCTTCAACAGGAATGACCTTAAACGAGTTGGTTAAAGAATTCCCTGATGAAATGAGCGCACAGCGAGTGATGATGCAGTGGGGCATGGAGGCTTTTTCAAATCCTCAAACAATATCTTCAGCCATAAAATATATAAATCGTTATAGCATGCTAAGCAACGAATTTCTAAATGACTTTAGACTCATTAATTTATCAATATTAAAGTATACAAAGCTGTTACCTTTGGTAAGCCATATTTTAAGACCAACTACAAACGGTACTGCCATTCAAAGAGCTAACACATACACTTATAAAACTGAAGATTATATGTTAGCAACAGCGCAGAAGCATTTTCCGGGCGAATTTGGTGATCAGCAACATATTTGGTCGGCAACATTAGCAAAGGACCTGTGCGTATTTACAACGCATCCCGCTTGTGTGATTTCTGATGCTGGTGCATTAAACTTGTCGCCGAGTTACTGGGTAGGTAATGGCAGAAATCCGCATGCTGTACAGCATAAAAACATTAATCTTTCTATATATTTGATAGATGGCAAGAAAGGGTTTGCAGAACGCAGTTTGGAAAGGCAGACTCATTGCTACTTTCCTCAGAAAAAATTTGATGAAGTTAAAATTATGGAAAATGCTGTATTTGGGAAAAAAGATGATGCTTTGATTGCAGTACGAAGTATAAACTCATTAAAAAGTGCTGAAGATGAATTTATTCAAACAGGTGATGTAAGTATATGGGTAACAGAACTCGGCTCAGCAAAAAAAGAGTCGTTTAAAAGTTTTGAAAGTAGAATTCTCGGCAACAAGCTGGATTTTTCGTATGAAACCCTCACCTTAACATATATTTCAAATAATATTACTCATAAACTCACATATAAACAAGATTTTGTTGTAGACGGTAGCAAGATGGACACAGAATATTTGCGTTTTGATAGCACTTACAGCATTACCGATAGAAAAAGCGATAATATCATCTTGACACATAAGGAACATCAACTGGAGCTGAATTTTGAAAAAGGAATAAGGGAAATTAACACAGGCAAAGTACGGGGATAGGCAGATATTATTTTAAAGGTTAGGCTATATGCGATTAATGCAAACAAAGTTTTAGCATTAAAAAATATTAATAAGTCAATTAAATACTGAAATAGATGGAGGTATATTATGACATCACGAGAACTTGTTTATGCAACGCTTGAATTTCGAAATAATACCGGCAAAATTCCACGACAAATGTGGGTGCTTCCCTGGGCAAATTATTTTCAGCCTGATGAGCTAAAGAGAATAACCAATGCCTTTGATTGGGATATCGTTACAGCACCGGCTGTACTCTCCGAAAAAACTATAGAAGCAGGCGATCCGTATGAAGAAGGAGCTTATACAGATGTGTGGGGTGCTAAGTTTCACAACATTCATCGTGGTGTTATCGGAGAGGTTAAAGATGCATTAGTAAAAGATGATGATTGGGCGGATTCAGATAATATTCATATCCCAACAGAGCTTCTAACCTTCGATGCAGAAGTGGTGAATAATTATTGCAAAAACACAGATAAATTTGTGTTGAGCGGTTGCTGTCCTCGCCCATTTGAACAACTACAATTTATAAGAGGAACAGAAAATTTATACATGGACTTAGTAGATCCGCCTCAAAAAATGCTTGATTTTATTAAGGAGATGCATAAATTCTACTGCAAATGGATCGAAAAATGGGCAAAAACCGGCATTGACGCTATAAACATGATGGATGATTGGGGCTCGCAAAACACCCTGCTTATTAACCCGAAAACCTGGGTAGAGTTGTTTAAGCCTCTGTATAAAGATTATGTAGATATTGCCCACAGCCACGGTAAAAAGATATTCATGCATTCCGATGGAAACACAAAGTTGATTATTCCTCATCTAATTGAGATAGGTCTCGATGCCTTTAATACACAAATATTCTGCATCGGCATAGAAAATCTTGCTGAATTCAAAGGGCAACTAACATTCTGGGGTGAAATCGATCGTCAGCACTTAATACCGAGAGGAACATTCGAAGAAATACATGCGGGTATTGATCTTGCGTATGACACCTTGTGGGCAAACGGAGGTGTTATAGCACAGTGTGAATACGGTGCTGGAGCAAATCCAAATAATATATACGAAATATATAAACATTGGGAGACCAAAGGGAAATAGAACTATATTAAGAATGCCACATGACTCATATTGCATTTAAATTATAGGATTGATTTTGTAAAAACCATTATTGCCGTCTATTATATACCCTTACGTAATTTAAGTTTTTTCATTTTTATCAGTATCTTGTCGTATTCAGATACAATTTCATTATATACATCTTCAACAGGGCGTGAAGCTTTATCAAGTGTTTCCTGTAATTCGATATTATTGTTTGATATTATTTTTACAATGTTAGCATCAATTTGATTTTTTTCAGCCATATCTTCTAATATTGAAATAGCTTTTGCCCAATCGTATTTTCCTTTGTAGCTTCTTTTGCTTATTAATGCACTTGTAATATCTGCTATTGCTATAATTCGCATTTCGGTAGTAAGATCTTGCGCACATAAACCTTTAGCATAGCCGCTTCCATCAAGTTTTTCATGATGATTTACAGCGAAATCAATTATATCTTGATCGAATAATCCGTCTAATATTTCTTCTGTATACGAGGAATGCGTACGCATAATCATCATTTTATCGGCATCTAACTTCCCCTTAAATTCTAATATAGATTCGGGGATCGCTATTTTACCAACGTCGTGCAAAAGAGCACTATAATATAGCTTTTCTACAGTATCTTCCGGCAAATTAAGTTTTTCGCCTAAAAAAACACTTATTGTTGTTGTATTTACTGAATGGAGCATAGTTACAGGGCTTTTAAATTCCATAGAATAGATTATCATCTTAAGATACTTAACTAAATCATCAGTTGATAGTTCAAGCGAATCTACCATTTTGTCTGTCCATGCTTTTGCCTCTAAAGTAAACGTTTCTTCACTTATTTTATCTTCATCGAGCAATTTCTTAAAGGCCGCAACATATTTTTGCTCAATATGACTGCCCTTTGATAGTGATGAACAAATTGATTCAAAAGAATTGGTTTTTAAATAACCAACATCAATTTTATCAGCTAGGTTTATCAATTGCGAATATGCAACCACAGAGGGATCAACATCAGATAACAAATTTATTGGCGTATGATGGTATAAAATAGACTCACAATTATCAGTTATCGGTGTTAAATATTTAAGAAAAAGATAGCCGTAAACAGAGTGTTCATCTGCATCGGAAGTTTCAAATTTTAAAAGGTTATTGATGTCTTCTGTTTTATACGCGCCAATATCGTGGAAAATACTCAGCAGAAATAAATTTTTTTGGTCAAAACTTGTATTATCGGCAAGCTCTTGCGTTATTTTTGCTGCAATATAAGCGACACGCTCACCGTGGCTAATAAGCCTTTCGTCGAAAAAACGTAAAGCCTTAGAGCATAAAAGAACAATTCTGTTTCCACATTTTATTTTTGACATTTATTATTTAACCTCCGAAAATACAATGCAATATATATGTAATGGCTTTAACGAGTATATCACAATAATTAAACAAAGTCACTACTTATTAAATAAATAATAAAAATAATAAAGTTTCTCGAATTTCAATAGATGAATAGCTTCATAACAAACAGTAAATAACATTAATTTTTGCTGATTTATAATTCTACATTTTACGGGTGTTTTTTTACTAATGAAATACTTTTAATATTAATGAAAATATGATAAACTAAAATAAAGTGAGTAAATGAATTATTGTTTGAAAGGAAATAAGCTATATGAATAATATTGAGATGAAAAATATTATAGATGTAGCAAATGGAAGACGAGAGGCTGATCTGGTACTTAAAAACGGTAAAATCGTTGATGTTTATCAAGGCGAAATTATAGAGGGCAATGTTGCTATATGCGGAAAATACATTGTTGGAGTTGGCGATTACCATGGAATGTCCGAAATAGAATTAAACGGTTCGTATGTATCACCTGGGTTTATTGATGCACATATGCATTTAGAGTCTATTTATGTATCGCCGTCAGAAGCGGGAAGATTGATAGTTCCAAGGGGTACAACCACAATTATTGCTGATCCGCACGAAATAGTAAATGTTTGCGGAACAGATGGGCTCGATTATATGTTGAACTGCACCAACAGCACTGCACTTGATATTAAATATATGTTGCCATCTTGTGTACCTTGTACTGAGTTTGAAACTGCCGGGGCTATATTTACGGCATCTGATATGGCCGGTTATTTAAAATGTGATAGCATATTGGGTTTAGGCGAGTTTATGAACCATGTTGGGTTAAATGCGTGTATTGAAGAAGACCTGTCTAAGATATGTGCTGCTCATGTAGCCGGCAAAATTGTTGATGGTCATGCTCCGAGAGTAATAGAAGGAAAGCTTGATGGGTATGTAGCCGCAGGGGTTCGTACCGATCACGAGTGTAGTACAGTTGAAGAGATGAAAAATAGAATATCAAGAGGTATGTATGTAGAACTCAGGCAGGGGTCTGCCTGTCGTGATCTTGCAAAATTGCTCCCCGCTGTTACAAGAGAAAATTTAAGATATTGTCTGCTTTGCTCTGATGACAGAGAGCCGGAAACCATAATTAATCTTGGACATATGGATGATTGTTTACGTATTTGTGTGCAGGAGGGTCTTGATCCAGTCTCCGCAATTAGAATGGCCACAATCAACACATCTGAATGTTACAGATTATATGACAGAGGAGGAATTGCTCCTGGATTATTGGCTAATATTGTGATACTAAACAACCTTAATGAGTTTAAAGTTGAAAAAGTTTTGGTAGAAGGTGAGCTTGTTGCAACTGATGGTAAATACTTAAAGGAAGTTAAAACAACAGACATTTCCACTGTTAGTAATTCCATGAAAATAAAGGACTTTAGTATTGAAAAGCTAAAATTAAAATTTAATTCCAGCAAGGTTATTGCTATGGAAGTTTTAAGTGGAGGAGTAATAACAAAGAAAGTAGAAGTTGATGTAAAATTAAATGAACATAACGAATTTATGTACGAAAAAAATTCAAAAATAAATAAAATCGCTGTAGTTGAAAGGCATCGCTATACCGGAAATGTCGGTGTTGGACTTATTAAGGGTTTTGGAATAAAAACAGGAGCAATCGCACAAAGCGTAGCACATGATTCCCATAATGTAATAGTTGTTGGAATGTCGGATGAAGATATGGCGCTAGCTATAAACACATTGAAAGAAATTGGCGGTGGCATTGTGGTTATTAATGAGGGTTCTGTTCTTGCACGGTTAGACCTACCCATAGCAGGACTGATGAGTGATAAACAAGGAGAGTATGTTAGTGCTAAATTTAATGAGATTCACAATATTTGTCATACGATACTTGGCATTACCGAGAAAGAACCTATCGTTCAGTTATCTTTTATGTCACTCCCTGTAATTCCGGAAATAAAAATTACAGATAAAGGCCTATTTGAAGTTGCAGAGTTTTCATTTGTTTCTCAATAAACGGTAAATCATATTTAGTAGTGAATTAAGAGGTGTAATAAAAGGAGTCGCAGGTAACGCCATTCGTCCTGCAGCAGTAATAGAAAACCCCAGTACGCTTATCGAATACGATGAGTCTCACCCATACATAGTTGCTATGTATGATAGAGATGATGTAGATTAACGAGATAATGAATAGATACTATGTTTTAAAGAAAGGAAACTATAATATGGAATTTAAAGTTAGAGCAAAAGAGCTGGTGGCAAAAATGACGCTGGCTGAAAAACTGTCACAGATGAAATATGATGCACCGGCAATTGAACGTCTTGGCGTGCCTGCCTATAACTGGTGGAACGAGTGCCTGCACGGCGTTGCCCGTTCCGGTGCGGCAACTGTTTTTCCGCAGGCAATAAGTATGGCGGCAAGTTTTAATACCGTGTTGATGAATAAGATTGGAACCGCCATATCGGACGAAGCGAGAGCTAAATATAATCGCTATCGTGAGATGGGTTATACCGACATATATCAAGGACTAACCTATTGGTCGCCTAATATAAATATATTTCGTGATCCTCGTTGGGGTAGAGGACACGAGACATTCGGTGAAGATCCGTATCTGACAGGTTGCATGGGAAGTGCATTTATCAAAGGTTTGCAGGAGGGAGACGACCCAAAATATCGCAAGTTAGATGCAACAATAAAACACTATGCGGTGCACAGCGGCCCCGAATCTGATAGGCATCATTTTGATGCGGTTGTAAATGAAAAAGATTTATACGAAACATATCTATGGGCATTTAAGTATTGCATAGATAATGCCGATCCCTCTGCGGTAATGGGTGCCTATAACAGAATAAACGGTGAGCCGGCATGTGCCAGCGAAACCTATCTCAAGGGGATATTGTACGGCGAATTTGGCTTTGACGGATATGTTGTTTCGGATTGCGGCGCTATATGTGACATCAACCAACACCACAAAATTACTGCAAACGCTGCCGAAAGTTCGGCTCTTGCAGTAAAAAATGGCTGTCAGCTTAACTGCGGTTCAGCATATGTATGGCTAAAAACATCGGTTGCCTCCGGTATGATCGACGAGGAGACAATTACCGAGGCGGTAGAACGCCTATTCACCGCGAGATACCGCCTTGGAATGTTCGACGACGATTGTATTTACGACAACATTCCATATGATGTTGTTGAGTGCGATGAACATAGAGAACTTAGTTTACAGATGGCGAGAGAGGGGATTGTACTTCTCAAAAATGACGGAATACTACCGCTAAAAGGGGATGAGAAAATTGCGTTAATAGGCCCCCTTGCCGACGACAAGTTGGTTTTACTTGCAAATTATAGCGGAATGCCGACAGACTATACCACACTTTTAAAAGGTTTGACTACAAGGTCTAAAAACGTACAATATGCAGTAGGTTGTCATCTCCATAAAGAGACCCTCGGAGCTTTCGAAGAAAAGCCGATAAACGAGGCAATGCTTGCGGCAAAACATGCCGATGTTGTTATTTTCTGTCTCGGTTTAAACGCCACAATGGAGGGAGAGGAAGGCGATGGATACAACGGTGATGACGGCGGTGATAAAAAGGATATAGAGTTCCCTAAAGCGCAGATGAATATGTACAACGAGATAGTAAAACTTAAAAAGCCGATGATATTCACCAGCATTGCCGGAAGCTGTATGAATCTAACCCAGCAGGATGCCGAATGTAACGCTGTTCTGCAGTGCTTTTATCCGGGTGCCGAAGCAGGCACGGCGTTTGCGGAGATAATCTTCGGAGATGTCAGCCCAAGTGCAAGACTGCCGGTTACCTTTTACAAAAACACCGATGAGTTACCGCCCTTCGACGATTATAGCATGGAAAACAGAACCTACAAATTCTTTAAAGGTGAGCCACTTTACCCATTTGGGCACGGACTTAGCTATAGCAAAATTGAGGAGGAATGGACAGACGAAAATACAGTGATAGTTTCCAACAATGGAGATGTAGACACCCACTATTCGGTTTTAAAATATGAATACATCCCTCATAAAAATTTATGCGGATTTAAAAAGGTGTTTTTAAAAGCAAAAACTAAAACAACGGTTACTTTCGATTAGTAGCGATTAGAAGTTGCTACCAATTTATATCTGTTTTTAAATACACATAAATCCATAAAGCGTGGAGGACACAAATCACCCGATGAGCAATACTTTTTGGAAACGATATCAATACTGAAATTGCTGTATTTGATACTGTATTAGCATTAAGAGCTAATTATTTTAATTTAAACAACTATATAAGGAGATACTTCTATGCAAACATCATACGAGGTAGTAAAACGAGCTTTACACTTTGAAAAACCGGATAGACTGCCACTAAAATTCTCAGTATTCGGCCATTCTGATTTTGCTGATGCCGGTTGGAACCAGATAGGAACCGGCGACAGAACAAAACGCAACACATTAGATGAGTGGGGCTGCACATGGTCGCGGTCTGAGGTTAATAATATGGGGCTCGTAACCGGAAATCCGTTAAACGATTGGGCAAACCTAAAAGATTTTAAATTCCCAAACCCCAATAATCCTGAGTTTTATGAAGGCATGGAGAAAAAGTTTGAAGATACCTCACAAAATGAAAAATACTTTATAACAGGTATTTTTGCCTTGCTGTTTGAGCGACTACATCACCTTCGAGGTTTTGAAAACACCCTGATGGATCTCTATTTAGAACGTGATAAGCTTGAGGATCTTGCAGATAAAATTGTTGATTACAATATAGCAATAATAGAAAATATTCATTCGAAGTTTAAGGGCAAAATTCATGGTTTTAATTTCAGCGACGATTGGGGTACCGAGCTCAACACATTTATAAGCGTTGAAATGTTCGACGAATTTTTTAAACCTCGCTACAAAAAGATTTTTGATGCCTGCAACCATGCGGGCTGGGATATTTGGATGCATTCTTGCGGGAAAATAAATAATTTTATCCCTTCTTTAATTGAAATTGGGGTAACGTCGCTTAACCTACAACAGCCAAGGACAAATGGAATTGAGGAACTCGGTAGACTATATGCCGGAAAGGTTGCGTTTGATACTTGTTGCGACATACAAAAAACCCTCGTCAGCGGAACCAACGAGGAAATTGTAGAAGAGGCGATACTTCTAATGAATCGCTGGGGAACGCCAAAAGGTGGTTTTATCGCCTCCTCTTACGGAGAAGAAGCTGACATAGAATGCATAGGTAGCACCCTTCCAAAAACAAAGTTAATGTTTGACACCTTTTACAATAATGATCCATGGAAAGCTAGTTAAAATACGCGTTCAAGCAATATTTTTTGTATTACAAATAAGTTATGCGCCATGAGGGGTGTTTTGCAGCATTAACATATATTCGAATAGCTTAACGTTAATTTCTTCTACGCACCATAAATCTGTAGGTAAATGATCTACAGGTTTGTGGTTTATTGAGTTAAGAATTCGCTCTCTTGGAGTCATTTCACGTTTAATTATTTTACCTATCCCTTGCTATTATAGATGCTACGTACGGTTTTTTCTATATCAATTGCCTCTTGTTTTGTGTATGTAAAGTTGAAACTGCAACACAAACCTTCAGCTGACAACTCGTTGAAAACTGGAACTATATCTTCTTTATCGAGCGATACTACTACATTTTTACCTGCCGCTTGTATCTTTTTAAGTTCGTTCATCCAATGCCTAGCAGATGGCTGTCCGGCCCCATATACCCACTGAACGCCTTTTAAATTGGGGATTTCTAACAAAGAATCTAAATGTTTTAACGCATCGGGCCCATCTAAATGGAAAATAGTATTTCCTTTTAAGTAGTCTACCTCCTCTATAATTTCCGGCAACACAAGTTCTCTAAAATACTCGTTTGAAATCATGCAGATAAAGTCACTCGAGGTTACATACCATGGATCTTCACTATAAATTCCCATCCAATTACTTGTACCCTTTTGATATTTTTGAGTAATATTGTATAGTGTCTCAAACTGCTTTTTAAATGCAGGCAACAAAATTTCATCGGATTTTTTAAACACCTCAGGCTGATCGATTACATCATAACACAACTCCTGAGGACTTCTTATAGAAACTAATCCATCGGCGCCGGGGTGTAAATCGGTTATACCTACAATATAGTCCCCACGGCTATCATCTACAAAAGCTTGTGTTATTTCTTTAATTTTTTGCCACCAAATGTTTGATTCCTTAAAACTAATGTTCTCTAACCAATCATGTACAAACGGTACGCTATAACTTGTTGTTTCTTCAAAAATAAGATCCGCACCGAGAGTTGCCCCAAAAATATCCGGTCCCAAATTAGGATTATATAGTGGATAGGCATCTGCTACATAAAATGTTTTATCAAAATAAGCCCTGTGATTTTCAATTAAATAACCAATATCACACCACCGATCTTTAAACTTTTCTGGTGCTTTTGGAGCATTTACTTCTCCCTCAATTCCGGATAGCATTAAAATTGGAGTTGAGTTTTCAAAATTCCAAAAATCACGATATCTCTTTTGTATTAATTCAAAATTCTCAAACACTACGCACCTATTATTAACCTTTCACACTGCCCACAACTAAACCAGTTGTGAAATATTTTTGTAAAAATGGATATGCAATCAGTACCGGTAATCATCTTGTCCGTAGCTACGGGGTAGCTGAGGGCATATACAGATTTAGAAATTAAACGGTTATTTTGCGATTTTCCTTGTCGGAAGCAACTTCCTCTGCTGTTTTTTCCTTTAGCCTTGCCGCTCCTTTATATTCGCTGTTGGTTGGGATTAAGTCGCCCTTAGCAAGTCGAATTTTTGCAGCTGCAACGGAGTTTTTATACTGAGGCAACCATTCCTCTCCGGCAACAAGCATTTCGTCTACCATCTGCCAAATTTCGGCCGGATTGCAAACAGCTCCGGTGAGTGGGTCCATCATTGCTGCCTGCTTTAATAATGCCTCATCTCCTGCTACAGCAGCCTCTACTGAAAGTTTTTGTACCCAAATTGACTGTGAGCACACTGCGGCACAGCCGAGTGGCAACTCGCCTACCTGTGGAACAGATATTCCGTTTCCATCAACATAGCACGGAACCTCCACCACCGATTCATTAGGCAGATTAGTTATACAGCCGTTGTTCATCACGTTAAAGTGTCCACGGTATGTTTTGCCAAGCTCAAGTGCCTCGATAATATACGATCCGTGTTCTTTTCCACGCTGTGAGCCATCTAGTTTTTTAGGTGGTTCCGCCGCAATTTTAGGAAAGTCGGTATCAAACCAGTTGCGCTCTTCACGCGTTCTTCGAAGGTATCCTCCGGTTTCACCGTGAATCCAGTCGCTTAGGCAAATCCAATCATTTATCTCCTGAGGCCTTTTTCTATACCAGGAAACATATTCCGATAGATGGCCGTTTGATTCGGTTGAATAATACCCAAAGCGTTTTAATATATCAATTCTAACCTTCTCCTGTTGCGAGAATTTTTCGTGATTTTCAAAACCGCTTAATATTTTGTCGAGTTGTTCTTCGCCCTTGTGTTTTACCGAAATATACCAGGTTTGGTGGTTAATGCCGGCACAGATAAAATCAAGCTCATTTTTGGGAATTCCAAGCACCTCGGCAATCTGCATTTCGCCGTGAATTTCGCCATGACAAAGCCCTATGGTCTTAACTCCTCCGTATTTGTTGCATGCCCAGGTTGCCATTGCATTGGGGTTAGAATAGTTAAGCATTATTGCTCCCGGCTTTGCAACCTCACGAATATCCTTGCAAAAATCCAGCATGGCGGCAATAACACGCTGGCCATACATTATTCCACCTATACAAAGCGTGTCACCCACACACTGATCGACTCCATATTTTAGCGGAATTTCTATGTCGGTCTCAAAGGCCTCGAGTCCACCTACCCTAACGCAGTTAATAATATATGCGGCATCTTTAAATGCAACACGGCGGTCGGTAGTTGCCTCGATGGTTATCGGTATATTGTTGCTGTCTAAATCTCTTTGGCAAAGCGCCCGGGTTTTTTCGAGGTTTTCGGAATTGATGTCGGTAAACGAAACCTGAATGTTGTGAAATTTTTCAATCGACATAATATCGGTAAATAAAGTACGTGCAAATACTAAACTTCCTGCTCCGATAAATGTAATTTTAAAGCTCATTATACTATCCCTTTCATAATTGTTTACATTAGAATTGTTAATATTATTATTGGTAAAGAGGTTATATTTTAGCAATAGCAAATATGCATTTAACCGCTACTCTTTAAATATAATCTACTTTATTTTCCATGCAATATCAGTGAGGAACAGTTCCTGCTCAAAGCGTTCTACCGTTGTATCCTTACCTATATGTACAAATTCGATATCAAAAATATTGCAGAAATCCTTCATTTGCTCTGAGGTTACATCATAACTTAGCACTGTGTGGTGTGCACCACCCGCATGTATCCAACATTCTATGCCGGTATAGATATCGGGAAGCGCTTTCCACATAACCCTTGCCACCGGAAGGTTTGGCATATCCATGGTTGGTTTTATACATTCGATATCCTGGCAAATCAAGCGTAAACGTCCGCCCATGTCCACAAGGGTTACTACTATTGCCGCTCCCGCCTTGCCTTCAAAAACAAGGCGTGCCGGTGCTTCTCTATCGCCTATTCCGAGAGGTTCTACCTTGATTTTTGCCCTGTTGTTTGCAACGCTGGGGCAAACCTCCAACATGTGCGCGCCGAGGCTCAGCTCATTGCCGGTTTCAAGGTGATACGTGTAGTCTTCCATAAAGGAGGTACCGCCCGTTTTTCCAATGCTCATAGCCTTTATTATTGAGGTCATTGCCGAGGTTTTCCAGTCACCCTCACCTGCATAGCCGTACCCCAGCGACATTAGATTTTGGCTGGCAAGTCCGGGAAGCTGTTTCATACCATATAAATCCTGGAAGGTGTTGGAAAAAGCCATGCATCCTTCTTTATCGAACATAGTTTTCATCGCTATCTCTTCACGAGCTTGATATTTTATTGTTTCTAAATCATCGTTTGAAAAGTCGTATTTTGTTTGGTATTCTGCTATTTTTGCGTCAATATCAGCATCGGTTACCCGTTGCATTGTTTCAACCAGCTTGCCTACCGGCCAGGTGTTAACCTGCCAGCCAAGCTTCGCCTGCACCTCTACCTTGTCGCCCTCAGTTACAGCCACTTCACGCATATTGTCGCCGAAACGCATAACTTTTAACTCTTTGGAAAATGCTACGCCATAGGCGACACGCATCCAGTCTCCTAGGCGAATTTGCAGACCTTCATCCTGCCAGTATCCGGCAATAACTTTACGCTTTGAGCGCAAACGTGCGCCGATAAACCCATGCTCTCTGTCGCCATGTGCTGCCTGATTTAGGTTCATAAAGTCCATGTCGATTTCATGATTTGGGATTTCACGATTATACTGTGTTGCAAGGTGACACCAGGGCTTTTGTAGACTAACCAGCCCGTTTATCCACATCTTGGATGGTGAAAAAGTATGGCACCAAGTTATTATTCCGATGCAATCATCATCAAAATTTGCCTGTTTTATCGTCTCGGTAACCTCGGCATTTGTTTTTGCGGTAACCTTATATATCAATTCAAAGGGCAAATTACCGCTGTCGTTCATAACTTTTGTCATTTCGGAGGCTCGTTTGTCCACAGTTGTTAATACCTCGTCACCGTATAAAAACTGACTGCCTACAACAAACCAAATTTTTTTGTTTTTAATGTTCATTTTTCTCCTTTTGCTTGATAATAATAAAATTTAAATATATAATTATTGTAGAATAATCATATACATTTTCTGAGAGGTAGTTTATGAGGGCATTATTTCGAATAAAAGAGTTATTGGCCCTGTTGAAAGATTTTTATCAGCTAACAGGATTAAGAACTGTTGTGTTTGATGAAAATGGTAACGATATTTTATCCTACCCCGAAGAACATCCTAACTTTTGTAAACTTATTCGTTCGTCGAAACAAGGCCTCGCTGATTGTTTGCTCTGCGATAAAAAAGCTTGTAATAATGCAAAAACAAAAGGGGAGAGCGTTATTTACACCTGTCATGCCGGTCTATCAGAGGTAATCTCACCCATCTATGTGGATAAAGTTGTAGTGGGCTATCTATTACTTAGTCATATAGTAGAAACAACGACAGTTGAAACTCAAATAATATTTCTTATTAAAATCGCTGAAAAATATAATATTGAGAAGGATATGCTGATAAAGGCTTTTAATGATTTGCAGGTGTCCGATTACAAAACAATTAAATCGGCATCTAATTTATTGTTTATTGCAGCTACGGCAATGTGTGAAACAAAACTCGCACAGATGGTTAACAACGATGTTGAGAGCGAATTAATGCAGTATATTGACAACAATATCCACACTGATCTTTCCTCAAATGAGCTCTGTAGTAAATTGGGCATTGGTCGTACATCGCTCTATCATATTTCAAAAAAGTTGTTTGGCTGTGGAATAAAAAAGCACATAAGTCGATTGAGAATTCAAAAGGCTATGCATCTGCTAACGCATACAAATCTTACAAATGCACAGATATGTGATAGGGTAGGCATAAACGACTACAACTATTTTTTTAGAGTATTTCAAAAACATACCGCAAGCACACCCAGTGAGTATAGAAAACTATATAGCTAAAGGCTTTGGCTATAGTATAAAATATAGTTAAAACATATGATAGATAGTTATGTTCATTTTACTGGATTTTTGTTCGAAGTAATACACTATGTTTTTGGTAAGGTAATAAATAAGTTAAAAATTTAACAAGTCTTTTTAAATATATATTAAAAAGACTTGTTAATTGCAGTGTGCTTTCTGAAATGTTTAAAATGCTGTGGTAATAAATAATTCAATAGGCTCAGCGACGGTTGTGGCAATAATACCAGACGTTGTAAAGCAGTGAATCATATTTCGGTAAATTTGGGCAGTTTTGCCGCAGTTTAATCAGATTTTTTCACAGAGAATTAATAAAATTAACTATTGTATGGGGTTATGGCTTTAAATTAGAGGATGCTGACAGGTGAAAATGCCATCATTAAAGCAGAAAATAATCAGACCATATGTTGTATTGATAATTGCAGTACAGCTATTTGTACTTGCGGTTTTTAATATTTTAGTGAGTAGATACTCATATAACCAAGCTGAAGAAAACTTAAGTAGATCGGCAATAAGGCTGGAGCAGGATGCAGTTATTGCTAACGGAGATGATGCTGCAAACGATAATATTCCACCAATTATGTTGCTGAATATGTTAAGACAAGGCGACAATACCCGAGTAATAATAAGCGAAAACGGAGAGTTTACCGACTATCCGAGACCCGGCGAAAAAAGCCTACCCGAGAATGTAGTACAGCATGCAAGCGAAATGACCGACAAAGCGGCCGATAGAGAGATAGTTTCTTTTTATCAGGGCGGTGAATATTATCATGCAATGAAGATGGACATATCAATTTTATCAGAGGGGCAGACGGCTATATATATTTCATTTTACTAAGTTTCGTTAGTTTTTGTAACATAAACAAAATATGCTGATCGCTCTATAGATTTACTGTCAAGGAAAAAAGCATACAAATGAGCAGGTCCCTCTTTTAGCTCCACCGTAAAAACAGAGCCGAGAGTTTTTTCGCAAACCGTTTGTTCGTAGGTTTCTCCGCCGATTGTCAATGTTGTTTTAACAATGTCTATTGCGACACCGCCGAGGTAGGAAGCAGCTTCCTCCACCTCGTTGGCATTATATTCTACATCGCTTGTACCGTCAGTTATTCCTGCGCATAAAGCTTTTGGGTGTGATTTTGGCCAACGTCTTACATCAAAGGTGTAGCTACCGGCTACAGGAACATATACCTCCCAGTAGCTGTGGCCGATATCTGCCCTTCGAATTAATTCTTGGCTATACACACAATCAGAAACATCGCCTCGTAGGTCATGTGAGGACAGATAGACTTCTTCCTCGGTTAAGTATATAGGGATTTCTATCTCATAGCCTTTAGTAACCTTTTCCCACCAATCATCGTATCCAATACGCATTTTTTCAACTATATCCGGAAAATTTGCCGCAATGTCATTTCTTTGTTCACGGTCTGCGTCAATGTTGTAGAGCTCTTTTCCGTTTATTAATCGATAGTTTTGCCACATTACAGCTGATTTTTTCCATTTTATGGGGTTGGTTACACGTTGTGAATCGGTTACAATTATTCTGTCAACTGTTTTTTTATTGCAGTCCTTCAACTGCTCTGCTATAGATATCCCGTCAAACTTAATATTTTTGGTGTTGGCTACTCCGCATAGCTCCATAAAGGTAGGCATTAAATCCACGTTTGCGCATAGCTCATTCATATCTTTACCGCCACCTATACCTAGTGAGGGACAGCTTATGAAAAACGGAACCCTATGCCCGCCATCATATTCACTATTCTTTTTTCCTCTCATGCCACAGTTGTATCCGTGTGTAACAAAATCATTTTCATCAAGATCAACACCTACAGCGGTACCGTTGTCGGTCATGAAAATAAAAATTGTATCATCAATCAGCCCAAGTGTTTCAAGATGATTTTTTAGCTTGCCAAAGTTTTCGTCTATATTTGTTACCATGCCATACATCCTAGACCTTGCATCGGGAATATTTTCGTTTTCTTTATACATGTCATAGTATTTTTTTGGAACATTGTGGGGCGAGTGCGGTGCATTTAAAGTAATCATGCAAAAAAAGGGTTCATTTTTCTTTTCTTCGATATATTTCATTGCCTCACCGAAAAACACATCGGTACAGTACCCGTTAAATTTTTTTGGCACACCATCAACATAGTAGGTGTCATCAAAATAATCATTACCCCAAAAGTCCGGTGCTTGAGTAATGCCACCACCACCATGCACTATAGAACGCCCAAACCCTCTATCCATCGCGCGGTAGGGATAATTGTCTCCAAGGTGCCATTTGCCGAAAATTGCCGTGTTGTATCCACCTTCGGAAAAAGCGGAGGCTAACGTCCATTCATTTTCACGTAATAACGACCTCCCGCCTACAGTATGCCATACTCCGGTTGAGTTTGCATAGTGCCCCGTCATTATACCTGCTCTTGTGGGGGCACAGGTAGGGCCGACGTGATAATCGGTCAATCGTACGCTTTCATTATAAAAATTATCAATATTTGGAGTTTTGATGTAAGGGTTCCCCATGCAAGCCAAATCCCCATAACCTTGGTCGTCGGTTAAAACAAATACGATGTTTGGTTTTTTCATTTTGTACCTATCTCTTTTGTGTTAAATAGCTTTATAATAAAATTATATATAGTTTTTATTGTCGTGTCAATTTAGGATATAAATAATTGTCCAACATTAAGGCTGTTTGATGAAAATATACACGCTTTTTTGTAGAAACTTGCTTTAAATTTACACTCTTCAACAGCGACAGTCGCCCTACCGGTTTCGAGTATAATGGAATTTCTACCAGTGAGCAAATTGTTTATGTAAAGTAATAAAAATACAGGCAGTAATCATAAAACGGATTACTGCCTGTACTTAATATTAGCGATTTTTATTTCAGCTGATAGGTAACGTTTGATAGCTCGTTGTTTACATTAAGCTGTATACCTACACTCGTAGCCTGTGAGGTGGCACCGATTAGGTTGTCGACCGATGCTACGTTGTGCAGAATAATTTTAACATCGGCTGCTTCGCCATCAAAGTTAATGTTAACCTTATCGTCACACCTTTGAGCATCTACATTTAACGCCTTGCTTCCATCAATCCTACAAACAGTTGTGCTTGCACAGGAGGTTAGTTCGTAAATGTGTAGAGTTATCGAGCGTGTATAATCATATTCCGGAGTCTGATTTTCATTGCCAAAGGCAATAATCGAATTTTCCTTTGCCATTAACGGTAACGACATGTAGCTGTGATTTTCATTGTACCAGCTACCGGTTGACTCGATAACCTCGTTTGTTAAGATACCTGTCCAGCGACCCTTTGGCAGGTAATATTCTACATTTCCATCCTCCTTAAACACAGGTGCAACAAGAATATTATCACCCAACATATATTGGCGATCTAAGAATCCACATGTCATATCTTCAGGATATTCTAAAACCATGGCTCTCATAACCGGAATTCCAACCTCGTGGGTATAAACCGCCTGCGAATAAATATAAGGCATTAGGCTACACTTAAATTCGGTAAAGTATCTTACTACATCAACAGCTTCATCACCAAATAACCAGGGCACACGATAAGAGTTTGCACCATGTAGGCGTGAATGGGTTGAAAGCAGCCCGAATGCCGCCCAACGCTTGTATACACTGCTTGGTGCTGTGCCCTCAAAGCCACTGATGTCATGGCTCCAAAATCCGAAGCCACTCATGCAAAGTGAAAGTCCGCCACGGATGGATTCGCTCATGGATATAAAGGAGGATGAACAGTCTCCGCCCCAATGTACCGGAAATTGCTGTCCACCGGCTGTTGCACTACGTGCAAACAGGCAGGCTTCATTTTTACCACGATACTCTTCTAACAACTCAAAAACACATTGATTATAAAGCTGGGTGTAATAGTTGTGCATCTGTTTTGGATTGCTACCGTCATAATAAACAACATCGGTTGGAATTCGCTCACCAAAATCGGTTTTAAAGCAGTCAACACCCTGGTCGAGAAGCACACGTAGCTTGTCTTGATACCATTTATATGCTCCAGGATTGGTAAAGTCTACCAGTCCCATGCCGGATTGCCAACGATCCCACTGCCATACATCGCCGTTGGGCTTCTTTAATAGATAACCAAGCTCCTTCGCCTCTAAAAACAATGGTGATTTTTGTGCGATATAGGAGTTAATCCACACACAGATTTTTAGTTTTTTATCATTTTTCATTCTGCCGAGCATACCCTCAACATCCGGGAACATATCCTCGTCCCAGGTGAAGTTACACCACTCGTTCTCCTTCATCCAAAAACAGTCGAAGTGAAATACGTGTAATGGAATATTGCGCTCTGCCATTCCATCAACAAAACTCATCACTGTTTTTTCATCATATGAGGTGGTAAAGGATGATGTTAGCCATAGTCCAAAACTCCATGCAGGTGGCAGTGCCGGTTTACCGGTAAGCTCGGTGTAATTTTTTAACACATCCTTCATATCATCGCCGCCGATAACCATAAAGTCCAGTTTCTCACCTTCTACCGAAAACTGCACATTTGTTACCGCCTCGGAGCAAACTTCGTAGGAAACATGGTCGGTTGAATTTACAAACACACCATATCCTTTGTTGGTAATGTAAAACGGTACATTTTTATATGCAATTTCGGAGGCTGTTCCACCATCCTCATTCCAGATGTCAACAACCTGTCCATTTTTTACAAATGGGGTGAAGCGTTCACCGAGACCATATATTTTTTCGTCAAGATCCACCTCTAATCTGGCACGCATAAATGTACCCTGCGGTGTTTCCATGGTGCTGAGACAGGTTTTTGAGCTGTGCTTCGCTATCCTTGTAAGCACTCTGTCCTCATATCTAAACTCAAATAGAACCTGACTTTTGTCTATTATAAGGCTGGTTTTTCCGGAGGTAATTGTTATAATATCTCCTTGCTGTGTAACGTTCAGCTTTTCGTTGTTATCCTTAATCTTAAACTGAGGTTCTTTTTCATTGCTACCCATGTGGTGGTAGCTCTTAATTCTTATAACGTCCGCAATAGGTGAGGAAATAAATAACTCTAATACAGGCAAGCCTATTGCACGGATATCTTCTTTATATCCTACTATGTAGATATATACACAGTCATCTTTTATCTTTACTTCACGGATCTGAATTGAATCGGTACGTTGTACACCGGGTTTAAGCTCCCAGTATCCGTCATTAAATTTCATTTACTTTCCTTTCTAATTATTAAAATTCCATTCCGAGCTTTTCGGTTGCAAGAAAGGTTGCCCTGTCTGAATTAAGCAGTGTCGGATCATACCCCTCGCTCAGCTCCATTGGCATAAACAGTCCCAGTGACGACCAGCCCCAAAATGGGTTAATGCCTTGACCAATGCCGGTTTCGGCATTATAATACTCTCTAATTTCATCCTCACTAATAACCATATTGAAAGATTTTTTGGCAAGCTCCATCGCCTCTTTTTCATAACCATAGTTAACTAAACCATGCATCAACATATAGTTAATTGGTATCCAGCAAGCACCCATCCATGTGCATTCGCAGCCTTTTTTCTGCTGATAATATCCTTCCTCGTTTTTTGCCCAGGATGCTACCGGAAAATCTAACCAAAACTCTTCGGGATTTAAAACATGTTCTTCAATTAACCTTTTTGCACGCTGCGGGGTTGCAATTCCTGCCCATAACACAGCAAATGAAGAGGCTGACTTATATCGAATTAACTCTCCTGTTCGCTCATGACGGTCGTAATAAAAACCATCATTTTCATCCCATAAAAATTTGTTAACATTATCCTTTAATGTTTGCGCTTGCTGGGAAAAATCCTCTTTATCCTCGGGAATATTAAGCAACTCAGCAATAACCTCCATCGCTTTTAGTTCGCGGTAGAGATAAGCCGCAAGATCTACACCTTCACATATCTCGGAATATATTGCTCCGCCACGCAAATCTTGGTTGTCCATTCCGCTGTGGTCTGCACTATCCCATACCGGTAAGCCATTCCGATCGTGATCACAGAACCAGAACCAGTAATCGAGATATTTTTTAAGTTTACTGTAATATTTTTCTTTAACCCAAAGGATATTTTGTCCCTGTTTGTAACCAAGTAAAACTGTTTGTGCTAAAAATGGCTTAAAGTGTTGCCTCCATCGTGGCTCGACAAGAGTGCGTGCCACAAAGCCGGAATTAAGCTGTTTATCCAAAAACACCTCTACATTGTTTCGGCAGTAGTTTTTAACCCCAAAGTAGGAGAGATATATATTTTCAAAGTATAAATCCCAGTCATAGAATTCACCGTAACAATAACCTGTGAGTAGGTCTGTAGTGCTAAATGCCATTCCATTAGCTTTAGATAGTTGACCTATTCCACGTTCGCGTATGTTTTTGTTAACCTTTTTAACAGCAATACAAATTTTCTGTTTTTCGGTGTTTAAGTCCCAACCATATTGCATAATAAAGTATCCTTCCTTAATATTATTCTTTAACAGAACCAAGTGTTATACCGGTCACAAAGTAACGCTGTAAAAATGGATAAACAATTAAAACCGGCAACATAGCAATAAACAGCTTTGCAGCATTGAGAGTTTGGTTCGACATAGTAGTTAACATTTTTAGCTCCTCAACCGTTAGAGAGGCAGCATTTGTATTTACAACCAGCTGTTGAATGTAGGTTTGCAGTGGGTACTTTGACGAATCGGTATTAAGAACTAAGCCGTTAAAAAATTCGTTCCAGTGCATAACAGCAGTAAAGAGCGACACCGTTGCGATTACCGGCTTTGAAATAGGTATTATAAGTTTAAAGAGAATGGTCCATGGGCCGGCACCATCTACAACTGCCGCCTCCTCAATCTGTTTTGGAATGTTTCTAAAAAAGTTAATTACCAATATTACATTAAATACCGGCACACCACCACCGAGCACCAAGCCCCAAATGTTGTTTAACATACCTATGTTGGTCATGGTCATAAACCAAGGCACAAGTCCACCGTTAAACATCATACAAAAAACCAGTAACCACATGATGATGTTGCGTGCCGGAAGCTCAACTTTTGTTTTAGAGAGAGGATATGCCATAAGCAGAATTATTGCTATTGTAACCACAGTGCCAAGGAGTACACGCATTACCGAGACACCAAAAGCATCGAAAAACTTGGTGTCGTCTAAAATGCTTATATATGACTCAAGTGTAACATCAACCGGCCAAAGACCTACAAGGCCACCCTCAGCAGCAGATTTACTACTTAGTGATACACAAAATGTATACCATATTGGAAGTATACAGGAAAGAGTTATTAAACTTAAAACAATGAAATTTGCCGTATCAAAAATTTTAGACCCGATGTTTTTTTCAAGATATGCCGGGGAGTTTGATATCTTTACAGTATTATTTTTTTTCTTAATCATACCATCCTCCTAAAAAATACGGTAGTTGGCAAATTTATATGCCAGCGTGTAACCAACAGTGATCATAATAAATCCAACAACCGATTTTAGTAGACCAACAGCCGTAGATAAGCTAAACTGTAGATTGATAATTCCGGTGCGGTAAACCCAGGTGTCGATTATATCTCCGGTGGAATAAACAAAGGGGTTATATAGGTTAAATATCTGATCAAATCCGGCGTTGAGGATACTACCGAGGCTTAAAATAGCTACCATTGCTATCATTATGGATATTCCGGGGAGCGTTACATTAAGCATACGCTTCCAGCGTCCTGCGCCGTCTATTGCCGCCGCCTCGTAGAGGGTTGGGTCGATGGAGGTTAACGCCGCAAGGAAAATGATGGTGTTATACCCAAAGTTTTTCCAAACGTCACTGCCAATAACAAACTGTCGAAACATGTCTGCTTGACCTAAAAATACTATTCTTTCGTTGCCTAAAGCCTCAAAAACGTCGTTAACAGGACCGGTGTATCCAAACACATCCTGCATGATTCCGGCGAGAATAACCCAGGATATAAAGTAGGGGAGGTAAACAATTGTTTGAACCGCTTTTTTGTACTTTAAAAGCCTAACTTCGTTTAACAATAATGCAAAAACAAGTGGAAACACGAGATTGCCAACCATTTTACCGAACGATATTACGATGGTGTTAACAAAGATACTTTTACTGTCCGGTATTTGAAACATGTATTCAAAGTTGTCAAGCCCTACCCATTCCGAGCGCAAAATTCCAAGTCCCGGAGAAAAATTTTGAAATGCCATTACAATGCCAAACATGGGAACAATGTTAAATAGCAATAGCCATAACAACCCCGGTGCCAGCATAATGGCATATATGGGGTAATTCTTTTTGTTTTTCATAAGTTCCTACCTCTATAAACAAAAGGGAAGTACGGGTAAACGGTACTTCCCTTAGCGAATTAATCTATGAGTTATTGAAGTGCCGCAACCTCGGCTGTGATTTC
>CAYJDA010000017.1:0-49462 GCA_964368815.1 uncultured Oscillospiraceae bacterium
CGTCGCAACACCGCATAAACACTGGGTTTCTGCTGTTTTTGCGTACCCTTCTTTTATTAACACATGTTCAACTATTGATGAAATAAAAGAGAAATTGTTTTTACCACATCAAATTTGGGCTATTGAACAAGCATACAATACATTAACAAAATGGGCAAATGCCGTATTTACGTAATGAAATGTCTTGCCGAGCACCTTGTGGTTTTTCGCAGTTCGGATTTTATATTTATTTCACCAATCTTTTTTTCTATATTGTCTATCATTTTATTTATTAATACATTTGTGTATACTCTTGCATAGCATCCATAACAGCTACAACATTTTCTAATGGTACGCCTGGATACAGCCCATATACAAGCATGAGTCCTCCCTTGCTTGACCCTAAACGTGTTACCTCAGATTTAATTAGGGATGAATATCAGCAGGGGATCCAAAAGGAGTAACCGTTTGCCTGTCTACATCTAGTTCGATACAGATTTCCCCAGCAAGCTTAGCTTCTATCCAATCCAAACCATTTACTAGATCTTGAAGATTTAGTATTTTCACCCCACTATCGATGATGTCATCTACAAGTAACCTAATATCTCCATCAGAATGCATATGAATAATTTTATCTTTCCTTTTGGCTGGCTCCATTAATCTCTGATAACTAGGCTTGATATAGGTTCTAAATTGCTCTGGTGAAAGCATGGGGCCTACCTGCATTCCTAAATCTTCTGCATAGGAAATAATGTCTACATCCATCTCTACATACTTCTTAATAATTTCCATATTAAAATCTTCTACCATTTGAATCAAAATTGGTAAATGTTCGTTCCCATCTATCATATCATACAGTAAATTCTCATATCCTCTAATATCACAAAGTTGCAAAAAAGTATGTCCATGACGGAGTCCTGCTATAGTAATATGGCCAGCTTCCTTTGCTGCTTCCATACGCATCCGCTCTTGCTCCCAATCCATTATTCCTATCCCCATACAGCAATTAGCATCTGGCGCTTGATACCCATGAAAATCCATCCAGCTTTTTTGTGGATGCTCTACCACAGTACCTGTGATACCATCCATACTAGTCACCCACTTACAGCCCCAATCATCAAGAAAAGGTTTGTCTTTTCTACATACATTGTGAAACTCAGGTTGAACAGGAAATTTTGGTAAATGCTCTTTTGGGAATAGAAGTTCATGCTTTTCCATTTGTTCTAGCAAGAATTCTTGTGGGTAAGTATTCCAGCATGCTGCATTGATACAAAATGATACAGGCACATAATCTGGCGACTCAAAATTAATTGCTCTTAACATATTTTCTTTTGCATTCATGGTAATACTCACCCTCTTCTAATTACTGTGTTTTAATTATATCACCACTTTTTTCACTTGTCTTGCAATTTTGTATTGCAAGACAAAATTATACATGGTAGAATAAAAGTATACTATAAAAAAACAGAAAAATTATATGAAAAGAATATGGAAATATCATCAAAACAATGTGCTTACTTTAACAATTGGAAAAGTTAATTACGAAAAAGCACATCAGCCCCTACCAGAACATGTTCATAAAAATCAGGTGGAAATTGTACTTATGTTAAAGGGGGAACAAATTTACAATGTTGAAAACATTTCTTATTGCATTAAAAGTGATGAGGGTTTTATTGCCTATGAAAATGAGTTACATGGTACCGCAAATACTCCTGAGGACAAAGCAAAATTTTTTTACATTATTTTTAATCCTGCTTTATTAGCGGATCTAGGATATTTTAACACCCAAAGAGAAAATGATTATATTATGAATTTCTTTGCAGCGAAAAGTTGTCGTACAATCACTAATATAAGCTCCCTTGCCTATCTTTGTGATTGTATGACCAAAGTAATAGGTTTATCACCTCACAATGTGGATGCTTTCCAACATACAAAACTTAGAAATTTATTATCTGAATTTGTTATCTCCTTTATAGAACTATCTACCACAAAATGCACCGTTACTCCCCTGAAATACAACTAGTTCTATCCTATATCCAAGAACATATAAAGGAATACATTCCCCTACAAACATTAGCTGATTTATATGGTATATCTGTATCTCGATTTAAAACTGTATTTAGTCACTCGGTAGGGATTCCCCCCAGGGAATATATTTTACGTGAGAAGATCGAGGTAGCAAAAGAATTACTAAAAAACACTAATCTATTAGTGACAGAGATTGCTTTTGACATTAGTTTTTCATCTTCTCAATATTTTGCTACTGTTTTCAAGTGTTATACTTATGCCAAGCCAAGTGAATACAGAATACATCATAAAAAGCTCTAAGATAGACCCAAGTGTCTTATCCTAGAGCTTTTCTATTAAATTTACTACCATTTTAGATTATCATAATTTCCAATGAGACTCATCGTCCTCAAAGGCATTTTTTGTATTTTCTTTAATAAGTAAGTACAACCCTGTTTTTCCAGCCTTGCCACCTGCGCTTGCTTTTTGTTGGACAGATTACTATATATCTGTTGAAATTAACACGGGATACTTGGTTATTGAAACAATAAAAAAGCAGCGAAAGTATATATTACAGCTAATAAAATAGGGGCATTGTTTTTTTGTTTGCGAACAACAATTAAAATATGCTATAATAAATAATATTTACACTTAGCCCATTAAGAGAGGCTTTAATGAAAACATTAAAATGGAGAATAATAGTTGTATCGTTATTGTTTGGGCTGTTTGTTTTTTCAGTGTCGAGCATTATCATGTATTTTAGCCTATTAAGAAGTATAGAGGACAGGATTGACGAAAGCTATTCGAGTCACCTTGCACAGACAACACTTACAATAAACAATAACCTACTAAATCTTTACACGTCGCTCAATCTTTTTTCTCCTTTTAGCTACCTTTCGGAAGAGTTTACAAACTTTTACGACAACGACAATTTAGCAGAAAAAGCTATTTCCAGATATGCTATAAACGAGGGTATGCAGATTGTTATGTTTGCAAACCCAAATCTTAATCTTGCCGTAATATATCCGGATATAATCTCCTTAGACAGTCAGATTATTGCAACCTCACACCTTGTTGACGACTTTGATCCGTCCGGCATGAAACAGCTGCACAAAAATGGGAATTTGATAATTTTTTCACCGCATAAAAGCAACATTAACTATAATGATACTCAGGTAATATCTGCACTGCAAAAGTACGACACAACCTTTAATACTACATTGAATGTTTATGTGGAAACAAATTTTGAATTAATTATGCAATATTTTAACAGTGTTGGTAGTGTTTTTAATACAAAGACATATTATCTTTTGCTAAACGAAGAGGACGAGATAGTTTTTGCTGACAAGCCTGGTCAGTTTACTATAGGTGAAAAACTTTCAGATCTTGACAGTGGATACACCGAAGAAGGAGACTTTAAAGTGTATCAAACCAATGCCACTCAGGGGTTTAGTGTGGCGCTTTGTGTGGACACTACTGATTATTTTTATGTTCGAACAGAATTTTTAAACGATTACCTTTTGCTTTTTCCGCTTCTGGCAGTAATCTCTTTTTTACTTGGGTTTATCATATTTCAGTGGGTAAACAAACCTTTGCAGCAATTTTATCGTGGCGTGTTGCAGATGGGACAGGGCAATTTTGATAGCAGGCTTAAAAAAACTAAGATATACGAGTTTGATGTAATAATAGATGAGATTAATAGCTCGAAACAAAAAATTTCGAAGCTTTTTGATGAAGTACGAGCAAAGGAGAATCAGCGAACTCACGAAGAGGTGGGAAGACTTAGAGCGCAGATCAATCCACATTTTCTTCTTAACACCTTAAACACTGTTCATTGGCTCGCACTTGTAAAGGAGCAGGCTGAAATAGGAACTATGGTGAGCAAGCTTACAACTATATTATCGTATAATCTACAAAAAGATTCCGAGTATGTATCGGTAGAACAGGAGATTCAGGCTACTATTGAGTATCTTGAACTGCAAAAGCTTAAATACGACTTTACCTATTGTGTTAATTATCAATGTCCTGCCGAAACTATTGATTACATGATGCCGAGATTTATTCTTCAACCTATAGTAGAAAATAGTATTTTGCACGGTGACTATGAGGAGCTACATATAGAAATATTTGTTTATAATCGCGAAAACAAGGTTATTTTTGTTATCAGCGATAACGCCGGAGGAGTTGAAGGTGATCTTTTGCTAAATCTTAATGATACAAGCAAAGATAATTATCCCTACGGAATAGGTCTAAACTATGTTTTTAAAACACTGGATAATTGTTATGGGGAGCTTGCAAACATAGTATTTGAAAATAAAAACAACGGCCTTGTAACCCAAATCGAGATACCTCAAAATAAAGGAGATGTAAAATGATTACTGTTGCCTTAATAGATGATGATAAGCTTGTTCGCATGGGTCTAAAAACTATGCTGCCATGGAAAAATTACAACATGGCTGTTGTTGGAGAAGCCCAAAATGGCAAATCGGCACTTGATTTGGTTGCTAAAAACAAGATAGACCTTGTTTTTATAGACCTTGAAATGCCGGGGATGTTTGGCATTGATGTACTAAAACGCATAAAAGAAATATCTCCTAATACCCAGTGCGTAATATTAACAATGCATCAGGATTTTTCCTATATTCAAAAGGCTCTGCGTTTAAATGTCCTAGATTATATTATTAAGGCAGAACTCAACGAGGGAACTTTTGACGAGGTATTGCTACAGATAAAAAGCAGATTTGACAAAGCTCGCAATAAAGAAAATGTGTCTTTCGATATTGTTAGCACAGAAGAGCACTCTTTTGAAATAACGCAGTCTATTCAACAGGCTATCGATATTGTGAGCGAAGACTGGTCGGTGTATATCTCTACAACAGAAATAGCCAAAAGAGTCCACATGAGCAGAAGCTATTTTTGCACCTGTTTTAAGCATATTGTGGGTACGTCTTTTCATAGCTACTGCAAAAACAACAGGATTGAATATGCAAAACAGCTGTTGCTCACAACAAAGAAAAGCATTACTTCTATTGCAGTGAAAAGCGGATTTACCGACGAAAAATATTTTTCTTCGGTATTCAAAACTCATGTAGGAAAAAGCCCATCAGACTTTAGAAAGAATAATATTGTTTAAAACTTTTAACAATATTACCCTTTTACAATAAAAATAAAACAAAATACATACTAAATTTAATAAAACAACTAACCTTTTTTTGTTTAATATGTTGTATAATTAAACTACGAAATAATTAGGAGGCATTTATGAAAAGAAGAAAAATAGCACTGCTCTTGTGTGCTACTATGTTGTTTGCAACCATTACTGGATGTGCAGACAATTCGGACACAGCTTCACAGAATACGACGACCTCACAAGTAGATGAATCCACCGATACCTCATCGCAGGATGAAAGTGCTTCTGTTGAAGCGGACCCTTTTGGTGCATATGCAGAAACTGTAACATTTGGTTATGGTAAAAGTGTTAGTGCAACCGATAAATTTTTAGATGGAGATACACAAGAAGATAACCAATATACTCGACATATAGCGGATACCCTAAATATCCAGGTATTAAACGAGTGGGAAGCTGCAAGTGGTAGCGACTACGACCAAAAGGTTAATCTTGCAATAGCCTCGGACGACATTCCTGATGGACTGGTAGTAAATGATACTCAGTTTAGTGCAATGGTTAGAGCAGGTCAGCTAGCGGATCTTTCCGAAGTTTATGAAATGTATGGCTCGCCTATTATGAAGCAAATATACAATTCAAATCAACCCGCTATAGATAATGTTACACGTGATGGACAGATGCTGGCACTGCCAAATTCCCCTGTTCCCGACGATGGATACACTCTAATTTGGGTAAGACAGGACTGGTTGGACGCGCTAGGCCTTGATCCTCCTGAAACTGTTGAAGACGTTAAGAATATTGCAGCTGAATTTATTGAAAAAGATCCCGGCGGCAACGGCCCCGGAAACACCATAGGAATTACAGGCCCTGCAAACGGCGCTGCAATGTACTGTGATTTTATGTCTCCAATGAACGTTACAAATGGCTTTGACCCAATATTCTCTGCCCATGGCGCCTACCCCGGCTTTTGGGTTAAAGACGAAAATGGTGAAACTGCTTACGGCTCTGTTCTTCCCGAAACAAGAGAAGCTCTCATAACTCTTTCCGAGATGTATGCAGACGGTCTTATCGATCCGCAGATGGGCGTTAGAAAAGATTCTAACGAAGCTATCGTTTCCGGTCAAGCAGGTATGTTTGCAGGTGTATGGTGGAACGGATATTCACCCTTCCCTGACGCATGGAACACAAACCCTGAAGCCGACTGGCAGGCATATATGTTAAAGGACGAAAGCGGCGTTATAAACAATCATATGGGTTCACCTTCCACAGCATATGCAGTTGTAAGCAAAGACTATGAACACCCCGAGGTTGCTGTCCTTCTCAACAACGTTATGTTAAGAGACGAGAGCTCATTCGACCTTAATAACGGAAATGTAGGTAACTTCCCAATGCGTGTTGCACTTGGTGCCTATGATGAAATGGTTGTTACAAGAGATGCACTTGAAAGTGTATTTAAAGGCGAATCTACAATAGATGATTATAAAACCGAAGAGTATGCTCCTTACAAACTACTGATTAACGACATCGAATCAATTACTAAGGTAAAGCTTGAGCCATTCGATGCACTTAATATTTCGGCATGGGATCGCGATGGAGATCCAAACTTTAATCGCCTTTACTCTATATTTGTAGGAACAAATCCATTCTATACTCAAGATGTAAACATGATATACAGCGAAACATATGGTCAGACACCTGGAATGGAAACAAAATGGGTTAACCTTGAAAAGCTTGAGGAAGAAACATTCTTGAAAATTGTTATGGGTGTTGAGCCTATCGAAACATGGGATCAGTTTGTAATAGACTGGAAGGCACAGGGTGGCGACGAAATAACCGAAGAAGTAAAAGCATTAGGTTAATTCCATAAATTTATAACAAATATCGGCTCATCGGCTGAGCCGATATTTGTAGTTTAATTTGATCCTTTTAGAGGTTTACCTATATTTTTAAAGATTTTAGGCAGACAAACACAACGATACCCGGTTTGTTTATCTTTCGGCTACCCCATTCTACCTCTACCAAAGAAAGGCACGACATGAAAAATAAAAAAAATTATAAACATTATCTAATCATGCTTGCACCCGGATATATCTGGTTATTGTTGTTTAGTATTGTTCCAATGTTCGGGATAGTAATGGCTTTTCAAAACTTTAACCCGGGAGCCGGTATTTTGGGCTCTGAATGGGTGGGTTTTGATAATTTTAAATATCTGTTTACATTAAACGATAGTAAAACCATATTTGCAAATACCATTATTATTTCGGTATCCAAAATAATTTTTAATCTCATTGTTCCGCTAGTATTTGCTTTAATGCTCAATGAGGTTCGTTTAATGGGGCTTAAACGAGGAATCCAAACAATTGTTTATATACCCTATTTTATTTCTTGGGTAATACTCTCGGGTATATTGCTTGACATATTGGGTTACACAGGACCAGTTAATCAGATATTAGGGGTGTTTGGCAATGAGCCCATCATGTTTTTTGCCGAAAGTGATTATTTTAGAACAATTGTTGTTGCTAGCGATGTTTGGAAAAACTTTGGCTATAACGCCATTATCTATTTAGCGGCACTAACCGGCATTAACCCAACACTTTACGAAGCAGCCGCTATCGATGGAGCAGGTCGGTACAAAAGACTTATCTATATAACACTTCCCGGTATAGCCATAACGGCTGCAATGTTACTGGTTTTAAGTCTTGGTAATGTACTAAATGCAGGTTTTGATCAGATTTTTAATCTTTATAATCCACTTGTATACTCTACCGGTGACATACTGGATACATGGACATATAGAACCGGACTAATCAATCTTCAGTTTAGCCTTGCTACTGCTGTTGGGCTATTAAAATCAGCTATAGGGTTTGTAATGATATCGCTGGGGTATCTCTTAGCATATAAATTTGCAAATTACAGACTGTTTTAATAACTTAGTTAAATCGCTACAGCTAAACATCGAGTAAGCATCAACTAAAATAGTGGGTTTATATGAAACATAAAAACAAGGAAAAGGTTAACCTTCGTCCGGCATACCTTGAAAACACATTTGGTTCAAAAGCCTTTGACGTTATCAACCTAAGTTTATTAATAATAATAGCTTTATCCTGCATACTCCCCATTTGGTACACCCTAAGTTTGTCGCTCAGCAGTAAATCTGCTGCGGCTGCAGGGCAAGTTTCACTATGGCCGGTGGGTTTTAATTTAACTTCATATGAGCAGATTATGGGCGACATAAATTTTCTGCGTGCATTTGGAACATCAGTTTTGCGTGTTATACTAGGCACAGGAACTTCTATGATAGCTATACTATTAATGGCATATCCTCTTTCTAAGAGCACAAAGGAATTTCCTGCTCGCAACGTGTTTATGTGGATAATGATTATATGTATGCTCTTTAACGGTGGTATTATCCCGTGGTTCCAGACTATGAAAGCTTTAAACATGACTAACAACATATGGGGTCTTGTTCTTGGTGGCGGGCTTCCAATGTTTAACGTTATTCTTGTAGTTAATTTCTTTAGGAATATCCCTAAAGAGTTAGAAGAGGCGGCGGTAGTCGACGGTGCCGGTCCTTGGTATATATGGGCAAAGATTGTTCTGCCAATATCAAAACCGGTTATAGCCACTGTAGTTCTGTTTACAGCAGTTTATCACTGGAATGATTTTTTTAACGGATTGGTTCTAACCAATAAAACAGAGGATTATCCGTTGCAGACATATATACAACAGCTTGTTGTTACTGTAAACACTGCTACAATGAGCCAGGAACAATATAAGCTTCTTAACGAGATGTCTAACCAAACATTAAACGCTGCAAAACTTTTTATTGCAATGATTCCGGTACTTATTGTGTATCCATTCCTACAAAGGTACTTTATAACCGGAATAACTCTGGGTTCGGTTAAGGAATAATATCAATTTAGAGTAGTTATATTATTTTGAAAAACACTTAATTTATTTACTATGTGGCAACAAGTTGATATATGTTGCGACGGAAAAGGATTAAACAAAAATGGAAAATTACATTTTTAATAAGAGAAGCTATGCTATTTCCCTTAACAAGGGTGGGCAAATCGAATCTCTTAACGATAAAATAAATTCTGATATCAACTGGGTTGCCGACATGGAGGGCAAGTCCTTTGGCACTGCGTTTATTAATGGCACTCAGCAACAGGAAAATCTTGTTGAATGTGAAGCTACAACCGTTACAGAGAATTCAGCAGAATTTGTTTCAAGCTCCGGCAGCACCGTTATGTCGTGGAACTTTGGACAGGATGATATCGCATTAATCTACAAAAATTATCCTAACTGTGGTCCACGTATGGGCATGAATTTTGATCTAAATCTACTGGACCTAAGCACAGGAACCCCGTGGCAATCCCAGTGTATGCCCACAACTATATATACATCCCCTACGCTTGACTATGCATACTTTATCTTCTCAACAGCAGACAAACGATTTATGACAATATGTATCGATGGTGATTTTGCAGCATGGAGACTAAAATATAGCGAAATGGGGCACAGAATAATCGGATTTCAAGTGCTATCTCAGGCAGACGATGTACTTACAACAGATAACACTCACCTACCGGTGGTGGACTGTTTAAACATTAAGATCGGCTTTGCACAAAGCATTTTCAAATCATTTGAAAACATTGTTAAAACATTAGATATCGCTATGTTAATGCCAAAAATATCCGGTTGCTTTATAAATGGCGTTGTACCTTTTACAAAAATGGGCAACATGGTTAAAGCTTTGATAACAAACCCTCTTGGCGATACATTCACGGCATCCGAAAATCTGATTGCACAAAGTGTAGGTGAGTATATAGTAGCTTGTACTGCGGAAAATTCTAGAGTTCATTATTCAAGTGTTTACTGTCAGGAAAAATGGAGTGACATATACAATAAAAGCAACTTTTTTTATGCAAAATATGCGCAACATGAATGTGGTGGGTTTTCCCGTGTTCTTTTTAAGGATACCCTCTCCTCGGAAAATGGTTTAACATTCGAAGGTGTTCATTTTGGAAATCCGGACTACATGATGTCCTGCAGAACCGGTGAATTTGGCGGATTTGCCGCCTGGGCAATGATTAAAAATTGTATTTTAAACGGAGAAAATCCGGAGTTAATGAAGTCAATCGACCGCTACATTAACAACTGGGCAATAAATCGTAGCGAACCTCAAAAACCTTATAACGGCGGCATAGATATTTTCCCAAGCGAGTTTCTTGGTCGAAAGTATTCAGGATACCACCTACACCATGAGGTAAACTATCCCCAACATGAAGTATTTTTAATGGAACAGTTTGCCGACTACTATCTTTTAACAAACGATGAACGCATACTGCACGATCTCGAAAAGCTCACCCTGCACTTTATAACCGATCATATTAACGAAAAAGGTGCAGTAATATGCCAAAACAGTGCAACCCAAACTATGCCGGATGGCAGCTCTGTGATGGGTGAAGTAGTAGATTATTGCACCGTACACGTAGCTATTTCCGGGTTAATTCGTGCTTATCAGATTCTTAGAAACACCGATAAAACAGAATCGACCAACACAATTAAAAAAGCAGCCATGGCGCTTGCCGATTATGTATGCGCACGCGGTCTCGGTTTCCCAACAGAGGGAGAGCCTGCAACAGAGGACGGCTCAATGGCATGTACCGTTATATCCTTGATGCTGGCCTTTAACGAACTAGAGCCAAAAGAAGAGTATGCAGAAAAGGCCAAAGAAATACTTTTTACTCACTCCATGCTTGAAATGTCTTCTGCCGATTGTAGAATGAATGGGTCTTCAATAAGATTTTGGGAAACCCAGTACGAAAGCAGGGACTGGGGTCCATCAATAAATGCCGGCCATGCGTGGACACTTTGGACTGTAGAGGCTAAAATATTGGTTGCATTGCATACCGCAGATTTTATGATGTTAAAAGATGCGTATAATGGTGTTGTTACAAACCTTAGAAAGATTGAGTCGAACGGGGGCATGCCCAGCTGTTATACCCCGGACATGATTCCCGGCACCCCACACGGTCATACAAGATATACCGACACCAAGATGGCATCCGGAATATATTCGGATATGCGACCAACATCCTCAACGCTAGCCATGGACTATGTAAGGAAAACATATGCAACCAGTGGAAATTATTGTATTATTAAGTCGGCCGAATACTTTGGGCGAATAAGCGGATATGATGCAGTAAATAATATATCAATAAATGGTTACTTTGCTGATGGTGTTTTTAGCTCCGAAGCGAAAAAATCTGATACTTTATTGCTTAATATCTCAAGCACCGATACCGTTGTTGTAAAGGTTGATAATGAGCTTGAGATAATCTGCAATGGTGAGATTACTGTTATGGATGCGCAAATTGAACAGGTATCAAAAAATCGCATAAAGATACATACAAACAATGATAGCATTACAATAAAAGGCAAATAATGTACTTATAGTATAAACTTAAACTCGTCGCTCACTTAAATGAAGTGGGTGGCGAGACGTCTTTTGGATCAAAAAATCTAAAAGCGGACACAATTTTTCCGACGATAAAATGCCGACTATAACACTGTTTGATAGCTGCTTCTCTGCCATTGATTATTTCGTGCAAAACAGTGCTGACACATATTGTTATCACCGCTTAAGGCTCACTAACCATGTGTAGGTTACCTACGATAAATTCGTGCCTGCCTTTTGTCTTACACCAAAATCCGTCACGGTTTTTGGTGTAACCGGCAAGCAACAACAAAATATCTACCAAAAGATATTGCATTATAACCCAAACATTTTTTATGTGGAGCGGCTGAACTTTGTCGGTATTGCTTTTGTAAGTGTTAAAATCGTTTTTCCAAAATATTGGTTCGGAATAGAAAATACTAATCAATCTCTAGTATTTGGACATTTTTAATTCTGTGTTAAGTTTAGCTATTGACAAGTTATGTTTTCTGTGATAACATTGTTACTAAAAATATGCTTGTTATGTTGAGGTGGTGAAAATGAGCTATTCATCAGAGCTTACCAAAGAAAGAATTATATACTGTGCAAAGGAAGAATTTTTAAAAAAAGGCTTTATTAATACAAGCTTGCGAGAAATAGCAACAAACGCAAAAGCTACAACAGGTGCTGTCTACAACCACTTTAAGGGGAAAGACGACTTGTTTGAGGCTATTGTAGGAAGTTTTGCTGAGAAATTACTGGAGTTATATAAAAAGGCACATGAAGAAGTTGAGGGTCAGTATGATTTCGATAGTGCTGATGAATCCGAAAATATGGGAAAAGGTACAAAAGTAATTTTGGAGTATCTCTATTCCGATTTTGAACTATCAAAAATACTATTTTGTTGCTCGGTAGGGACAAAATACGAGAAGTTTGTAGATAAACTTATCGAGGTGGAAGAAAAATCTTCCCTTGAGTTTATGGAGAACGATAACTTCAAACCCACAAAGATAAACAAATTTTTTGTTCATGTTATTTCAACATCAGGGCTTAACAATATGCTTGAAGCCATTCATCACGACTTGAGCAAAGAGGAGACCTTTGAGTATATAGGTAAAATTCAAAAATTCTACTATGCAGGCACAAAGGAAATACTCGGATTTTAATTTTAAACTATTAAAATATTGGGGCAACAACCCCGATATTTTTTGAAGATCAAGTTAGCTAAAGCTAACTTGAATATAGCATTAAAGGAGAAATTTATGGAAAAGCAAAAACCACTACTAAAACGGCTATATGCCTTTGCGGGAAGCTACAAGCATCTAACAAATTTGGGTATGATTTTGTCAGGTGTAAGTGCAGTTATGACACTTCTACCGATCATTTTTATCTATCGAGGTGTAAGCGAAATTTTTTCAATATACCCAAATATCACACTCACCGATAGTATTATTTCAAATGCATGGCTAGCAGTAGGTTCTGCCATTTGTGCAATGTTAGTTTATTTAATTGCACTTATGTGTACCCACATCGCAGCATACAGAATCGCAAAAAATATGAGAAAAACAGCACTAAACCATATAATGACCTTACCGCTCGGATTTTTTACTAATATGGGAAGTGGTAAACTTCGTAGAATTATCAACGATAGCGCCGGAGCAACAGAAACATACCTTGCTCACCAACTACCGGATTTAGTTGGTGCATATACAACTCCTATCGCAGTAATTGTGGTTCTTTTCATATTCGACTGGAGACTTGGACTTATCAGCCTTATTCCACTTGTGCTCGCAATGATTTCAATGATGTCTGGCATGGGTAAGGACCAGCCCGAGAGGTTAAAGCAGTATCAATCGGCACTTGAAAACATGAACAATGAGGCGACTGAATATGTACGCGGTGTACCTGTTGTGAAAACATTTAATCAATCAATTTTTTCATTTGAGCGTTTTCATGGAGTGATAAACACCTACAAAAAATACGTTTCCGGGTATTCTTATCGCATGAGAATGCCAATGACCATGTTTCAAGTTTTTCTTGCAAGCACACCGATATTTTTGGTGCTGTCATCAATTTTTATGATAAGTGGTCAAAGCGATATGACGAGCTTCTTTTTAAGTTTTTTCTTTTATCTTATCTTTACCCCGATAGCCTCACTTATGATGATGAAAATAATGTGGGTTATGCAACACTCAATGCTTGCAAATGATGCGCTGAATCGAATAGATAGTTTACTGGATGAAAAACCGCTTGCAAAGCAGACTACCCCCAAACCTTTGAAAAATTTTGATATAGAGATGGAGAATATTTCTTTTACGTATCCCAATACAGATAAAAAGGCTGTTGATAACGTAAATATAAGTATAAAACAAGGGCAAACCGTTGCCTTCGTGGGGCCATCGGGAGGCGGGAAAACAACCCTTGCGACCCTTATTCCCCGTTTTTGGGATGTGGACAGTGGAACAGTCTCGATTGGCAGCGTTGATGTGCGTGATATAGATAATACCGAGCTTATGAAAAACATTTCCTTTGTTTTTCAAACTACAAACCTTTATAAAGCAAGCATTTTGGATAATTTACGTGAGGGAAAACCAAATGCAACTATCGAAGAAGTAAACAAGGCACTTAAAGCCGCAAAGTGCGAGGATATTATAGCAAAACTGCCGAAAGGAGTGGATACTGTTTACGGAACTAAAGGAGTCTACCTCTCGGGTGGTGAAGCACAGAGAATTGTACTTGCAAGGGCAATTCTTCGTGATGCTCCAATAATTTTACTTGACGAAGCGACCGCCTATGCCGACCCCGAAAACGAGCATCAAATACAGCTTGCTTTTAACGAACTTACTAAAGGTAAAACTGTTTTAATGATAGCTCATAGGCTTTCAACCATCAAAAATGCCGATTTAATTTACGTGATTGCCGACGGAAAGGTTGCCGAACAAGGCACACATGATGAACTTGTAGCGAAAAACGGACTTTACAGCGAAATGTGGATTGAATACAACAATGCATTTATTTGGAATGAAAGAGAGGGCGCGTAATGAAAAAATACCTACAAAAAACTTTTGCTCTAACTGAAAAAGGGGCTAGCGAATTGCTAAAAGCAAGTATAATGACGGTAATAATAAATATTGTTATCATGACCGTTAGTGGTATCTCCTATTATTTTATACAGGATACACTTACGCCGATTTTAGAAAGCACTGCACCTATCTACACTGTTGTGGTTTATGTAGGCTATGCAGTTTTCATATTGCTATTACTGGCTGTACTTTATTATTTTCAATATAATTTCTGCTATATCTCAGCCTATGAAGAAAGTGCTAATATGAGAATTTCACTTGCTGAAACACTTCGCAAACTGCCACTCTCTTTCTTCGGAAAAAAAGACTTATCCGACCTTACCAGCACAATTATGGGCGATGTAACCATGATGGAAAATGCCTTCTCTCATTTTATTCCGGGATTTATAGGCTCAAGTATCTCTACAATTATCATGGGAATCGGTATGTTTGTGTTTGATTGGCGGCTTGCACTTTCCCTTACTTGGGTAATTCCCATATCATTTTTAATGTGTGTTGCAAGTAAAAAATTGCAAGACTACTTCCTGATAAAAACAAGAGCTATCCAGCTTACATACCTTGATAAAATTCAAGAATGCCTGGAAAATGTTAAGGATATTAAGGCTAACAACAGAGAAATCGCACATCTTGATATTATGGACACACATTTCGACAACCACGAAAAAGCAAGCATTAAAGCAGAATTTATCACGGGAACTTTTGTTAATTTATCGCAGATGATACTAAAAGTTGGAATTGCCACCACTATGATTGTTGGTGTTACACTGCTTGCGACAGGTGAGGTTTCGCTTCTTACATTTCTTGTATTTTTAATGATAGCATCAAAAATTTACGACCCGCTTGCAGGAGCGCTTATAAACCTTGCAGGAATATTTATCTCGCTGAAAAGCGTTGAGCGAATGAAAGAGTTTGAGAATACAAAAATTCAAAGCGGAAAAGAAAATATGATGCTGAGTGGTTATGATATTAATTTTGAAAATGTGAATTTCAGTTATGTGTCTCAAAAGGATACACCGGACACCAGCGAAACAGTATTAAAAGGGGTGTCATTCACCGCAAAACAGGGCGAAGTTACGGCACTTGTTGGCCCATCAGGCGGCGGTAAAAGCACAGCTATGAAACTAGCCGCAAGATTTTGGGACATAGAAGACGGTAAAGTAACTATCGGTAGTGAAGATGTGAATAGCATTGAACCCGAAACTCTACTTAAAGAAATATCCATAGTGTTCCAGGATGTAACATTGTTTAACAACACCGTTATGGAAAACATTCGCATAGGCAAAAAAGGTGCAACCGACCATGAAGTGATCGAGGCGGCAAAAAATGCACAGTGCCACGAATTTATAACGTCTATGCCTGAGGGGTACAATACACTTATCGGTGAAAACGGCTCGAAGCTTTCGGGTGGCGAGCGTCAAAGACTTTCTATCGCAAGGGCACTCTTGAAAGATGCACCTATTGTACTGTTAGATGAAGCAACCTCTTCGCTTGATATTCAAAACGAGAGTGCTGTGCAAAAGGCGATTTCAAGGCTCACAAAAGATAAGACAGTTATTGTTATCGCTCACAGAATGAGAACGATTGCAGGGGCAAATAAAATTGTGTTGCTCAAAGATGGCAAGGTTTCAGCTGAGGGTACACATGGCGAACTACTTAAAAAATCTGATGACTATGAAAATATGATAAGGTTACAAACCGAGAGTATGAACTGGGCATTGTCATAAAAATGCCTGAGATTGGTAGAGCCAAATTTTAGGGTTTCGGAAACACCAGGAGTGGCTGTACTGTTTGTTGAGCGGCGGGGTAGTAGTGGTGAACAGCCTAAATAAAGAAAGCATAAATGATTATTACAGAAAAATAAAACTTGAATGCAGTATAAAAAAAATGTATAATATGTATATTAGTTAAATTTAAAGTGAATTTTGTAACAATTTACCGCTTTAAAAGTTAAAAAGCGGTAATCTGGATTTAGGGACTTTTAAAACTTTAGTAAAAAAACACTTTATTACTCCTGCCCGAAAAAAACCTCACAAGCTCAACTACGAAATTATCATAATAATCCGGAGTGTTAAGGGTGTACTTTAAATGAAAATTAATGACAGAGATATACAGTTCAAAAAACTAAGGAGAGTATCATTAATAAAAGGATCAGATTTTCTGTTTTGCAGTCATGTTATTGGTGCATGTTTGCAAGTTCGTATTCATTCATAGTTGCATATTTAATCGACTCCGGAATCGATGTCAGCACTGCGGGGTTTGCCATGGCAGCCTCGACCTTAACCGGGTTTTTTGGCCAATTTGTGATATCGGCTATTTGCGATAGACTGCAGCGTTCAAAGACAGTTTATATCGCAGGAATGATATATCTGGTAATTGTTCTTTACATAATAATAACCGGAGAAAAAACCGAAACCTTTGTTATAGTCATGCTGGGGCTGTTTGGGTTTGTTCATATGCCGATGTCTAGTGTACTTGATGCATGGATAATGAAAAGTTTTAATGACACAACGAGCTATGCACCTATTCGTTCCTGGGGGTCGATAACATATGCCGTTTTTGTTGTTGCTTTTGGAGCAATTTTAGATCAATTTGGTTATGATGCCTCTTTGTATTTTTCGATGTTCTTTGTTATTATTAATACAATTGTTGCTGCAACTCTTCCGGAAGCAGCGCCTACACACCGCTCGGTAAAAGCCGGTAATATAAACAAAGGTTCATTACTTAATAAAAAATTTTTGTTTTTTTTATTTTTAATGTTTTTATATGGATTTTCGGTTCAACCATTGTTTCAGATGCTGTCGGTAATAGTTTTAGATGTTGGTGGAACACCTACTGCTCAGGGGATTTGCCTATTTTTTGCGGGCGTTGTTCAGATGCCTATTCTACTTATAACACCCAAGTTTTCTAAAATATCGCCGCAAAAACGATTAGTAGCGGCTATGCTATGCTTTATTGTATGCCTTTGTGTCCTATCCTTTGCCACAACCATTGTGCATGTAATCATCGGCATGACACTAAACGGCATAGGTTATGCCATAAACATATCTGCACTTCGGGAAACCTCAATTTCTATGTGCTCAAAACATTTAAAAACCACTGCGGTAGCAATTGCGGATGCATTTTACATTTCTTTGGCCGGCTGTGTAAGCACTGCTGTTTCAGGCGTTGTTATGGAAACCTACTCCACGCAGAGTTTTATGATAATTGCAAATATAATTCTTATTATCTCAACATTTTGTTTCGCGGTGTTTTACAGCCGAAAAACATAACCAAGCTTCACAATGCTTTGGCTAACCCGACATCGTATTAATAAGATAAAATACCAATAGGTGTAGCGGATAAAAAACATAACATGCGATGGACAATATCCTTGATTTAACCCCTCTTTTACCATTGTACATTAGGATAAATAATAATGCTCCGAATATTCCAAACATTGCATACTGAGGATGTAGCTCGGTGAGTGTTAAATCTATGTTACCCATGTTAGGTTGAATGTAGAATACCCATCCAGCGGCCGAAAAGAAAATAATCTGCAGTAGTTTGGTTTCTCGGAAGTAGCCAAAAGATAGAACCCAAAGAACTGCAACAAAGTTCCAATCACCGAAATCTGCTAAAAAACATACACCCAAAACCAACAACAGCTTAATTGCAATGTTGAACTTGGGTGTATTAACTATTATCAGTGAAAGCAAACCAAGTGAAAGCGACCACAGAACACTTGTTTTTTCAACAGGGAAAATAGGGTGTTCAAACAGGAGAACAAAAGGAACATGCGAAACAACTGCAAACGCAAGTAATCTTAATAAATATTTAAATTTATCTGTGGTGTGGTGGTACCCCTGTGCAACCAGAAAACAAAATATCGGAGCGGCAAATCTACCAATAAAACGCAGGAAAATTGTAAATGGGTCATTGTAAGGTAAAAAAACATACGCATAATGATCGATTATCATTAATACAATTGCAATACATTTGAGCCTGTTGGATGTCATATTTACCTCATGCCGTTAATTTCCCTATACTACAAATTAACACTCATTTATCTTAATAGAGGCGCATTATAGTCAAAATCATTCCGATTCAGTATACTGTTTTACAGTGTCGCCCAGTGTTCTATCGGTTGGGTTACGTGCTTCAACCAACCAGCTCAAATCCGGCTGTAGTATTAGGGTAAACACAATGTGGTCCTCAACAGTAGCAGTGCTTAGTGGATCATCATCCGGAGCCGAGGTAAATACCACCTTTGCAAGCACATCGGCTTGCGTGGCTTCTCCTGCATCATAGATGCTAATAGTGCCGGTATCTACCGTCATGCTAACAAGCTCGAAGTTGCTTCCTCTATTGTAGCTGTCAAGTCTTACCTGGGCATCTCCAATTGCAGTTATTGTTGCTTTTTCCAGCAAGGAAATATCCTCAACCGATTGTGAATACAGATAGGACTTATAATGGGTGTAAATTGTATCTGCAAGCTCCTCAAATAAAGCATCGTTAGCATTCTGTGGCTCAGATTCTGGTTCCGGTTCCGGCTCAGGTTCAGGTTCAGGTTCGGGTTCCGGCTCTGGCTCTGGCTCTGGTTCTGGTTCCGTGTCTTCACCCGGGAGAACTATTGGGCCATTAGCAATTGCCTGCAACGGCTCACCTTCGACCTTATAGGTCAAAACAATGGCCGACTCATATCCGGATTCCCCAAATTCCAAGCTATATTGGCCGGGTATCAAACCGTCAATTATTGCTTCACCATTGACATAGACCGGAACGGTCGACAACTTATTAACGGTAACGGGAACACCTTCCGTCAGCCCTGTTATACTAATTCGTGCCTCGGTTATACTCACAACATGCTTTGTAAAAGGCCATGTTAGTGGCTGCTCTATTAAGGAAAACGACGAAAATGTTCGAGACTCTCCACCGCTTAGTTGCGATTTAAGCTGTTGGATATCCTCTTCACTGAGTGCTGCTGCCATGGATTCAAGCTCATCATCTGTAGGCGTAATACCGTTTAAAACAGAATTATCTCTGATTTTATCTGCATCTTGTTCGGTTAATGCTGCAGCAAATCGATTAATAGCCGCTGTTTGATTGTTATTTAATACAGTATAAAATGATGCAATTGCCAGCGATGTAACAATCGACAATATTAATAGCAGCGGTATTGCTGCCCACCTTCTTTTTTCACGCCTTTTCGGCTGTCTTTTCGGCTCAGGTTCTGTAATTTTTATTTGCTGCGGTATGTCAGTATGTCCATCGGATAGCATACCTGCGTTTATCTCAATATTTTCAAAAAGCTGCCTAGTATCAATCTCTACATTTTCTAATTTTGCACCGCATCGGCTGCAAAAAGACTGGTCCGGCTCTGCTGTTGTATTACATCTTGAACATTGAATCATATATTTATAAATCCCTTTCTGCTATCTCGGAAATTATTTTACTTATATATTATTGATAATATATAATAATTATAGTATAATATTAATAAAAAGGCAACCGTTATTGGAGAGTTAATGAAAATCCAACATAAAAAGTCTTTAGTCGGCATATTATTTGTAATACTTATTATTTTCGGTATACTATCAAACGACACGATCGGTCAATATCCGACCGATATATTTGTTAATTTGATAATAGCCGTGATAACAGGGTCGCTTGGCCTTTTTTGGGGTTTAATATTTTCGCTGATTACTTCTATCGTTTACATGCTTGATGGTAGTGAGCTTCCTATAGCAGGCTTTGTTGCTATACTATGCGGTAACATCATTTATGTTTTAGCGCTCCACATATCTCCGGGAGTTATTGAGCATAGCATTAAACCTTTTTTATTTCTAACACCAATGCTCGGTGCATCATTACTAAAATATTATTTACAATTTTTTACCGCAACAAAAATTGCACCATTGGTTTTTAATGCTACCGACTCTCAGCTAGCTGACATGTCAAAACGTTTTGGCGCTAACCAACTTATTTCAGCACTCATTGGTAGTATTGCCGGAATAATGATTGTAAAACTATTTAAGTTATTAACGAGAAAAAACAATGAAATACAGCCCCTATAAAGCATATATTCCGGAGAATCCGAATAAAAATCGCAGAACCGTTGGTAAGAAATTTCTGATTGCGGCTGTGTTGTTGCTACTCGGTATCACCTTTATTTCGGTATTAATAACTCTTTTGTTACCGCTTTACAGTGAATACCAGGAAGACAGTAAACCTCCGGTCGCGCCTTTCGCCGGAGAATCCAATGTTAAGGGCCTGTTTGTTGACCCTTTTGTGCTATATCAGTACCCGGAAGTTACAGATGAAGACGAATTAACACAACAACGGGTATTAATCACATCGCAAATTGTCGAATATTGTAATACTAATGGTATAAATACAATATTTTTATACACTAAGTCGTCGGAAATGGTTGCCTATAGTGATAGGAACTTTATTTCTGCATTTGAAGATTTTGACCCTATTGAAAGCATAAGCAATGCAGCAGCACAACAAAACATTGCAACCGTTTCGGTTATTGACCTATATGGAGCCGAAATGTCGGAATTTGAGGAGATGATTGTTAACGGAACTTATTCTCCCGATAATGAAGAGTATAACACAATTTTATATGAAAGCCTCACAAGGCTGTTTAATAGATATCCTATTTCAGGAATATTAATAAATGATTTATCTAACGAAAATCTCGTTGCAGTTGATTCTTTGTTAGCATCGCTGGAACAAGCACTTGCCGGAAGGCGTGTGGGCTTTATTTCGGATGGCACTCAGACAGCTGATTTTGCTGATTTTGCACTTATTGATGCTGAAAAATCATCTGATGCAACAGAGTTTACGCAAGGGATAGACCTTTACATTACTCAAGGTGAACTTACTATCTCTGAACTGGATTATGCACTGTATAATAACGCGCTCACAACCGGAAACTCCGGTATTATATACGGAAACTATGGTGAAATTGACACCGCCCATATTGCGAAGTTAGATGCGAGCGCAAATATGCACCTCAGCGAGCCTTTACCAAGCTATCAGCTTTCAAATCAGTTAACATTAACAAATCCATCAAGCGGATATTTAAGACAAACATCTGCAAATTGTTATATTATGGGACTATCCAATCCTCTCGAACCATTATATATGAACGACGTCGAGATAGAACGGTTAACCACCTCGGGATCTTTCGGTGTGCTTGTATCCCTTGAAATGGGTGTAAATACCTTTACCTTTACACAGGGTGATGTTAGCGAGGTAGCGGAAATAGAGCTCTATAGCTATACCGGTGGAAGCAGCAGCACGCCACATGATGGAACTACCAAAGCAGAGGTAGGAAGCTTTGTTCGAGTGTCTGTTCCTATTGCCAGTGCACTTTATGATGTATCTTCGGATGCAAATATATCGGAAACTTTGCGGCAAGATGCTGTTTTTGAAGTTTTTGATAATGTTTTAACAACACGAAGTGGCAGTACTACCTATGCGTATCAAATAGCGAGTGGCGACTGGGTGATGGCATATAATACCGAGCCGGTTTCACAGGACTCAAATATATGTACCGGCTTGATAGTTGAGCCTCATAACAGAGGGGAAAGAATAGTTTTCGATGGTCTTGGAGCGCCGGCTGTCTTTGATGAACGGTTGGGGAATAGATTAATATTGACCTTCTATGATGTTGATTTTTCTGCAACAATGGCCGGGATAAATAGTTTAGTTGAATCATCATTATACATTGATAATATAACAATTGAGTTAGAGGAAAACATAACGGTGGTGACAATCGACTTTTCATCACAATTTCCTGTATGGGGACATTATATAGAGTATATAGATGGTAACCTTAACCTCGATTTAATCGCGGCTCCTGCCCAACCGGAGGGACTACCACTCGAAGGTTTTGTTATAATGGTTGATGCCGGTCATGGAGACACAGATACCGGTGCGCCGGGAATCGCAAGTGGCATTAGTGGCCCTGCTGAAAAGGATTTAAATCTTAATCTCGCCAAAGTATTGGAGGACAGACTAACACAGCTCGGGGCAGAGGTTATCATGACCCGTACCGACGACACTTATCTAACCCTTCAAGAGAGGTTGACCTTATCGGTCACCGAGAAGCCTCATTTCTTTATTTCGATTCATCATAACAGCATCAACCTTATTTCGGATGGTAATACTGCCGAAGGTGTTGAAGGATATTACTTTGAAGAAAATTCACAGCTGTTTGCAGAGGCGGTAAACAACAATGTTGCTCTGTATACAGGCAGAGTTTCAAGGGGTGATATCGAAAGCTATTACTACGTTACCCGTTCAACCGGTGCTCAGTCGGTACTTTATGAGTATGGGTTTGTAATAAATCCGGTGGAATACGACAACCTATATTCACAGCAGGGAGTTTATTCCGCAGCTTATGGAACAGCTGAAGGCTTCATTATTGCAGTTCAAGAATTTTACAAAGCACATTTCACCGGAGCTTTTGGGTATAGCGAAACAAGCTATACGTAGTTTAATCGAAATATAGCAGCATTTAATAGAAAGGAAAATACTATGGACGTTGGCCAAGTAAGCATGGAGTTAAGCATTGCACAGACGGTAAATTCAGCTGCGCTCGCCATGACAAAAAATGTAATGGAGTTAACACAGCAACAATCCGCAGCACTTATCGATATGGTAGAATCCGCTACTCCACCCACCGACACAATTGCTATCAACATGAGAGTATAGTGGCTGTTAACTACAGCTTGATACGCACAAACCGACGCACAGTCGCCATTCAAATTAAACCGGGTGGCGCGGTTGAGGTACGTGCACCAAAATCTCTTTCGATAAGTGTTATCGAAAAGTTCATTCGTGAAAAGCAGGGGTGGATAGAAAGAAAACAAAAAGAGATTGGCGGAAAAAAAGATATAGTTTTCGACAAGCAACAACTTAAATTTCTTTCCGAAAAAGCGGCAGAGGTATTGCCGGAACGTTGTGAGTACTTCGCATCAATAATGGGTGTTTGCTACACCGGAATTAAGATAACCTCGGCGAAAACAAGGTGGGGAAGCTGCAGTGGAAAAAATTCGTTGTGCTTTTCATGCCGACTTATGTTGATGCCCAAAATTGCGCAGGACTACGTAGTAGTTCATGAGCTTGCACACATAGTGAGAAAGGATCACAGCCGCAAATTTTGGGAGATAGTACACTCCGTTATGCCGGACTATAAGGCTCGAAGAATTTTGTTAAAACAGGGATATAATCTTGATATGTATCCTGAACTAAATGAGCTTTCTAACATTAACGAATAAATCCATATTGCATTTATTATCTCTGCGGTTGACATATGATTAATTATTATGATATTATTTTAGTATAAAAAATTTGGAGGTTTACTTATGGCTGTTGCTGCATTAGTATGCGGAATATTAGGAGTTGCCGGCTCGTTTGTAACTATTCCGATAGTTTCTGCATTTACCCTGGTCTTTTCTGTTGTTGCAATTGTTCTCGGTGCTACAGCACGTAAAAATCCTACTCAGAGTAGAAACATGGCGACAGCCGGAATGGTTTTAGGTATCATAGGTACTGTTTTCAGTGTTTCAGCAATCATCTGTGTTATATGTGTTGTTGGTGCAGTGGGCTCGCTTGCAAGCCTAACCTTTTAAAATATCATGCCTGCCGATCCAATTATTTTTGGAAAACTTATTACCTGGTATGCTATCTTTACACTGATAGGTATTTTTGTTGTGGGTTTTCTTGCCACTAAGCGCGCATGTAAATTTAATCTAAGCCCCGATAAAGTAGTTGATACATTGCTAATTTCTTCAGTTGGAGTTTTGATAGGCGGCAGCCTACTGTATGCTGTCACCAATCTACATCATCTTAAAACATTAACAAAAACAGAAAGTTTTAGCGATCTATTTAATACAATGGTATTAATTTTCGGTGGTTCGGTTTTTTATGGTGGCCTTTATGGTGGTTTACTTTTAGGCTATATACATTTAAAAAGAACCGGTCAAAATATTATAAGCTATAATAAAACGGTTATTCCGCTCATTGCACTGTTTCACTTCTTCGGTAGAATTGGGTGCTTTATGAGCGGTTGTTGTTATGGAGTTCAGTGTAGTGTGGGAATTACATATTTTCACTCGCTATATCCTCCTACAAATGGAGTACAGCGCTTTCCTATTCAGGCTGTGGAATCTATCTATAATTTACTGCTTTTTATCATTTTACTATTGATTAGTAATCATAAAATTCTCTCAAAATATATACTTAATATATATCTTATATTATATTCAATGGCAAGATTTATCTTTGAGTTTTTCAGAGGTGATGACATTCGTGGAATATATTTCGGCATTTCAACATCACAATATATAGCTTTTATTACAATTATTGTTACTGCGTCAGTCACTTATTTTACTGCAAAAAAAGAAGAAATAGCACCATATAATTAAAAAGATATCCTTTTAATAAGGCTAAATTACTTGAATTAATACAGGGTTTGTGTTATTGTTATAAGGTATTAATATTATAAAGGAACAGTATGTCTAACTTTAACTTTGAATATACCGAGCTTAGCGGTGCTGTTATTGTTACACCAAAAAAGTTCGGTGATGATCGTGGCTTTTTCATGGAGCTATATCGAAAAAATGCTTTTCATGATGCCGGTATTACGGCAGACTTTGTTCAAGATAACTGCTCTAGAAGCACTAAAGGTGTTCTTCGGGGTCTTCATTTCCAAAAAACTAAACCACAGGGAAAATTAGTTAGGGTAAACCTTGGTAGTGTGCTTGATGTTGCGGTGGATTTAAGGCCAAACAGCCCTACCTTTGGGCAGCATAAAGCAGTATTATTAACTGCCGAGAACAGCAAAATGTTTTATGTTCCGGAAGGATTTGCTCATGGGTTTTACGTGCTTTCAGATATTGCAGAGTTTAGCTATAAATGCACCAATCTATATGATCCCAGCGATGAAGGAGGTGTCATTTATAATGATAAATCTATAAATATCGACTGGCAACTTGAAGGCACTCCCTCACTTTCGGATAAGGATAGTTTATTGCCTTCATTTTCAGAACAGGATTTTTCTTTTTATAATGACCTAGCATAGCTCGCCGCTTACGAGCTTGAAGTTTTAATAATCTTATGTTATTATATGGAGTATATTATTTAAATAGAGGTTAATTTGACAAAAGTAACAGCACATATTCATGGATTTATTAAATATTGGCCGCTGTTGACCCATCTTATTAAAAGGGATATCACAATTAAGTATCGTCGCTCTGCGCTTGGAATTTTGTGGAGCCTTCTATCCCCCCTTCTGATGATGTTGGTTATGACGACGGTGTTTTCGTATTTTTTTAGATTTGATATTCCCAATTTTCCTGTCTATTTAATGGCTGGCCAACTAATTTTTAATAGCTTTAATGACGCGACTACCGGTGCAATGTCGAGTGTAATTTCAGCGTCACACCTTATTCGAAGAGTTTACATTCCAAAATATGTTTTTCCGATGGAAAAGGTAATGTTTGCTTTTATAAATATGATGTTTAGCTTTATTGCTTTACTTCTTGTAATGATACTAACCGGACAGCCGGTTAGCATTTACACCCTGTTTTTCCCTATACCTATGCTTATACTGTTTGTTTTCGAGCTTGGATGCGGATTGATACTGTCCTCGCTTGCTGTATTTTTTAGAGATGTTATGCATTTCTATACAGTATTTATGCTAGCACTAACCTACCTTACACCGCTTTTTTATCCGGTGGAAATGCTTCCGCCGTATATGCAGCAGTTAATAAAGTTAAATCCTCTTTACTGGTTTGTTAGCTTTTTTCGACAGGGAATATTATATAACGAGCCGCCAACTATGGCGCAATTTGTGTTTTGTTCGGGATTTGCAATAATCGCACTTGTATTAGGTTTAATCATTTTTAAGAAAACACAGGATAAATTTATATTATATATTTGAGTCAAAGGGATTATAAAATAATATGCAAACTAATGTTTCACAACAGCCTGAAATCGCAATCGAGGTATCGAATGTTTCCATGAGGTTTAACCTCTCGAAGGAAAAACTTGATAGCTTTAAAGAATATATGATTAAACTTCTTAAGGGTCAACTTAGGTTTACCGAATTTTACGCCCTAACTGATGTTAGCCTTACTGTGCAAAAAGGGGAAATATTTGGCATTATTGGCTTAAACGGTAGCGGGAAAAGCACACTTTTAAAGATAATAGCCGGAGTTTTTAAGCCAACAGCCGGAAAAGTTAGAGTAGTCGGAAATATTGCTCCGTTAATTGAGCTTGGAACAGGCTTTGACCCTGATCTTACAGGACGAGAAAATATATATTTGAATGGCTGTGTTTTGGGCTATTCTGAGGCATTCCTAAAAAATAAATTTAATGAAATTGTAGAATTTGCAGAGCTTGCAGATATGATTGATGTACCAATTAAAAATTATTCGTCCGGCATGGTCAGTAGACTGGCGTTTGCCGTTGCAACAGTTGTTGAACCGGATATACTGATATCCGATGAGGTGTTATCGGTGGGGGACTTTCTTTTCACCAAAAAGTGTGAAGATAGAATAAATACCTTAATAAAAAATGGAACCACAGTTCTGCTGGTAAGTCATGATATTAATCAAATAGAAAGAATGTGTAACCGTGCCGCATGGTTAAAAAACGGAAAAATGGTTATGATTGGCGAAACACAGGAACTATGTGATGCCTACAGCCACTCTACAAGGTGATCAATGTCAAATAACATTCCACAAAGAGATAGTGTATCTGCTGCAATTAAACGAAACCTCTCAATAAAAAGGTTATCAGGTCATGTACAGCGGCTTTCAGATTGCTATAAAACAAAAGGGTTAGAGGCTACAGTAAGGGAAATAACCTTTCGTGTTGCACTGGCTACTCACCGTGAAATATGGATGTATCGTGCCGATATACCGCTAAAAAAAGAGTTGAAGGAACAACGCCTTACCCGCTTTAACAAGATGCCTAAAATTTCTGTGATTGTCCCGGTATACAACCCAGATAAACGATTTTTTAACGACTTATTGAGAAGCATGGTCAATCAAAGTTATCAAAACTATGAGCTTATTTTGGTTGACGCCGGTAACCATCATGAAACAAAAAAAATACTTGCAAGATATAAGAGCGAAAAAATTAGGCATATATGTATCGAAAACAACGGAATATCTGAAAATACTACGGTAGGTTTATCAGAAGCAACCGGTGATTTTATTACGCTGCTGGACCATGATGACCTCCTATATAAAAACGCATTATATGAAATTATTAAAGCATATAACGAAACCAATGCCGAACTGATATATAGCGATGAAATAATATTATCGGCAGACTTAAAAAAGCTTATGGAGTTTCATTTTAAGCCGGATTTTTCGCCTCATTATCTTGCATGTTGTAACTACATAACACATCTTACAGCATTTTCAAGAGATTTACTAAATAAAGCTGGGTGTTACGAGCTGAAAGAATATGAGGGAGCTGGAGATTTTGATTTAATTTTGCGATTAAGCGAAAAGGCAAATAAGGTATTTCATATTCCGAAAATACTCTATTTCTGGCGTGGCCACGAGGGATCGACCGCAGGTGATATTTCTGCAAAACCTTACGCCATTTCGGCAGGTGCCAGAGCATCTGCTGCGCACTTTGACCGTATCGGTCTAAAAGCAGATGTCCTTCCAATTGAAGGAAGGCCCGGAGCATATCGACCCAAATTTAAGAATGTTACCGGCAGTGTTTCTGTAATAATTCCAAATTATGAGCATAAAGAAGATTTAAGTCGTTGCCTTAAAACACTGTACGAAAACGCAGGAATTTCCGACTTCGAGGTTATCGTTGTAGAAAACAACTCTACTTCGCAGGAAATTTTTGATTTTTATGCTGAAGCTGAAAAAAATTATAGTAATCTTAAGGTAGTTAGGTATGTGGGTGCGTTTAATTTTTCCGCTGTATGTAATTACGGGGCAAAGGCAGCATCCGGTGAGCATTTATTACTTTTAAATAACGATATAGAGGTTGTTTCGGATGAATTTTTGAGAGAGCTACTAAGTTATTCCTCCCAGCTTGAAGTTGGTGCCGTTGGAGCAAAGCTATACTATCCTAATGACACAATTCAACATGCCGGCGTTTTTGTAGGAATAGGGGGAAGTGCGGGACACAGTCATAAAGGTCATCCTGCCGACTCAGGCGGTGATATGTATAGACTTTCTACCGCTCAAAATTTGTTAGCTGTTACCGGTGCTTGTTTAATGGTTAAGCGCAATTTATATTTTGACCATAATGGTTTAGATGAGGAAAATTTTGCTATTGCTTTCAACGATGTGGATTTTTGTATTCGATTATACAAAGCCGGATTATTAAATGTTATGACTCCTTTTGCCGAAGCATATCATCATGAAAGTCTTTCTCGCGGAAGCGATGAAGATGGAGAAAACCATCAAAGATTTTTAAAAGAGCGAGATAACTTAATAACTGCACATGCAGATATATATCATAGTGGTGACCCATATTATAATCCTCACCTGACCCTCGAAAATGAGAGTTACGGTTGGAAATAATCTTAAAACAGTAAAGGAGAGCAGATGAAACTTACATTTTTAGGTGCCGCAGGAATGGTTACAGGCAGCTGTACACTTATAGAGCACAACGATATTAAAATTGTTGTAGATTGTGGTATGTTTCAGGGACGAGACCACGATCTCATGCAAACAATGCCTTGCCATGCCTCAGATATTAATGCTATTGTACTTACGCATAGCCATATCGACCACTCGGGTCATATACCTATGTTAATTAAAAATGGATTTAACGGGGTTATCTACTCAACCTCTGCAACACGTCGTCTTGCGGAGTTACTGCTTTATGATTGTGCTCATATTCAACAAACCGAGATGAACTGGAAAAATAAGAAGCTAATTCGTGCCGGCAAGCCTCCTGAAGAGCCTATCTATGACCGTGAGGACGTTACACATACGATGAGACTTTTCAGCTCGTTTGAGTATGGCGAAAATGTTGATATCGGATCAGATATATCATTAAGGTTTTATGATGCCGGACATCTTCTCGGATCCTCGGTTGTTAGAATTGAGCTGAGTGATGAAAATGGAAAACGTCGTGGCCTAGTATTCTCAGGTGATCTTGGCAACGATAGCCGCCCACTTCTCTGTGATCCTGAGCACATTAAAGATGGTGACTGCGTTGTGATGGAAAGCACATACGGTGCGAGAAAACATGAAGGCCTTGATAACACTAAAGAAGAGCTGAAAAAAATAGTTAACAGCACCTACGCCAAGGGTGGAAAAGTAATTATTCCTGCCTTTGCCGTGGGACGTACTCAGGAAATTTTGTATCATCTTCGTGAGCTTTTTGATGAAGGGGCATTCAGGGGATATGAGCACTGCCCGGTATTTGTGGACAGCCCTATGGCTGTTGAGGCAACCAAATTATTTGAGGAATATGCCGATAGCTATTTTGATGAGGAAACTCGTTCAGTACTTAGAAAGGGAGACGACCCGATAACATTTGAACAGTTAACTTTATCGGTCACGACAGAGGAATCGAGACGAATAAATGCATTTAAAGGTTCTTGTATTATTATTTCTGCTTCCGGAATGTGTGATGCCGGACGTATAAAACATCATCTTAAATACAATCTTTTCAATTCGAAAAACAGCATTGTTTTTGTTGGTTATCAAGCTGAAGGAACTCTTGGACGAAGACTTCTTGAAGGCGCTAAAAAGGTAAACATCTTTGGTGAAACCATATCGGTCAAAGCTGCTATAAGAAAAATTTCAGGCATTTCTGCACATGCAGACCAACCAGCCCTTGTTAAATGGATTTCACACTTTACGCCATCGCCCGAAATAATTTTCCTGAACCATGGAGACCCTGAGTCCACCGAGGTTCTTGCAGGTCTTGTTGAGGAAGTGACCAAGGTTAAACCAATTCAACCTAAAATCGGAGAAACATTCGAACTCGACTTTACCGGCAAATCCTATGTTACAGCCGCTGAAACTTCTGTGGTTGCTGAGATACCGGCTACATCTGTTAAAGCTGAGGCTGACCGTGCACTGTCAAGGCTATATGCTGTTGCAGGTAAAATTGGCTATCTGCTTGAAACCGATCCTGAAGGAGAACATAAAGACATACTGCTTGCAGCTGAAAAGATTGAGGAAATATGGGATATTTTAAAGCAGAACGATATTGCATAGCACAAAAGGAGTAAAATGATAGCAATTATTGACTACCTAGCCGGAAATGCACCAAGCGTGCTCTCGGCTGTAAATCATCTTGGCTTCGATGGAAGATTAGTGTCCACCCCATCGGAGCTTGATGGGGCAGATAAGATAATCTTGCCCGGTGTCGGAAGCGCCGGGGCAACCATGAAATCACTAAAGGATGCCGGTTTTATTGAGCCAATAACCAATCATGTGTTGGAAAAGAAAACACCTTTCCTGGGTGTTTGTGTTGGAATGCAAATACTTTTTGAGCACAGCGAGGAGGAAAATGCGGACTGTTTCGGCTGGCTAAAAGGAGATGTTGTTCGCTTTGACCACCAAGGTTTAAGAGTTCCTCAAATGGGGTGGAATTTAGTTGAATTTAAAAAAGAGGTTCCTTTTAAATCAGAAAACGGATACTTTTATTTTGTTAACTCCTATCACGTGCGACCGTCTGAAGATGTTAGTTGGGGATTAACGGAATATGGAAAAGTGTTTACCTCGGCAGTTAACAAGGGTAACATTTATGGAACACAGTTTCATATCGAGAAGAGCGGTGAAGCAGGGCTTAACCTTCTAAAAGGCTTTATCGAGGGAGGTGCAGGATGCTGACTCGTCGTCTTATTGCATGTTTTGATGTTGTGAACGGTAATGTAACTAAGGCACAACAGTTTGAAGACAATATTCACGTAGCCCCGGCTCAGGAGCTTGCAGAAAAGGTTTATGCCGATGGTATAGATGAACTTGTTTTCTATGATATAAAAGCAAGTGCAGAAAAAAGAAAAATAGATATAGAGATGGTGAAAAGAGTTGCTACTAAGGTGTTTATTCCTTTTACCGTTGGTGGCGGAATAAAAAGCCTCGACGATATGTATATGACCTTAAAAGCAGGTGCTGAAAAGATAAGTATTGATTCCATGGCGGTACGTAATCCCGAGATAATAACACAGGGTGCTAAGGCTTTTGGTTCACAGTGTATCGTTTTGTCCACACAGGTCAAAAACGTTGGAGTTAGCGAAAAAATACCAAGTGGATATGAAGTTTTTATTGATGGAGCGCGCCTTGCAACAGGGTTGGATGCTATAGAATGGATTAAACGCGGTGAGGCGCTCGGTGCCGGTGAAGTCTGCCTTAACAGTATCGACAACGATGGCATGGTAGGCGGTTATGAGATGAATATTACCAAACTTGCTGCTGAAAGTTTAAGTATTCCATTAATTGCTTCGGGCGGCGCCGGTAAACCCGAACATCTCGCTGACCTATTTTTAAACTGCCCTGCGCAGGCCGCTATTATGAGCAGTATGCTATATTCCCCGAGATTGGATAAAAATTACTCCGTAGCAGAAGTTAAGGAATATTTAATTAACCGCGGTGTACATATGAGACCTCATCTGTAATATTCCCATTGTTGAATGAAAGGAATCGAAAATGACATATAAAAAAATAGGTGTAATCGGTGCACTCGAAAAAGAAATACAGCTAACCATTTCACACATGACCGATGTGGTCGAGGAGAAGGTTGGAGGTGTGGTTTTCAACACAGGGACATGTAAAGGTGTTACCATTGTCGTTTGCTGCGCCGGAATGGGCAAAGCCGCTTCAGCTGCCGCAACGCAGCTTTTATGCACCCATTTTTCCTGTGATGCGGTTATATTTAGCGGTATTGCCGGAAATATGAGCGGTAAGGTAGGGATTAATGAGATAGTTCTTGGAAAGTCTGTGTTTTATCATGATGCTGAAATTGAAATGCTGGCGCAGTCGTATCCAAACCTTAAATCGTATTCTGCAGACGATAGGCTGATTACTGCTGCTGATAAAGCCTGCACTCAGGTTGAAATTAAGCATATTCTTGGGAATATTGCAACAGGCGACCTTTTTGTAGGTAGCGATAAACTTAAAGAAGAAATACGTTCTCGCTGTAGTCCGGATTGTGTTGAGATGGAAGGTGCTGCTGTAAGCCATATTTCCGCTAAAAATGATGTTCCTTGCCTAATAATTCGTAGTATAAGTGATAATGCCGATGATATTGCAGGGAAGGAACTTGCAGGGAATGATCATTTCGATATAACGCAGTTTTGTGAAACTGCTTCCTCTATATTACTAAAAACTATTACAATAGTAAACGATATTACATAAAGTATTATAGCCTTGCCAACAAAAGCCTTGGTTTAACATAATCAAACATGTATTGACAAATATATCTACTTATTGTATACTTGTTCTAATAGTAATTTAGTCAAGGGGAAGCTATGCGATTTGTAAAAGGTAATAAAAAGGTGCCTTTTTATGAAAGTAAAAAATCAGCTGTTAAGGGAAAAGATTTTTCAACCGGTGGAAAAGATGAATCATTTGAAACCGTTGCAATAAATTCTTCTGATTCTTCTCCTCAATCGGCACTAAAAAGCAACGATAAATCCAAGTATATCGGAAAACCGGGTTCGGTGACCGATGTACTTAGTTTTGTTAAAAATGACCAGATAACCGGCGATGGAGCTACAGTAACGATTATTGATGACGAAAACCCACGCGATTTGAAGGAGCAATTAGATAATAGTAATAATCAAACCACACCTGTTTCGTCCTCAACCAGTGTATTTTCTGCAAAATTAAAGGAGTTGGACGAGATGGCGCCTCTTCCCCAAATAAAGCAAAGAAAGGCGCAAAAGAAACGTGCAACAGGTAAACAGAATTCAAATAGGCCGCGAGCCGCTATCATATCAGCGGTAACCGGTTTGGCGCTGTTTATAATTGCAGCTTCGGTGTATGGATTTTTTTATTTTAATGGATATAATCCACTAAACCTTTTAAATACAGCAGCACCAACAGTAACAACTGCAGCTGTTGTCGAAACGCAATCAAGCCGTCCTGTTGGGTCACCTGTAATAGAGTACTCACTGTTAAGCACAACAACCGGCAATACCTCTCAGTCGTTAGAACTTTCCCTTGCTTCAGCAGAAGATTTGCTTGAAATCAGGGTTACTGACTCTAACGGTCAACTCGCGACAGAGCTTCCTCTAACTGTAACAATAATAGATCCCGACGAAAACAGTTCTACCTATGATATTGGAGATAGTGGTTCCTTGGAGTTAGATGGTTTAGAAATTGAGGGACGGTATGCCGTTATTCTTCATCCTGTCGACGGCTATCCCGTTATTGAACCAAAATTTATTGAAGTAGTGATAAATTTAGATACAACGCCTCTTGATGAAGATGCATTAAAAGAGATTATTAAGGATGAATCCGAAATAGATGTTTCAACTGAAGATTCCTTATATAGCGGCCCTTCAACCGGTGATGGAGACGGTACCTCACCACCTCCGGCAACGGTCGTGACTCCTGTGCCTTCTGATAAGGATGGCACTACCGAGACGATAGGGGCTGAAACCTATTATCTCCCTAAAAACGGTGAAAAAACATTTACAATATCAAACGGGGAATATGCAGGCGATTATGTGTTCACTCTTGATGGAAATGGAAGGATTGTTGGGGCGGTTAAGGTTGTTACTGTTGCTGCAAATGTCGAAACGAATTCTGTTTTAAGTGTATTGTCATCACTGTTTATTAATACCACTGATGCTCCTCAAACCGATACAGTGCCAACAACTTCTGTGACGAGCATCCCCTCATCTGTTTCAACTTCGTCAGAAATATCGAGTAGTCTGTCGGTATCTTCTTCAGTGTCCACTCCCTCGTCAACTTCTCCATCCTCGTCGTCAACTTCGTCACCCTCTTCGGGAGGTTCAGATTCTGATGACTCCGACGAAGAGCCTGTCAATCCGCCTACCGCAACCGAAGCGGTTCCTGAAAGCGTGTTATTCAACAGTTCCGGAGGCACTCTTTTAATGCGTGAACCCTTTAGTAATTATGCTGTGAAATACGAGAGTGCCGGCGAAACAATTTACTATGGTTGGCATACAATAAACGGTGATGAATATTATTATGATATGAATGGTAATGTAATTACCGGATACGTGTCAATTAATGGAATATTTTATACCTTTACTTCGGATGGCAAGCTACAGAAAAGTATAACCGACGGAATTGACGTTTCTAAGTATCAGCCTAATGTCGATTGGAATGCAGTTAAAGCGAGTGGGATTGATTTTGTAATAATCAGGGTAGGGTATAGAGGCTATTCAACAGGTGCGTTAGTTGAGGACCCTTACTATAGAAGCCACATAGATGGCGCAACTAAGGCAGGGTTAAAGGTGGGTATATATATCTACTCACAGGCTATTACCGTTCAGGAAGCTATCGAAGAGGCAAGTTTTTGTCTGGAACTGTCGAAAGGTTACAATCTTGAGTATGGTATAACCTTCGACACCGAATATGAGGCTAATAATGGCAGAGCAAACAACATCTCTACCGCATTGAGAACCCAGATTGCCAACACTTTCTGCGACACCGTGCGTAATGGTGGAAGAGTTCCCATGATATATTCAAATATGAGCTGGATGTTAAACCAGCTTGATTATACAGCTATCGACCATAATAGAATATGGATGGCTCATTATACTGCGCAAACTACCTTCCCTTATCGTTATGATATATGGCAGTATACCAGTACAGGTAATGTGGCAGGTATACCCGGAAATTGCGACATGAATTTTAGTTACATAATTCCATAATGCTGAAAATAAAATAAATGCTATTGTGATAGTCCATTTATGTCTAACAGATATTTTTCTCCAAACAGAAGATCATATTGAAGTATTGAATGCATATATAATAATTCTTCCTGAGAATCAGTTCTTTCTCGTGTATAACTTTCATCTTCAAAAAACATTACGCCTTTACTGCTTGCGGTATAGGCGTTTAGTTGTTGCTGTAAAAGGTCAAATAGCATATAGGAGGATTCCATACCGTATAGTTCCATCATCACTGCCGGTATATTGTAGGTCGATAAAACTCCTAAATCTACCTGTGTGTTTTGGACATTACTCCAGATTAATAGTGGGAGCTTATAGAGGTTTGGGTCGGACGTATCGCCCTGCTGTATAAACCCTGTATCCTCAAAAAAGCCATATCCATCTGACATCGGATTTAGATGATCGCCCCAAAAAACAACTATTGTTGGCCGTTCTACGGTTAAAAGGTAGTCGGTAAGCTTTCCGAGAGCACTGTCCATCTCGCTAATACCAGTTGCACAGTCACTAAGCTCTCCGATAATGTTTTCGGAGAGTCCGGCACTGTTATCGGTTATGCTAACCATTTCGTTTGAGGGGTAAGATGTAGGTGAATAGGTTGTATGGTTCTGCATGGTCACCGCATGAATAAACAACGGATTTTCGTCCGATGAGCGGCTGCTTTGCTCAGCGATAATCCTATCAATCATCGCATTATCCGAGATAAATCCTCGACGTCGCTCAGCATCCGGCATTTGTTCCTCTGCAATAAATGTATCTATCCCTAACCTTGGATATGCTATGTCTCGGTTCCAGAATTGCGCGCCGTAACCATGTATGGCCATCGTCTCATACCCATTTTGCTTTAAAAGCCAGGGCAGAGAGAAAATATCATCATTAATATATTGTTGAAAGGGTTTGCTTCCTGAGGGAAGAAACTCCATCGAAAATCCGGTTAAAGCTTCAAATTCAACATCACAGGTTCCGCCTCCGTAGCTGGGAGAGTAAGCCCATCCACCTGCAGCTTCTTCGGCTAAACGATCAAAGTTCGGCATTAGTTCGCGGTCATAAGAAATTCCGGGCAATTCCTCCATATCCCAAAAGCCTTCTGCCATAACAAATATAATGTCCGGATGTATATTTTCTGAAAAATTGGTATTACTATTTTCGTAAATAAACGGTTGATTATTCTGCTCAATTTCCGCGACGATTTCCTGAACGGTTTGTTTGCTATACCCGTCCGGTTTTTCAATATTAAGCAGAGAAACATTTGTTAAAAAACCTGAAATAGAGCCATAATAACGGTAATATCTATCCTGCATCCACATGTCGGGATGGATGTCCAGTGCAAGTGTAGCAGCCGGATTAAAAAACACAAAGAATAAAGTAACGAGGGTTGCTATACCTGAAGTTAATGAAACTACTAACCTTGATACATTACCAACCCCTATACCGTTCTGATTTAATCGAGTAACTAAAATTGAAGCTATCAATAGTAATGCATATATTAACAACGTTATTATCATGGATGGCTGAATTAATAACTCTACCCCTTCAATAATTCCAATAAACTCATCAATTTGTAGTAAATCCCAGGGGAGCAAAGGTTCGTTTCGCATAGCAAGCTTAAAAAATGTAGCCGAGCCAATAAGGTTTCCAAACAAACCAATAAAAACTATAGCCGGCCAATGTTTATTGGTAAGGAAAAAAATGCTGATATATGCAAAAAAGAGCAAAAGGTAGGTAATAACAAAGCTGGAAGGATTGTATCTCAGCGCGTCAAAAAAGGCTAAGCTGGGCTCATCCGGTCCTAAGCTACCTCGAGCATTCCACTCGGTGGTTAATATTGTGATTATCGGTAGAAAAAAACAATAAAAACAATCGATAATAAATCTAAAAATACTCGCAGATTTATTACGATTAGCTATATTTTCTTTTCTATATATATATTCAAATTTATTCATTATAAATATGCTCTAACCATTTTGTAGCTACATTGAGTAAAAAAAGGCAAAAAACTAATGATGACCGCTGTCATGGCTAATCCCGAAAAAGTATTTAATCTGTCTAATAGAATACTTAATAATTCGGAATAGACATGGAAGTTGCAAATCATCATATATTTCGCTGTTATCATTCTGTTTGACCTAATTGGTCGTTATCATTGCCTGTGTCGGGTTTCATTATTATAACGGGGTCTGAATCAGCATTTATACCTTTGTTTTTTAGTGCTTTGTTAATTGTAATGCTTAGTATATGGTAAAGGACAGCAAATACCGGAACACCGATAACCATGCCTATAATTCCAAAAAGATCTCCACCGACTACAATTGCAACCAGCACCCAGATTGCAGTAAGGCCGGTTGAGTCACCAAGTATGTATGGTCCGAGTATATTGCCGTCAAACTGTTGAAGTGCAAGAACAAATATTCCAAACCAAAGTGCATCCCATGGGTTAACAATTAATAAAATCAACACGCTTGGAATAGCACCAATAAACGGGCCAAAAAATGGAATGAAGTTGGTTACACCGATAACTACGCTAATCAATGGCGTGTAGGGTAAGCCCAATATTGTCATTCCGATAAAACAAAGTAATCCGATAATAAGACTGTCTATAGCTTTTCCTATAATAAATCCAGAAAATACTTTATTTGAGTGAGTTACTATAAACCTTAATTCTTCGGCTTTTTTTGGTGTAAAAACTGCGTATAATAATTTTCGTGACTGCCTTAATAATCGTTCTTTACCCTGCAGCATATAAATTGATACAATAAATGCCATTATAATAGTAACAAGGCTACTGCCAAAGCGAACAGAGTAATCAAATATTTCCGGAAGAAAATCAGCAACGAAATTAGTTACGTAGGATACCAATTCGGAATCCTCGGAAACCAATGCGGTCAAAGTGCCTGTGGGTAGTGTAAATTGTTTCTCAAGATTTGTTAACAATACAAATAAATTATCTATATATATCGGCAAAGAGTTGAATAGCGTTGTAATACTCAAAATTACTTGGGGAATAACCATTGCAACAATTAGCGACAAAAACGCAAGTGCAATGACATAGCTTATCATAATAGATATATTATTTCGAAGCTTGTCCTTTTTCGGAATGATTTTAGATAGTTTTACATTAACTTTCTTTACAAGAGGATTTAATAGGTAGGCTAATGCAAATGCAAAAATAAAAGGCGAAAGAATTGAAAGAATATCATTTAACCATTCTAATACTGCCTCAAAATTTTGCAGTGCAACATAAAAACCTACACCCATCAATACAATAATAATTGATGCAAGTATTCTCGGACTAACTAATCTTTGCCAGATTTTACTACGCATATTTCCTCACAACTTAATTCCAACAACACCCCGTACTGTTTTATTATAGTCAATTACTAATTCGGTAAAAAACTTTTTTTTGCTGAATAAATTCACAACATCATCTTCCTTAAAGGTTGGTATTTCAAAGACAATTGCTCCACCTGCTACTAACTTATCGGCATAGAGGTTAATAATAAGTTCATAAAAATAGAGATATGACGGTTCAAAAAGAGCGGTAGGCGGTTCATATGAAAGCTCGTTTGCCAATAAAGGCTGCTCCTCCCACGGGATATAGGGTGGGTTAGAAATGATTAGTGAAATGGAGTTATCTTCTACCGCCTTATAATATTCTGTAACATCTTCCAAAACTGCAGTAATATTGCGTTCCTTTATGTTTTGTTCAAGGTAACTAAATGCTTCAGGATACTTTTCAACCGCTATTATCTGTGAATCTCGAACAAACTCATTTATGGCAAGTGCAAGGGCACCACTGCCTGAACATAAATCTATAACAATCGGTGACTTCACATCCCTTAATAGCGAAATAGCTTTTTCAGCGATACACTCGCTGTCCGGCCGTGGACAAAGAACCCCTTTTCCAACCTGTAAGGGAATACCCATAAATTCCCACTCTTTTAAAATATACTGTAAAGGTTCTCCGCTTAACCGTCTGTTGACCATATCAGTCAGTTGCTCGTGTTCCACTTCGGTTAAACCGGTGAAGCTCGGAAGTCTTGGGTCTTGTTTGCAAAGATGCATCATCATTAATCTGGCTTCTTTTTCAGGATTTTCTACACAACAAGCAAGCTGTGATATCAAAATCGCCAGCGTACCGTTACCATTGGTCATCTTTTTTATTTTCAGGTAAAACAGGCTTAACAGCAGCAATTGCAATTTCAATCATAGAATCATCCGGCTCATAAGTGGTAAGATTTTGAAGGGCTAATCCCGGGGCAGAAATTAACCTAGTTAAAGGATTATCATGTCTACCTGCAATTTTAATTATTTCGTAGGAAATGCCTATTATGATAGGTAGCAACAATAATTTGTATAACACTCTAATTATTGGGCTTCCCCAGCTTAAAACCGAGTTGACTAAAATACTTATAATAATTACTATAAGTAAAAAACTTGTTCCACATCGTGGGTGGAAACGTGAGTGCTTACGAACATTTTCAACAGTTAGCTCTTCACCGGCCTCGTAGCAAAATATAGTTTTATGTTCAGCGCCGTGGTAACCAAATGTTCTCTTTATGTCGGGCAGACGAGACACTAATGCAAGATAGGACACAAAAATAATAAGTTTAAACACTCCTTCAACCACAACTCTAAATCCGCCAAGGGGGAAAAAATGATTGACCCCAACAGTCAAATAAACAGGCAGGAGCATAAAAAGAAAAATAGCAAGCCCAACTCCAAGAATTGTTGAGATTACTCCTACAAGTTGCTCGGCTTTTGTTCCAAATTTATCGTTAATAAATTTTTCAAACTTACTCTTTTCGGCCTCGATTTCTTCGGCCTCCATAGAAATATCCGCACTTTTCATCAAACATGAATATCCTGATTTCAAGGTCGAAATCATAATAAATATACCCCTGATTAACGGATATTTTGATATTTTAGTTGGTTTTATATCCCATTGTTCGGTATATATCTCTCCGTTGGGCTTTCTTACTGCCATACTCCCAAGAAAAGAGCTTTTCATCATTATACCCTCTAACAGGGCTTGACCTCCTATTGATGTCTTAAAACCTTGTTTAGCCATTAATTTATTTCCGTATTAAACACTTGTGTTATTAGTATATCATATCGCAAAATGGATTACAACCTTTTTAAGAAAACCGTAAGCAATGGACAAATGCCATGTGCTTTTCATGATTCAGATACACTATGTATAGCTTTTCAAAGATTTTTCATGATATTCTAAGTGTTTTTCAGTCTCTCCTTGAAGTGAAAACACTTCTGACATAGCTTTGTAAATTGATATGATAGCCGGGTGTTCTTTTTCTACACACTCATAAATATCCAGAGCCTTATTAAAATATTCCAAAGCCTTTTCATACTCTCCCTTAGCAGAAAACACTTCTGCCATGCCCTTGTAGGCAGAAGCAGTAGCAGGGTGTTGATCAACTACTGTATTATAGATGTCTAATACCAAAATAAAATATTCCAGAGCTTTTTCATGCTCTGCTTGTGCAGAAAATACTTTTGCAATTCCATCATATGACAAAGCAGTAAATAGATGGTTTTTACCCAACTTTCTCTCACAAATACCTAAAGCCTTTTCGTTATATTCCATGGCTTCATCATAGTTTCCCCTGGCAAGAAACACTCCTGCAATACCGTTATAAGAAATGGCTGTGGCGGGATGCTCCTTTCCTACTTGTTCATGTATTTCTATGGCTTTTGTAAAATACTCAAAAGCTTTTTCATATTCTGATTGAGCTGAAAAAACTTCTGCGAAACCGTTGTAAGATAAAGCGGTATACTGATGTTTTTTGCCCAGCTTTCTTTCACGTATTTCTAAAGCTTTTTCATGATATTCCAAGGCTTTGGCATACTTTCCCTGAGCGGTATACACCAAAGCAATATCGTTGTAGGTGTTTGAGACTGCAGGATGACCTATTCTTACTCGTTCACGTATTTCTAAAGCTTTTTCATGGTATTCCAAGGCTTTTGCATACTTTCCCTGAGCAGTATATACTGCTCCCATACAGTTGTAGGTAGTGCCTGTAAACGGGTGATTATTTCCCAGTTTTCTTAGGCGGATATCTAAAGCCTTTTCATAATTTTCCATGGCTTTTGCATACTTTCCTTGCTCATAATATACTAATCCGGTATTGTTGTATACCTTGGCAGTATCAGGTGCGTCGTTTTCATTAGCGGAAACTCTGATTGTTAAAGCCTTTTCATAATGTTTTAGAGCCTGTTCATATTCCCCCTGTTCAAAACACACAAAGGCTATGTCATTATAAACACTGGCAGCTTCAATACTCTCACTTCCAAATTTATGCTCGTAGATGTCTAAAGCTTTCAAATAATATTTAAGAGCTTTTTCATATTCCCCTTGAAGAAAATAAACTTCTGCTATACCATTGCAGGTAACAGCGGTTTCGGTGTGCCCCTCTCCCAGTAAAGGCTCACGTATTTTTAAAGCTATTTCATAATATTTCAGAGCATCTGTATATTCTCCGGACATACGATTCCTGTATCCGAGAAGATTATTAAAGTTTGCCCATTCTTCATCATCTTTCTGGGTGAAATAGTCTCCATATGCATTTGCTATTTTTAACTTAACAACAGAAAGTGCATATACATCTTTATCATCAAAATAATCGTCGCATAATATTGTTTTTATTACCTTTTCGGCTTTTTCATAACGATCACCGAAATTTTGCATACGTAATGATTCGAACACTAAATCAAATACCGAATACCCATTTTCAGTGAAAGAAATCCACCTTAAATCATCAACTAAATAGTTTAAAACATCATCTTCAAATCCTATCCTCTCAGACACGTCTAAGGGCAGAATCAAGCCTTTTGGCATTATGCAAAAATTAGAAAGAATCAATTTTTCGGCTTCATTGATTTCTTGGATGTTAAACAGTGTTGACAGGTTCTCTGCTATTGTTAAATTTGAATTTTCGTGATTTACGAGTATTTTTTCGCTTGAAAAACCAAATCCCTTTTCAACTAAATCCTCTAAATATTTTGCTAGATTAAATTGGTATTTTCTGTTTTTTGCACCGCCTGCTATCAGCTCAATCGAGAGAGTGTGACAGCTTACAAGTGTTACTAATTGTTCAACAATTTGCACTTGTGAGCGTTGTTCATCACCCATAAAATACTTGTAGAAAATATCTATACCTTGCGAAACGGTGAAAAAAGACAGCTCGTAGCGATTAAACTTAAAGATACCGGTCGAACGCGAAGTAGCTACAAGATGAGATAAATCAGTTAACCATACAAAGTCTTCTTTATTGTCTTCATCATTATCGATACCATGTGGAAGATTGTCTACAAAAACCAGAAGGTCATCCCTACACTTTTTTAATGTGTTTTTAATGTTTTCCCAACGAACATTCTTATCCTCTATATCACGATAAAGATTGATGTCTGATAAAAAACTCTCACGTATACTGCCGTTATAGTTAATCCATACCAAATATTTGTAATTACTATTCAATCTATAAAACAATTGCCTTGCAACTGTCGATTTTCCAATTCCAACAAATCCACTTATAAGTAGAGAGCATGTTTTTGTTCCGAGAAAATTTTGTTCGAGCTCGTTCACTTCCTTCTCACGATGTAAAATAAGCATCTCATTAACTATACTCGGAGCTTCGGTTAACTCTCTCGGTATATTATCTAGCTGTAGCGGTTGCACTTCGTTGATTTCAACTTTGCCATCTTCTGATATGTCTGGTTTATTTTCTCCGTCACACACCTGGGAAAATTCAATACAATAATAGAGCAAAACTCTTTCGATATCCTTTTTGCGACTTAAATATTCTGGATATTTCTTTATAAAAGCATCTGCATGATTTTCTGAAAATTCATTTGGTAAAAAAGACTTAATATTGTTGTCTTTACATCGGGACTTTATTTCATCAAATATACTTGATTCATCAGTATAGCTGCAAAAAATGTTATAGCATGCTTCATCACCTAATTCGTTAAAACTATACCTTTGTAAACTTCTAATCTTTTTCTTTCTCTCCGCTTCCTTATTGGCTTTCTTATTTATCGCTTGCGCAATAAACACTATCACAGACACCGCTAAAGATGCTACAACACTAACGACAATACCTTCAACCATAACTTCCTCCAGTTAAAAACATAAATCACTGTAACAATCAATACACCACAAAAACAAATTAAATATATTTATTACTAACAATAGAATACACTACTTTGAGAAATAATGCAAGACGGATATATGGTGTAAAAGATAGTTAAAAAAGGAAAGAAAAAGAACTGTTATAAACAATGAGTCAAGCATTTCAGTGGCAAGGAGAGACGGTATCGGGTCTTCAAATAAGGCATGGTCAACAACTCTATATGTTTTACCGCTTTAATCGTTGGCAATTCATTTATATATTTAACATCTTAACGGCATCTAAGATAGTTTGCTCAAAAGCCAACTTTCCGTATTTGTCCACCTCAGCCTTATCTTTAGGTCCATGAGTTAAACAGCCTGCGCCACCGATACATCCACCGACGCACGCCATACCCTCAATAAAATTAACATCACTCGTTTTCCTTGCAGATTTTAATATTGCAACTTTACAAGCTTCTATCCCATCACATTTTTCAGCTTTCAGGTCAAACTCAATATTTTGCTCTTTCATGGCTTGAGCAACTGCATCGGAAAGTCCGCCACTTCTTGCAAAGATTCTACCAAAATATGAGGCATTATCAAGCACCTCAATAGGTAATTCTTCCAAGTTTAATTCACGACTGTCAAAAAGTGCTTGTAATTCCTCAAATGTCAGTACATTGTCAATATAAGGGCTAACGCTATCAAGCTGAAACTCCATTTTTTTTGCGGTACAGGGCCCTATAAACACAATTTTTGATGTTGGGTCAGTTTCTTTAATATACTTTGCTATTCTTGCCATAGGGGATAAATTGTGTGATATGTGCTGAACAAAATCAGGGAAATTTTGTTTGATATACATCACAAAAGCTGGACAACAAGAACTTGTTAAAAATCCTTTTTCTGCAAGCTCGTTTGATTCCTCTAACGCTACCGCGTCAGCACCTAAGGCTGCCTCAACTATTGTGTGAAAGCCAAGTTTTTTAATTCCACTTACTACCTGCCCTAAATTAGTATGTTGAAATTGGCTGGAAATTGAAGGTGCCACAACTGCATATACCTTGTAATTATTATTGTTATTACTTTTTTTAATGATATCTATAGTATTTAAAATAAAAGATTTATCCGATATTGAACCGAATGGACATTGATAAACACATGCTCCGCATGCAATGCATTTTTCATTAATAATCTCAGCACTGTTGTCTTCTGCCTTTTGTATTGCTTTTACCTTACACGCACTTTCGCAAGGTCTTTTTCTGCTGATTATAGCATGATAAGGACATACTTTTGCACAAGCGCCGCAGTCTACGCATTTTTCCTCGTCTATATGTGCAACATAATTTTCATTGAACGAAATAGCACCAAACCTACAAGCATCAAAACATCGATGAGAAAGGCAACCCCTGCATGACGAAGTTACGGTATAGCCAGATACAGGACATTCATCACAGGCTATATCAATGACCTCTATAACATTGGAGTTGGATTTATCTCCACCCATAGCTATTTTTACTCTTTCTGCTAAAATTGCCCTTTCTTTGTATACACAGCAACGCATGGTGGACTCTTTTCCTGTAATAATTTGCTTTGGTATATCTGTAATGTTTTCAAGCAGAGTGTCATTCCAGGCATGTTTTGCCACCTCTCTTAATACTTTATATTTTATGTATTGAACTTTTGTATCAAATTTTTTCATTTAAAGTTGCACTCCTTTCTAAAAGCAGCTAACATTTATTTTTTTCCCAATCTTTTCAAGATAATCTGCAAGCTCATCTATAAGCTGCATTTTTATATTAAAATTAATCGGTAAATCCGGATTTTGATGTGCGGGATTAACAGCCCTACCTACATAGAAGTTTATGTCGGTAGCTTCTTCAAAAAGCAATCTTGCAATAGAAGAGGCACCATCAGTTTTACTGCTCCATTCTGAATATAGATTGTTTTCATCTAGATAGTCTTTAACATAAGTTAAAACTTTATTAATAGTAATAATTCCTTCCGTAACAAGGTCTACACCTTCTATTTTCGCTGTAGGAGGCACATCAGTGCTTACAAAATCAAGAGAAGGTATTAGTTCTTTGGACAAGAATTTTGCCGCTATTCGCGAGGTTGTGCCTCCACAAACTATGTGTTTGCCTTCCTTTGCAAAAAATAGAGACATCATCCTGTCCGCATCGTTTCTGTTAGACGGAGGGCCTATTATTAAGTTCATAGGTACTCTTTTTCGCATTTTAACAGTGCAAACCGTGGTGTCGTCTCCGGGTCGTCCTCCATACAGCGAGTAGCACTCATTTAAGAGGATCGTGTTGAGCGTTTTCGCCGTAAACCCAACATGGCAAAGCGGCTCCATATATTTAACTATATCAGCTCTGTCCCAACCAAAATTTAAAAGACTTCCAACTCCCGCATGAATGCATCCATCGCTCATTAAAAAAAAGGTGTCGTTCTCAAAAAGGTTAACTTTAGACATTAAAATTTTTTTGCCGCTGATGATTGTTTCTGTATAAGAAAATTCGACTTGTTTAGAGTCGCGGAAAAGTATAACTCTTGGATTGTCATACTGTATAATTTCGGCTTCTTTATTTCCGTTTAGTATCCTTAAAATTGTAAAGGTAGAGTATGCCACACCTCTTACGGCACATACCGGCAGTGTTTCGGCAATTGTTTCAACACAGTCGGTGATGCTTAAGCCCTCAGATATCATGGTTGAAATAATTTTTGATGTTAGCGTAGCAAGTATATTTGCTTTAACACCGCTACCGAGTCCGTCTGCTAAAACTATCGTCGTAGAACCATCAACGCCCTCGATAGTGCAAACTTGATCTCCGCATAATTCTTCCGAGTACTTATTTAAACTGTTAAAACCAATGTCAGGGCACAAATTAGTCATTTTTTATCGACTCCTTTAGCTTGGTAAGTGCGATTTTAGTTTCAGCAGCAGTCTCTCCAAGTAAAGAGGCTATTTCATGCACAACCTTCATTTGCTTTTCTATAACCTTGTCTGTGGTGTCGATAGTTTTGCGGCTTATAGCGTCTTTTTTAGCCCTTTCTTCCTCATCTTCCGTAATATCCCTCATAATGCATACAAGCATTTTATATTGTTTGTCGAAAATAATAGTTCGATGTATATGCTTATTATATTCTGTTAAATACACCTTCTTATCCTTAATAGAAACGCCGGTGTTTCTAACCGTAATAAAGTCTGTGGGGTCTAAAACCTTAATAATTTGCTCACCTAAAATATCATTTTGAGACCTTAAATTTAATAGTTTGACTGCGGAAAGATTTGCTTTTTGCACCTCTAAGTTATCATTTAATACCATGATTGCATTTGGTGAATTATTTACTATTAACTCAGAGAAAGATTCTGCTTTTTCATTTAAAAACGGCAGACACATGGTAAGGTCTGCTTTGCCATAGTACACAGCTTCGGCTTTTTCTCGGCAAGAGTTATAACCACATGAACCACAGTTAAGTTCGTCTGCCTCTGTTTCTTTTCCTATTTGTTTAAGTATATTAGCAATATCGATTTTTGATGGCATAAAGCTTTGTCTCTCTATCGCAATAAAGTTTTTTTGCATAACCTCAACAGACAAAGGGGCTACCGCAAAATCTTTTTTACCGGCATAACTACTAATACTTAAGTTATCAGATATAGAATTTTTTCTGCTTTTTTCCATAACAGGGCCACCGATGCAGCTACCTACACAAGCAGACATTTCTATAAAGCATTTTTCCAAATTGCCTTCAAGGATTTCATCTAAAACTTTCATGCAATTTTCGGCTCCGTCTACTGCAAAATACGAGTAATCAGAGTCTTTGTTAGTTATTGTTTTAAGTATACCACCGGTAGTAGGAAAAAATCTTGCTAAGCTTTCTTCGATATCATCTTTTTGCATATTTACATCTATCTTTATATCTTCTTCGTCAAGCCATTGGCTAAGCTCCTCAAAGGTTAAAGCTTCGTCCACTATTCCTTGATAATGTCCGGCCTCATCTTTTTTTGCAACGCAGGGCCCTATGAAAATTACCTTTGCATCAGGATATCTCTTTTTAATATCAAGTGCATGTGCTTGCATAGGAGACACAACATTTGCAAGATAGGGTAGTGCATTTTGATAATATTTTTGGATAAGCAAATTTACCGAGTGACAAGAAGAGGTGATGAGTATATTTTTCCTGTCCTCAGTTATCATTTTTTCATAAGCGTTTTTAACGATCGTTGCACCTATCGCTGTTTCTTCCACGTGGTGAAATCCAAGTTTTTTTAATGCTTTTTCGAGTGTTTTTATTCCCGCACCATTATAATTTGCAATAAAAGACGGTGCAATTGAGGCAATCACTGGTGAATCTGAGTATATATGCACTTTTGTAGCCTCTATACTACTGTCAATTTCTTTTGCATTTTGTGGGCAATTCACAAAGCACTGACCGCACAAAATACATTCGTTACCAACAATATTTGCTTGGCCGCCTGAAAAACGAATAGACTTAACAGGGCAGCAACGTATACATTTATAGCAGTTTTTGCAATTTGATTTTTTAAGTTTTAAATATTCAGCCATACTCACTCTTCTTCCTGACTATATTTTTTGTATTATTTCTTTTTCAAAAAATATCTCTGTAACTTCCGGCTTCACAGAATGTATAGCATCGTCTATCGAAACACATACGCCATCTTGACATTTTGACATACAAAATGCACCCGATAAATCAATTTTTTCATGCAGTTGATGTGCTTTTATCAGCTCTTGGATTTTCTCAACTACTATCTTTGAACCTTTTAAATGACATGAACTGCCGATACACACTTTAATTTTCATTTAGCAAACCTCATCTTTAACTTTGTTAAAATTTTAACATACATTTGTTTAAATGTAAATAGATATTGCCTTTATTTAATGTCATTTAAATATTTTTATCTATACATAACAAAAAAAATTAGATGATAAATAATTTTAAGTACATTAAAACATATGAACTAACAAAAATATTAGTTCAATTATATATCAAATTAAGCCGGCACTTTCTACACAAAACAAGGCACAGCCGAAGCTATGCCTTGAAAATTAATACTATAATTTTGATATGCTGTGGGTAATAACTATTTTCTGTGATGAAATAAAGTTACTAATTTATACCTGTAACTGCACATTAGTTTTGTTAAAGAACAATCTCATATACTTCTTCGTCAAGTGTTCTACCGTCAGGGGTTGCGACAAGTTTATTGCTATCAATCAGTTTTCCTCCATAGAATAGTGGTATTTTTTTGCTTGCAATGTTTTTCTTATCAACAGGATAAATTAACTTTGTATATCCTTGTTTTTTTGCAAGCTCGATAAGTCCTCCTATTGCTTCCCTACCGTAATGATTGCCGTGTGAATGAACTTTCGTCCATATTCCAAGTTCTGGAATGTTATTATTTAAGTTGTGTAGCCCTACTAAACCTAAAAACTCTGAATTTTCTTTAAGTGTAATTGCATATACATAATCTGTTTTATTTATGCGTTGTTTTACCCAACTTTCAACGATGTTTTCAGTTTCGCTAATTTCTTTTGCAGGGCAGGGAAACATATATATTGTTACATCTTCTGTAAAATTTTCAAAAATATCAGAGGTGTATTTTTGCGTAACAGGTATTAATATTAATCTATTTGTCTCTATTTTCATTTCAGCTTACTCCCATCTGGTCTATAAATAGTCTCCGGCAAAGCCGGAGCTATTGGAAATATTGATTAACGCACTTCGTTTGTAATTTTGCGAGCAAAAACTCGATATTTCTCAGTGTGGCAAGTTCGAGTAATATGAATTTTCTGTATTAACTATATTATAT